>JAFGHH010000197.1 GCA_016930215.1 Deltaproteobacteria bacterium
GGCAGGAACCGGGTGCTCGAGGCCGCGACCCCCGCGATGGTGTGGGGCACGCTCCATCGGGGAGGGTAGGGTGCCCGAGCCCGGTCACGCCCCCCACGCCCCGCTCGTCGTCGACGTCAAGCGCAACTCGCTCGACGACGGCCCCGGCATCCGCACCGTCGCGTTCTTCAAGGGCTGCCCGCTGCGCTGCGAGTGGTGTCAGAACCCCGAGACGCTCTCGCCGCGGGCCGAGCTGCAGCGGCTGCCGGAACGCTGCACGGAGTGCGGGGCCTGCGTGCCGGCGTGCCCCCGCGGCCTCGCCCGCCCCGCCGCCTCGCCCCAGCCCGACGGCTGCATCGCCTGCGGCGCCTGCGTCGAGGCGTGCCTCGCCGACGCCCGCCGCGTCGCCGGACGGGCCTGGGAGCCCGCCGCGCTCGTCGAGACCCTGCTGCGCGACGAGCCGTTCCATCGCGCCTCGGGCGGCGGCGTCACCCTGTCCGGCGGCGAACCGACCCTGTTCCTCGAATGGGTCGCCGACCTCGCCGCGCGCCTCGCCGCCCGCGGCACCCACGTGCTCGTCGAAACCTGCGGCGAGTTCGACGGCGACCGCTTTTCCGACCTCCTGCTCCCGCACCTCCGCGCCGTCTACTTCGACCTCAAGCTCGACGACCCGGAAGAGCACCGCCGCCTGACCGGACGCGACAACCGGAGGATCCGGGAAAACCTCGCGCGGCTGGCGCGCGAGGCGCCCGACCGCCTGCTGCCCCGCGTCCCGCTCGTGCCGGGCCTGACGACGACCCCGGCGAACCTCGAGGCACTGGCGGCGACGCTGCGGGCGCTGCGACTGCCGCGCGTCGCCCTCCTGCCCTACAACCCCCTGTGGGTCGCCAAACGCCGCGCGCTCGGCCTCGACCTGCCCTACGCCCACGCCGAGTGGATGCCCTCGGACGAGGTGGAGCGCTGCGCGGAGCCGTTCCGCCGCGCGGGCCTCGAGGTGCGGACGTGAGGAGACGACGATGAAGGACGTCGCTCGACTCGGAAGGCCCAGGCCGCTGCTGGCCCGCTGGCTGGCGCCGGCCGGCGCTCCCGAGGGACGGTTCGTCGAGCGGGAAGGCGCCGCGGTGCTCGCCGTGCCGGGACGCTACTGCGTGTCGTACCTGCTCGTCGGGCCCGAGGGCCTCGGCGTGGTCGATGTCGGCTCGCAGGCCGACGTGCCGCTGATCCTCGAGGCGATCGACTGGCTCGGGCGGAAGCCGCAGGACGTGCGCTGGGTGATGCCGTCCCACCTGCACTTCGACCACATCATGGGCATCGATGCCCTGGCGCGACGCGTCGGCGCGCCGCTCGCGCTGAACGAGGTCGGGCACGCGACGGTGACGGGCGGCCGGGCGCCGCGCTTCCCGGCCTGGCCGTACCTCTGGCGGGCCGTGCCGACCTGGCCGCTGCAAGGGCTGCCGCTGCTCCCGGCGGAGGACTGGCGCGAGGGGCTCGACTTCGGCTTCCCGTGGGGCCGCAACCGCTTCCGCGCCCCGCTCCTGCCGCCCTTCGCCCACGGCGCCGAGCTGCCCGGCTTCCCCGGCTGGCGCCTGTGGGACGGCCCGGGCCACGCCGACGACGCCGTGCTGCTGCACCACGCGGCGGCCGGGTTCCTCGTCTGCGGCGACACCGTGCGCAACTACTTCGGCGGCGAGTGGAACCCGCTGCTCTGCGACCGGGTCGACTACCTGCTGACCAAGGCGCTGATCCGCTCGCTGCCGGTGACGACGATCCTCCCGGCCCACGGCCCGCTGGTCGAAGGCCCCGACGCCGTCGCCCGCCTGCGCGCCCTGCCGCCCTGGATGCCGTGAGGTCAATCGGGTCGAAGCTGTTGCATTGCCCGACCGTACCGCCGTCTGGCATGCTCCCGCCGACGATGAACGCGCCGCACGCCACCGCCGCTCGCTCCCTCGCGCCGGCCGACCGTCCCGGGCCGGAGGCCGCCGCGCTCCCGGCCGCCGCGGCCGGCCCCGCGCTCTCCGTCTCGCGCTGGGCCGCGACGGTCGCCGTCGGCGTGGCGCTCGTCGCGGCCATCGGCTGGCTCGACCACGCCACCGGGCCGGAAGTGGGGCTGTCGCTGGTCTACCTCGTGCCGGTCACCGTCGTCGGTTGGCTCGCCGGGCGCCGCGCCGGACTGCTGCTGGCGCTCGGCGCCGCCGCCGCCTGGTTCGCGGCCGACGTGGCCCAGCACGCCGAAGGCTACGTGCCGGTGGCGGGCTGGAACGCGTTCACACGTCTCGCGATCTACGCCGCGATCGGCCTGCTCGCCGCGCGCGTCCGCAGCGACCGCCTGCGCCTCGTCGACCTCAACGGCCGCCTCGCCCGCGCCCTCGACGCGGAACGCACGCTGGCCCGCACCGACGGACTCACCGGCCTCGCCAACTCCCGCTCGTTCCTCGAGACGCTGCGGATCGAAACCGCGCGCAGCCGTCGCGCCCGGACGCCGATCTGCGTCGCCTACCTCGATCTCGACAACTTCAAGCGGGTCAACGACCGGCACGGCCACGCGGCCGGCGACGACCTGCTGAGGCGGATCGCCGACGAGCTGCGCGACGTCGTGCGGACCAGCGACGTCGTGGCCCGACTGGGCGGGGACGAGTTCGGGATCCTGCTGTGGCAGGTCGAGCCGGCGCCGGCC
The DNA here is from genome assembly GCA_016930215.1 of Deltaproteobacteria bacterium. Lineage (GTDB taxonomy): Bacteria > Myxococcota_A > Polyangia > DRWM01 > JAAZOP01 > JAAZOP01. The sequence continues at coordinate 2,654 of JAFGHH010000197.1, forward strand.
GAGGAGATCGGCCGCCGGATCGTCGAGCGCGTGGCCGCCGCCGCCGCCCCGTACCCCGAGGCCGACGTCGGCGCCAGCGTCGGGCTGGTCTGGTACGCCGTCGCCCCGGACCGCGACGAGGAGCTGCTGCAGGAGGCCGACGGCGCGATGTACGACGCCAAGCAGGCCGGCAAGCACGCCGTGATGCTGCGGACCGGCTCCTGACCGCGCCCGCGCGCTTGCCCCCGCGCCGGCCGCCGTGCTACATGGTCGAACATGGCGTTGATCGACACGGTGCGCAGGCTCGCGCGGCTCGGATTCTACTTCGGCCTCGGCACCGTCACCGCGGTGCTCGACGCCTGCGGCGGCGGCTCCCTCCCCCCGGCCGACGTGCCCGACGGCACCGCCGAGACCGCCCCGGACGTCTCGACCTCCGACGAGGCGAGCTCGGAGGACGACGCGACCGCGGCCGACGAGGCGACCGCCGAGGACGACGCGGCCGCCCCGGACGAGGCGTCCCCGGACGACGGCGCCGCCGACGACGGCGAGGACCTCTGGGACATCGTCTGCGAGTGACCCCGACGCGAGTGCCCCTCCCGTGAACGTCACCTTCATCTCCCTCGGCGCCCGCGAGCCGCTGGCCTACGGCCTGATGTCGCTCGCCGCCGCCCTGCGCCGCCGCGGCCACGCGGTGGCGCTCGTGCAGGACCGGGACGTCGCCCGGCTCGCCGCGCACCCCAGGGTGCGCGACGCCGAGGTGCTGGCGATGTCCGCCACCACCGGCCTGCACCGCGTCTACGTCCGCTGGGCCCGCGAACTGCGCCGCCGCTTCCCGCAGAAGGGCCTGGTGCTCGGCGGCCCGCACCCGACCTTCTTCCCAAAAGTGCTCGAGCAGGCCCCGCTGGACGGCGTGTGCATCGGCGAGGGCGAGGAGTCGTTCCCGGAGTTCCTCGTGCTGTGGCAGGCGGGATTTCCCGAGCTGCCGGCCGGCTGGTGGGTCCGCCGCGACCACGGCCGCGGGCCCGTGGAGCGCGGCGAGCCCCGTGGACCCGTCCGCGACCTCGACCGCCTGCCGCCCCCGGCCTTCGACCTGTTCTACGACTTCGACGCGCGCTACCGCGGCGCGCCGAACAAGGCGTTCCTCGCCACCCGCGGCTGCCCGCACCGCTGCTCCTACTGCTTCAACTTCCGCCTCAACCTGCGCTACCGCCCGTACGGCCCGCTGCTGCGCGCGCACGACCCAGAGCGGGTCTGCGACGAGATCCTGCGCGTGCGCGACCGCTGGGGCCTCAAGCTGGCCTGGTTCATCGATGCCAACTTCTGCGCCAACCAGCGCTGGCTCGAGGCCTTCGCGCGCGTCTACCCGCGCCGCGTCGGCCTGCCGTTCTTCTGCAAGCTGCGCCCCGAACGGGCCACCGAGCGCACCGTGCGGCTGCTCGCGGACGCCGGCTGCACGGCGGTCGGCCTCGGCATCGAGTCCGGCTCGGAGCGCGTCCGGCGCGAGGTGCTCGGCCGCCCCTCCTCCGACGCCGAGATCCTCGCCGGCTGCCGCCGCCTCAAGGCCGCCGGCATCCGCATCCTCTCGTTCAGCATGGTCGGCATCCCCAGCGCCACGCTCGACGAGGAGCTCCGCACCGTGGCCCTCAACGCCGCCTGCCGGGTCGACCTCGCCGCCGCCACCGTCCTCCAGCCGTATCCCGCGACCCCCATCGCCCGCTGGGCCGAGGAACACGGGTACTTCGACGGCAACTTCGACCGGCTGTCGTACTCGTACTTCGGCGAGTCCCCGCTGCGCTACCCGACCCCGCGCGACCGCGAGCGGATCACCAACCTGCAGCGCCTGTTCGTCTTCGCCGTGGAGTTCCCCGAGGTGCGCCGGAGCCTGCGCCGGCTGATCGACCGCTCGCCCAACCGCCTGTTCCGCTTCCTGTTCGAGACGCGTCACAACTGGGGCTTCCGCCACCACCTGTACCGCGCCTGGAAGCCTGCCGCCCCGGTCGTCGCCGGGACCCCCGAGCTGTACTCCGCCGCCCTCCAGGAACTCGGGCTGTCGTAGGGGACATCGCCCCTTCGCGTCTCTGCGTCTTGGCGCGGGGCTCCTGGCCCCTGCGCCTTCGCGAGACCATCAACGCGATCTTCAACGCCGCACCCGACACCGGCAGCTCGGCGAAACGGCGCAGGGCGACCCACCGGAAGTCACCCGCGGACCGCGGCGGCGTCGAGGGCCCCGCGACCACCTCCGCCGCGAACACCCGCACCGCGATCGAACGCGCGAGAATCTGATGCCGCACCGTTCCCAGCTCGCGGCAGTCCGCCGGCCGCAGCCGCCAGCTCCGCGCGACCGCCGCGGCCACCGTCGCCGGCGTCGGCCGCGCCGGCGGACGGGGCAGGGCGGGGAACTCGAACAGCCCCGCCGGCGCCTCGCCCGCCCCGTTGCGCCGCAACAGCCAACGCCCGCTCCGCTCCAGCGCCACGCGCACGACCGACTCGCGCACGGTCCGCGCCGCCCGCCCCGGCCCCGGGTAGCGCTCCGGCGCGCCGGCCCGGCGCGCGCCGCACCAGACCGCCACCGGACACTCCGCGCAGCGCGGGTTCCCGGGCAGGCAGA
>JAFGHH010000198.1 GCA_016930215.1 Deltaproteobacteria bacterium
CGACCCCGGCGCGTGCGAGCGCGTCGAGTGCACGTGGACGGGCACGCCGATCGGCGAGCCGCACGACGTGTACGCCGTCGCGGACCCGGACGACGTGGCGGCCGTCGCGGAGTGTCGGGAGGACGACAACACGGCGCTGCGGCGCGTGCAGTGCCCGCCGTCGCCGATCTGAGGGCCGGCCCGACCCGGGAACGGTTCTCCACGGCCGTCGGTCGTGCTAGCGTACGTTCGTCCTGCGGCGCCGCCGGGGAGGGGACCCGACGCCTCGGGCGGCCGCCGCACCGGGAGGTACGGATGATCGAGGAACACGAAGCTCCGCCGATTCCGGCACCCGAGGAGAAGACGGTCTGGGAGGGCACGCCGTCGCAGTGGACGCAGTTCGGCAACCACCTCGGCTGGGGCCTGGTGCTGGTCGCGCTGGCCGTGGTCGGGGTCTGGCTTCGCCTGGGCGGCTGCGGTTTCCTCGGCTCCTGGGGCCCGCCGATCGGCCTCGGCGTCCTGGCGCTGACGGTCGTTCCGCTGTTCGTCATCCTGCGCGCGTACCTCGTGACGCGCACCACGAAGTACAAGCTGACCTCGCAGCGCATCCTGTCCACCATCGGCGTCTTCTCGCGGCGGACGGACAACCTGGAGCTGTACCGGGTCGATGACCTCAACGTGCTCCAGCCGTTCTTCCTGCGGCTCGTCGGTCTGTCGAACATCGTCGTCGTGAGCTCCGACCGTACGACCGCCGAGCTGACGTTGGCCGGCATCCGGGACGCCAACGCGCTGCGCGACACGATGCGCAAGCACATCGAGGAGTGCCGCGACCGCAAGCGCACGCGCGTCATCGACGGCGACCTGCTGGACTGAGCCGGAGCGCGGGTGGGGGGGAAGTCATGCGAACGAGGCTCGTTCGGGTCTGGCTGCTGGCGGGATGCTGCGTCCCGGGGGCCGCGTGCGACGGCCCGGCGACTCCGGGCACGGACGGCGGGGACGCCGGTGGCGACGCCGGGACCTCCACCTACCAGGTCTGTCCCGGCGGGCCCGGGTGCGCCGCGGCGGGCGCGACGCTCGAGGTCGGCGTGGCGAGACGTGCGATCAACCCGACGATCGTCGAGACGATGACGGTCGATGTCAACGGCAACGCCTTCTACGAGATGGAGGACGGCGACGAGTTCGACGACGTCGACGGCGATACCGTCTTCGACGGCACCTGGATGGCGGGGCTGGGCGGAGGGCCGCGGCCGGCCTCCGGCATCGGCGACGACATCGAGACCCGTGTCCTGGCGCTGCGCTCCGGCGACGTCTCCGTCGTCGTCGTCGCCTCCGACCTGATCGGCCTGTTCTACGACGACGTGGAGCGGGTGCGCGAGGCCGTGGCCGACCTGGAGCTCGACCTGGTCGTCTCCGCCGCCTCCCACAACCACGAGGGGCCGGACACGATCGGCATCTGGGGCGCGAACCAGCTCACGAGCGGCGTCGACCCGGCCTACGTCGCCTTCGTGCGCGGCGAGATGGCCGCCGCGATCCGCGAGGCCTGGGCCGCGCTCGAGCCGGCCCACGTGCGCTACGGCTCGACCGTGCCCGGCGAGAGCCCGACCAAGGGGGTGGCCAACGTCGTCTCCGACAGCCGCGACCCGTGCATCCTCAACGAGGTGCTCACGACGCTCCAGTTCGTGCGCCCCGCGGACGGCTCGACGATCGCCACCCTCGTCAACTGGACGGCGCACCCCGAGTACTCGGGCGACCGCACCAGCCTGTTCTCCGCCGACTACGTCCACTGGCTGCGCGACGGCATCGAGGAGGGCGTACACGTCGGGGCGACCGACGTCTCCGGCGTCGGCGGCACGGCCGTCTTCGTCCAGGGAGCGCTCGGCGTGCAGATCGGCCCGGGCCGCGTCGTCGCCACCGGGCTCGACGGCGTCGACTACGACGAGGACACCCCGGCCAAGGCCGAGGCGGTCGGTCGGCTGCTCGCCGTCGGCGCCCTGCGCGCCATCGCCGAGGCCGGGGCGGCCGAGGCCTCGATGCCGCTGGCGTTCGTCCGCGACCGGTTCGAGTTGACGATCGAGAACTACGCGTACCACGCGATGCTGCTGCTCGAGGTGTTCCCCCGCGCGGCGCACGGCTACGACCCGACGTTCCCCCTGGACCTCGGCAACTTCCCGAGGATCTGGACCGAGATCTGCTGGCTCCGTCTGGGCCGCGCCCAGGCGCTGACGATCGGCGGCGAGCCGCCGCCCGAGGTGTTCCTCGGCGGGTACGACGGCAGCCACACCCCCGACCTCTGGCCGCTCGTCGACCTGTCGCGCGAGAACCCGCCGGACCTCGCCCTGGCCCCGCCCCCACCGTACCTGTTCGACGAGCTGACGGCGGTCGATTTTCCGATGGCCTGGGGCCTGGTCAACGACATGCTCGGGTACTTCGTCCCGGCCTACGACTACGAGCTCGACGCGGCCGGACCGTACGTCGAGGAGGCCCCCGGCGACCACTACGAGGAGACCAACTCGGTGGGTCCGAACGCGTGGCCGACGGTCGAGGCCGAATTCGACCGCGTGCTCGAGCGCGTCCCGGTGCTCTGAAAGCCGGGCCGTCAGACCGCCGTGTCGGCGGCGACCGGCGCCGACCGCGTGCGCCGCAGGCGATGCTCGAGCGTTCCCGCGACGACGAGGATCACGACGTTCCAGGCGTTCCACACGGCCACCGTCACCCAACCCGGGTGGACCAGCACCGTGAAGTAGGCGGCCAGGCCGAGCAGGATGAAGATCCCGACCACGTCGCCGCGCAGCTCCGGGAGGTGCCAGCGCGAGACCATCAGCAGTGCCAGCACCGCGACCGTGGCCGCCGCGACCTCCGGGGCCAGGTGGGCGCGCATCGCCACCAGCGCCAGCATGTACCCGGCGGCGATCGGGATCGGCACCCCGACCGTCCGGCGCGCCTTCTTGTGCACGTCCGAGGTGAGATTGAAGCGCGTCAGCCGCGCCACTCCCGCCAGCAGGTAGAGCACGGCGATGGCGGCGCCGAAGACCCCGAGCGGCCCCAGGACCGCGCGGTAGATGAGGAACGCGGGCGCGACGCCGCAGCTCACCGCGTCCGAGAAGCTGTCGAGCTGTCGGCCGAAGTCGCTGGTCGCCCCGAGCCGGCGCGCCACGCGTCCGTCCAGCCCGTCGAGCAGGATCGCGCCGACCACCAGCCAGATTGCGAGTTGGAAGCGGTCCTCGGACGCGGCCAGGATCGCGACGAAGCCGGCCGAGATGTTGGCGAGGGTCAGGATCGTCGGTGCGAGCAGTCGAGGCGTCATGAGTCTCCTTGGACGCGGTATATCCGAGCCCGGGGCCCGAAGCAACGTCACAGCGCCGCGGTGACCGACAGCACCACCGAGGCGCCCGGGCCGTAGACGCCCGAGCCGTGGTACTTGTAGGTCTCGTCGAGCAGGTTGCGGGCGTCGAAGGTGATGCGCAGGTCGTCGGCAGCCTCCACGCCCGCGCGGAAGTTGAGCGTCGTCCATCCCGGCGTGCCCCCCTCCGGGATCCGCGCGTCCTTCTCGTCCTCCGCCGACAGCCGGTCCTGCGTCCCCGCCGCCAGCACGTACAGCTCGACGAACCCGCGCAACGGCCCGGCCCACGGCGAGGCCCACCGCGCCGCCGCGCGCCCGAACAGCGGCGGGATCCGCGTCAGCGGCATCGTCCCCCCCGCGGGCAGCTCCTCCTCGCCCCACGTCCAGGACAGGTTGCCGGACAGCGAGAACCCGGCCGGAAGCTCGAGCGCCAGCTCGGTCTCCACGCCCCACAGCGTCCCCTCGCCGCCGTTGACGTCCCACGCCACCGGCTTGCCCCCCACTTCGGTCGCCCCGCGCCACGTCGTCTCCTCGCGGCGCAGCAGGTCGTGCAGCAGCGAGACGTAGCCCGCGGCGCCCAACGTCAGGCGCCAGATCCTCCCCCGCACGAGCAGCTCGATCGTGTCCGAGGCTTCCGGCCCGAGGTCGGGGTTCGGGATGTGGAAGTACTTCCCCGTGTCGCCCAGCAGCACCGCCTCGGCCAGGTTCGGCGCGCGGAACCCCTGCGAGAAGGTCGCGGCGGCGGTGAGCCGGTCGGCCCAGGCGTAGCGCACGCTGCCGAGGAAGACGTGGCCGAGGTCCGACTCGTCGACCTCCGGCAGGCCGTCGCGGGCCGGCGCCCGGCCGACCATCCCGTGCAGCCGGTAGCCGGCGGCGAGCCGCAGCTCGTGCCCGCCGTCGCCGACCCACGGCTCCCCCTCGACCATCAGCCACACGCCGCAGTTGTCGTAGGTCGAGCCGGCCGGGAACCCCGGGTCGGGCCGCGGCTCGAACGGCGCCGCCCCGCCGCGGTACCACCGCTCCGCATCGACCCAGTCGCGGTACCACGTCCCGCCGCCGAGCAGCCGCAGGCGGTCCGCGAGCAGGCGCGTGGTCCACTGCAGGTCGAGCCCGAGCGTGTCGACCTGCGTATCGTCCCGCGTGGTCGAGACCTCCGTCACCAGGTCGTCCCGCATCGCGACCGCGTCCTTGCGCTCGAAGAAGCCCTGGTACGACAGCGTCAGCTCCGCCTCGCTGTCGAGCGCCGGGAGCGGGGCCCCGAGGCGCAGGTAGGCGAGGTGGTCGTCGTTGTCGTAGACCGACAGCGAATGGGCGTCGTAGAGCTTGTCGGTGCGACCGGCGTCCGACAGCCGGGTCCAGAGCCAGGCGGTGGTGACGGTCCAACCGGCCAGCACGCCGTCCTGCACCCGGTAGGCCAGCCGCGCGGAGGCCGAGTCCTGCGCGTAGCCGGTGTGGATCTGCCGCCCGACCCCCGGGCCCGCCTCGAGGTCGCCGAACCACCGCATCGTTCCGCCGACCAGCGCCCGCAGGCCGTCGTGCGCGAGGCCGAGGCGCGCGTGGCCCGAACGCTGGTCGTCGGCCGAGCCCCCGACGCCGGTGACCCGTGCCGTCCGCTCCGTGCCGTCCGCGTCCCGCCACAGGCTCCCCATCGGGAACAGCCGGACCACGCCGCCCATGGCGTCCGAGCCGTACAGCACCGATCCCGGTCCGCGCAACACCTCGACCCGCTCCAGCGACAGCGCGTCGACCAGGTTCAGGTACTGCACGGGGCCGGTGCGGTAGACCGAGTTGTTCAGCCGCACGCCGTCGACCAGGATCAGGTTCTGCGGACCGACCATCCCGCGCAGGATCGGCGAGCCGCCGCCG
>JAFGHH010000199.1 GCA_016930215.1 Deltaproteobacteria bacterium
CCCACGGCGCACGTCGAGGCCGGCCTGCGCTCCGGCGACTGGGAGATGCCGGAGGAGGTGAACCGGGTCGTCACCGACCGCGTGGCCGACCTGCTGCTCACGCCCTCGGAGGACGCCGACGAGAACCTGCGTGCGGAGGGCGTGCCGCCCGAGCGGATCGTGCGCGTGGGGAACGTGATGATCGACTGCCTCCTGCGCTTCCTGCCGGCCGCCCGCGCGCGGCGCACGGCGGAGGGGCTGGGGCTGTCGCCGGGCGGCTACGCCGTGATGACGCTGCACCGGCCGAGCAACGTCGACCACGGCCCGACCCTCGCCGGGATCCTCGAGGCGGTCGGGAACCTCGGCCGACGCCTGCCGGTGGTCCTCCCGGTGCATCCGCGCACGCGGGCCCGGCTGGAGGAGCTCGGGCTGGCGGGCGCGGCGCGCGAGGTCCCGGGCCTCCGCCTGCTCGAGCCGCTCGGCTACCTGGACTTCCTCGGACTCACCGCCTCCGCCGCCCTCGTGCTCACCGACTCGGGCGGCCTGCAGGAGGAATCGAGCGTCCTGGGCATCCCGTGCCTGACGCTGCGGGAGAACACCGAGCGGCCCGTGACCGTGTCGCGGGGCACCAACCGCGTGGTCGGCGTCCGGCCGGAGGCGATCCGGGCCGCGGCCGAGGAGGCGCTGGATCACCGCCGCGAGACGCACGAGATCCCGCTGTGGGACGGGCGGACCGCCGAACGGATCGTCGACGCCCTCGAGAGCCGCGCCGGCCGGCGCCCCTGAGCCCCGCGGACGGCCCGCGCGTCACGGATCGCGCCCGTTCCGCCGTGGGTTCCGCGAGCGGGTCCTACGGCAAGCGGTCCCGGATCCGGATGTCGGGCGAAGCAGGATCCGGCGCGGGCTCGTACAACCGAAGCTGGCCGTTGCGGCCGCCGACGACGTAGAACGCCCCGTCCGGGACGACGTCGAAGGCGCCCACGCTGTCGGCCCGACCGGCCGAGCCGGAGAACTCGCGCCAGGCCAGCAGGTCGTTCACCCGGAAGAGGCGAAACTGCTCACCGAAGGTGACGCCGACGAAGCCGCCCTCGAGGCCCGGGTAGGGGGCGAGCGTGACGAACGGCACGGCCGACTCGCCGGACGCCCGGTTGTGCGGCGTGCAGACCTTCTTCGAGTCGAGCAGGGGCCGTACGCAGCCCGTCCGCACGGCGTCGCTGCCTCGCCACCACTCCCGGCAAGGCGGGTCGGTCCCCAGGAGGTAGACGCACCCGCGATAGTCGCCGACGAGCACCCCCTGGCGGGCCGGTGCGTGCCGAACGGCGGTGATCGCGAAGTCGGCGTCGCGGCCGGCATCGATCTGCCGCAGCATCAGGGCGCGGATGTTGGGCGTCTGGCCGTCGAGCGTGACGGTGCGCCCGGCCCGGGCCTGGACCGGGTCCCAGCCGACGACCAGCCCGTCGCCGCCGCCGGAGAGCAGCAGCAGCGGCTCCCCGGACACGAAGACCAGCGCACGGATCTCCCCGACGTGCCCGACCGGAACGACCTTCTCCGGCTCGGCCGGCCACGGCGGACGGGTGCCCGAAAGAACCACGGGCGGCGCGGCGGGGTTCTGGAGGTCCCAGACGAAGATCTCGCCGGTCCAGCCGCCCGCGGCGGCCCAGCGCCCGTCGGCCGAAACCGCCAGGGCCAGCAGTCCGCGCGTCTGGTCCTCCGGGCGGCCGGGCGGGAGTTGCAGCGGGCCGAGCGGCGAGCCGTCCTCGACGTTCCACCAGCCGACGCGGCCGTCCAGCGAGACCGACAGCAGTTCCTTCCCGTCGGGAGGGCGGAAGCGCAGCGCCCACACCCGGTCGTCGTGGGCCTCGAGGGTCCGGGTTGCCGCCTCGCGGTCCACGAACCGGCGCCCCTCGATGCGCCGCAGCCGGATGACGTAGCGCCCGCCTTCCTCGTCGTCGCCGCCGGAGGCCAACAGGGTCCCGTCCGGGGAGAGCGCGAGCGCCCGGACGGTGGGCAGCGCGAGCGGCGGACCGGCGTCGAGATCATCCGGACCGCCCGACCCGGTGCGACCGGGCGCGGGCGGCGGGTGGTAGAAGACGGCCACGCCGGCGAGCACGAGCACCAGGACCAGGACGGCGATCAGGCACCCGCCGGCCCGCAGGAGTCCCGGGCCGCCGCTCGGGGTCTTGGGAGGCCGGGGACGCCCGGCGCCCGCGGCACCGGCCGCGGCCGGCGCCCGGTCCCCGCCCGCCTCGGCGGCTCCGGAGTCGCGTGTGGTGTCCTGGTCGGCCATGCCGGTCGATCCGCTCACGGGAGGATCGCCTCCACGGCGGGGGAAGCTAGCACGGTCCGCCCGGGAAGGGGAACCACCGTTCGGCGCCGTTCGGGGCGGCGGGCGGCGGTTGGCCGCGCGGACGGAAGGCGCTATGGTGCCGCCCGCCGAGGGAGCCATGCGCAGCGTCCTGATGATCGCGTTCCTCTTCCCGCCCAGCTCGAGCATCGGCGCCAAGCGTCCGCTGCGGTTCGCGCGACGGCTGCCCGACCACGGCTGGCGTCCGCTGGTCCTCACGGCCCCGCTCGGCACGCCGGCCGAGCGCGACGACTCGCTGCTCGGCGCTCTCCCGCCCGGGCTGCGGGTCGAGCGGTCGTACGCGCCGGGCTGGATGTGGGCGGCCCGCAACCTGGGCGACACGCTCGACCGCCGGCTGCGCCCCCAGACCGGCGCGCGCGCGGCGGGCGGCGCGACCGGCGGGGCCGGAGGTCGGCTCGCCGGTTGGGCCCAGCGCGCCGCCGACCGTTTCGTTCCGCTGGACGGCGACGTGGCCTACCTGCCCCACGCGCTCGTCGCCGCCTCGCGCCTCGTCGCCGCCGAACGGCCCGACGCGCTGTGCGTCTCCGCCTATCCCTACAGCGCGTTGGTGCTGGGCGCCCTGCTCAAGCGTCGCCACGGGGTCCCGCTGATCTGCGAGCTGCGCGACCCGTGGACGATGAACGTCGAGTTCCGTCCGCGACACCCCGCGGTGGCGGCGCTCGAACGGCGGCTCGAGCGATGGGTCTTCGAGACCGCCGACCGGGTGGTCGTCACCACGGATGCCGTGCGCGAGGCGTATGCGCGACTCTATCCGCACCTGCCGGCCGACCGCCTCCGCCGCATCTACAGCTCGTACGACGAGGGGCTCGCGCCGGGCGCGCCGGCCGACCCGGACGGTCCGTTCACGATCGTCCACTTCGGCAGCCTGTACGGCCCGCGACGCGCGCTGCCGCTGCTGCGGGCGATGGCCCGGCTCAAGGCCGAGCGGTCGCTGGAGCGGGGCGCGGTGCGCTTGCTGGTCTTCGGCCGCCTCGACCACCCGGACGACCACGCGGCCGTACGCGCGTTGGGGCTCGAGGGGGACGTGACGGTGCGCGGCAAGATCCCGTACGCGGAGGGCCTGGCGGCGCTGCGCCGGGCGGACGTCCTGTACCTGCCGGCCTTCGGCGAGGAGACGTTCTACATTCCGGGGAAGCTGTACGACTACTTCCTGGCGGGCCGGCCGATCCTGTGCGAGACGGCGAGCCCCGAGATGGAGGCGATCCTGGAGCGGACCGGGACCGGGGTCTGCTTCCGGCGCGGGGACGAGGACGCGGTGCTCGCCCACCTGCGGCGCGCCCTCGACGCCCGGCACGGCGGCCCGTCGTTGGCCCGCCCGGTCCGGGCCGAGATCGAGCGGTTCTCGACGGAGGCGG
>JAFGHH010000200.1 GCA_016930215.1 Deltaproteobacteria bacterium
CGGCGCCGGCGCCTACGTCTGCGGCGAGGAGACCGCGCTGATCGAGTCGCTCGAGGGCAAGCGCGGCAACCCGCGGCTCAAGCCGCCCTTCCCCGCCGCCGTGGGGCTGTACGGCGCGCCGACGATCGTCAACAACGTCGAGACGCTGGCCTGCGTGCCGTACATCGTGGAGCACGGCGAGGCGGCCTTCCGCAAGCTGGGACCGCCGAACAACCACGGGCCGAAGATCTTCGGCATCTCCGGCCACGTCCACAAGCCGGGCACCTACGAGTACCCCCTCGGCACGCCGCTCGACGAGCTGCTCGCCGCCGCCGGCGGCGTCCAGGGCAGGCTCAAGGCCGTGATCGTCGGCGGGCTGTCGGTCCCGATCCTGACCGCCGAGGAGGCCGCCGGCCTGAACATGGACTACGATTCGTGCGCCAAGCGCGGCACGATGCTCGGCTCCGGCGGCATCATCGTGATGAACGAGCAGACCTCGATCCCCGCGGTGGCCCAGCGGGCGATGCAGTTCTATGCGCACGAGTCGTGCGGCCAGTGCATCCCCTGCCGCCAGGGCTCCCACGCCCTCGTCCGGCTGCTCGACCGCGTGCTGACCGGCCAGGGCAAGCCCGGCGACATCGACCGGGTCCTCGGCCTCTGCAAGTCGATCGGCGGCACCACGCTGTGCCCGACCGGCGACGCCTTCTCCGTCCCGATCGAGGCGATGGTGCGCAAGTTCCGCCCGGAGTTCGAGGCGCTGCTGCCGCGGTGACCGAACCCGACCCCGGCCCGTCCCGCGAAGCGTCCTGCGAGCCGGTCGAGCCGGGCCCCGCCGGTCCCCGAATCCGCCGGCCGGGCCTGCTGCTGCTCGGAGCCGCCGGCCGCAACGCGGGCAAGACCACCCTCTCCTGCCGCGTCCTGCGGCGTCTCGCCGACCGTTTCGCGCTGACCGGGGTGAAGGTGACCACCGTCGGCCCGGGCGCCGAGCACGAGTGCCCGCGGGGCGGAGAGGGCTGCGGCGTCTGCCGCTCCTTCGGCGGTCCGTTCCTGCTGACCGACGAGCGGGACGGCCCGCCGGGCAAGGACACGACCCGGATGCTCGAGGCCGGCGCCCGGCGCGTGCTGTGGCTGCGCGTCCATCGGCACGCGCTGCACGCCGGCGCGGAGGCCCTGCTGAAGGCCCTCGGCCCGCACGAGCCGGTCGTGGCCGAGTCGAACATGCTGCGCACGGTCCTCGACCCCGACCTGTTCCTGATGCTCCGCCGCACCGATACCTCGGCCTTCAAGGCGACCGCGCGGGAGGTGCACGGCTTCGCCGATCGGACGGTCCGCTTCGACGGCGCCGGACACGACCTCGACCTCGGGACGCTCGACCTCGTCGACGGACGCTGGCGGCTCGACGAGCCGCCCACGGCGATCGTGCTGGCCGGGGGGACCAGTCGCCGGATGGGCGCCGACAAGCGCGCGCTCGCGGTGGGCGGCGTCCCGCTCCTGCAGCGGGTCGTCGACAGCCTGCGGCCGCACGCACGCGAGGTGCTGGTCGGAACGAGCCCCGCCCTCGCATCGGACGACCTCCCCGGAACGCGCACGGTCTTCGACCGCGTTCCGGGCCAGGGTCCGCTGATGGGTCTCGCCTCGTGCCTCGCCGCCTCGTCCAGCGACCGCAACCTGGTGGCCGCCTGCGACCTGCCCGAGATTCCCCCGGGCCTCGTCGAGCGGCTGCTGTCCGAGGCGTTGTCCGGCGACGTCGCCGTGCCGCGGGCCGCGAACGGGAACATCGAGCCGCTGCTGGCGGTGTACCGGCGCCGCCTGCTGCCCGACATCGAGCGGCTGCTGGCGGCCGGAGAACGGAGCATCCGGCCGTTGCTCGCGGAGCGCGACACGCGGTGGGTTCCGCTGGAGGAGTTCGGCGGTTCCTCGGTCCTGCCGAACCTCAACACTCCGGAGGACCTCCGGAACTGGGTCGCGCGACGGGGCGGCGCCGCGCCCGGCACTCCCGACGGGACCCGCTGAACCGCCCGGGGGCGACGCCGCGGACCCGGCCGGACGAACCGCCCCAGAACTTTCTTTTTCCCTTGTCCAGGCCTCCCGAAACAGGCTATGGGGCGAATCGTCCAGTCGGTCGGGCGCCGGGTGGGTGCCCCCCAGCAAAGGGAGGAAGGAGCGAAGCGAGATGGCCAACAAACCGGTCGAGATCGTCCAGGCCTGCAGCGGCGCGGGTGCCTACAAGGGCAACCTCACCCTGCCCAACTGGCTCGTGCGGTCCTTCATGGCGGGCCTCTACATCGCCGTGGGCGGCGCGCTGGCGACGGTCTGTTCGACGGGAATGGACCTCGGCGGCGCGGCGCCGGGACTGAAGTCGCTGATCGCAGGTTCGGTCTTCCCGGTCGGACTCATCGCGATCGTCCTGACGGGCATGGAGCTGTTCACCGGCGACTGCATGCTGATGCCGGTCGCCTGCCTGAACAAGAAGCTGGCCTGGAAACGGCTGCTTTGGGCCTGGCTCTGGATCTACGTCGGCAACTTCATCGGCTCGATCTTCTGGGCCTACCTGATGTCCGTCGGACCGCTGGTCAAGGGCGGCCCGGGCGGGGACCTCACGGCGGCCGGCAAGAACGCGATCGCGATTGCCGAGGGCAAGGTGCTGCCGTACATCACGGCGGGCGCGGCCGGGTTCTGGTCCGCCTTCATGAAGGGCATCGCCTGCAACCTGCTCGTCAACGTCGCCATCCTGCTCGCGCTCTCCTCGAAGAACATGATCGGCAAGTTCTTCGGCATCTGGTTCCCGATCATGGCCTTCGTCTCCTCCGGCTTCGAGCACAGCGTGGCCAACATGTACTTCATCCCGACCGGGATCTTCCTCGGCGCCAACGTCACCTGGATGGAGTTCGCCCAGTGGAACCTCCTCCCGGTCACGCTCGGCAACATCGTCGGCGGAATGGTCTTCATCGGCTTCGTCTACCAGTACTGCTTCAAGGGCGAGATGCCCAAGGAGACCTGAGCCCCGCCCCAGACCACCCGCCGCAGCGGGGGACGCCTCCGCGCGTCCCCGCTCGACCTTCCCCGAGCGTTCAGGAGACAACACGATGGAGTTGCGCAAGATCTACGAGTACGCCCTGCAGCGCGAGCGCGAGGGCAAGCGGTTCTTCGAGGAGCACGCGGGCCGGATGGGGCATGCCGCGGCCGTCGGCGCGTTCAAGATGCTGGCCGACGAGGAGCAGAAGCACATCGAGTTCATCCAGCAGCAGCTCGACGCGCTGGACCGCAAGCAGCCCGGCGATGCGGCCCCCGGCCTGAAGCTGCAGAAGGAGGGGTTCTTCTCCGAGCGCGCCGCGGCCGAGCTGCTCGAGCGGTCGGTGCTCGAGGCGATGGTGGCCGACCTGCCGGTGCTCCGCACCGCGTACCTGATCGAGCGGGACTTCGCCGAGTTCTACGCCTCGGCCGCCCGGCAGGTGCAGGGACCGGCCCGCGAGGTGCTCGAGATGCTCGCCCGCTGGGAAACGGGCCACGCCGAGCTGTTCAAGAGCATCCACGACAAGGCGTTCGAGGAGTACTCCGGCATGGCCTGGGGCGGCTGAGGCCGCCGACACGCCTCGGCCGACGCGCCCGACCCGATCCCGTCGCGGAAGCTCACAGCAGCGTGCCGGAGACCGACCAGCTCCGGTTCGTGCAATCCACGCACCACGAGCCGCTGAACGTGGCCGTGACGGTGCCCGTCCAGTGCGTCGGCGAGTCGAAGGTCCCGACGACCGAGTAGGTCTCGTTGCAGGTGCCGGTCAGCGTGCACGTAACGTTGATCGAGCCGCCGACGGCCGACGGGCCGGTCATCGGGCACGGGATCCCCGAGCTGCTGACCGTCAGGCTCGACCCGCTGTCCGCGAACGCCAGCGACGTCGCGTTGAGGCTCACCATGCCGTAGGCGCAACTGTAGACGACGTCCGGCGTGATGTCGTAGGTACCCGACGGGTCCGGCCGCGTGCACGCCGAGGTATCGAACAGGCAGCCGGTGGTGCAGTCCAGCGTCCCGCCGGTGAATCCCAGCCCCACGCAGTTCTGGTGGTCGAGGTTGAAGCCGTCGCACTGCTCGCCCGAGTCGATGACGCCGTTGCCGCACAGCGTGCACGACGACGTGTCGAACAGGCAGTCCGTGGCGCACCGCAGCGTCCCGCCGCCGAAGCCGCGACCGATGGTGGTGCAGCCGTTGCCGCCGAGGTTCGTGCCGTCGCACTCCTCCGGCGGGTCGATCGTGCCGTTGCCGCACCGCGTGCACAGCGAAGTATCGAACCGGCAGTCGCTCGCGCAGCGCAGGGTCCCGCCGGCCCAGCCGCCGCCGATCGTCGTGCAGGCGGCGCCGCCGAGCTGCGTGCCGTCGCACTGCTCGGGCGCATCGATCGTCCCGTTGCCGCAGTTGGTGCAGCCGGTCGTGTTCCACCCGCTGCAGTCGCCGGCGCAGACGGCCGCGCCGGCGAACCAGCCCAGGCTGCTGCAGTCGCGCGTCGTGCCCGCACAGCAGGCGAACCCGTCGTCGCACGCCGTATCGCAATCGTCGTCGACCCCGTTGCACGCTTCCGGCGGGTTGACGCACAGGTCCCAGGTGCAGTCGCCGAGGCAGCTCCGGCTGCCCGTGGAGCCGCAGCTCGTCGGGCAGGGTCCGCTCGTGCCGGCGACGCACGCGAATCCCTCGTCGCTCGCCCCGTCGCAGTCGTCGTCGATGCCGTTGCACGCCTCGGCCGGCGGCTCGCACGGGCCGGGCGAGCCGTCCGGGTTGCAGCCGCGATGCCCCTCGGTCCCGCAGCTCGTCGCGCACGGGCCCGGAGTGCAGCAGGTCTCGACCGTCGCCGGGTCGCAATCGTCATCGATCCCGTTGCACTCGATCTCCACCGCCCCGGGGTGGACGTCGGCGTTCGCGTCGTCGCAGTCGTCGCCGCCGCAGCTCTCCGGGATGTAGGTGTCTCCGTCCCCGTCGAGCGGCGCGTTGACGCAGCCGCCGGCATCGTCGTCGCACGAGTCAACCGTGCACGGGTCGTCGTCGTCGCAGTCCGGCAGCGACTCGAACTGGCAGCCGAACTCGGGGTCGCAGTACCAGGTGCCGAGGCACGGCCGGCCCGGCAGGCAGTCGTCGGCGCTGACGCAGCTTTCGGGAGGCCGGGGGATGCAGCCGATGGCGGCGAGGCAGATCTCGTCCTCCCCGCACAGGTCGTGCTGGGGGTCGAACTCGCAGAACGTCCCGTCGCGGCACCGGTCGAGCGTGCAGCGCACGCCGTCCTCGCAGTCGTCGTCGACGGCGCACGGGTCGGGCGCGGGGCCGCAGCCGTAGCCCACCAGACACTGCAGCCCCTCCGGGCAGCAGTCCGCGCACGGCACGTGGGTGCAAACCCCGTCCGTGCAGTGGTCGACCGTGCAGGCGATGCCGTCGTCGCAGTCGCGATCGATCAGGCACCCCCAGCCGGCGTCGACCGTCTCGCCGCCGTCCTCGACGACGACGTCCGGCACCCCCCCGTCGTCGGAATCGTGGCCCTCGGATGTAGCGCAACCCGCCGCGACGACCAGCACCGCCGCCGCCGTCCACCACGCCGACCGTCCCCGACCCTCGACCCTTCGCTCCGTGCCACCCGTCATGCCTGAATGATAACGGGCCACGGGCGGGGCGTCCACCGCGCCCGCCGGCCGTCCCCGGTGGTCAACCGAGGATGCGTTCGGCGAGCGCCCGGTCCTCGGCGGAGAAGAAGCAGAGCACGACGCGCTGCAGCGAGCGGTACGGGAACTCGGCCAGCACGCGCCTCACGACTTCCGCCGCCTCCTCGCGCGGGTAGCCGTAGACGCCGGTGCTGATGGCCGGGAAGGCGATCGAGCGCAGCCCGTGCTCCTCGGCCAGGGCCAGCGAGTTGCGATAGGCGTCGGCCAGCAGCGCGGCGGGGTCCGGCACCGAGCGATAGACCGGACCGACGGTGTGGATCACGTGGCGGGCGGCAAGCCGGTGGCCGCCGGTCAGGACCGCCCGGCCCGTCGGGAGACCCTCGGGAAGGCGGGTGCGGCGCAGCTCGCGGCACTCGGCGAGCAGTCCCGGTCCGGCGGCCCGGTGGATCGCGCCGTCGACGCCGCCGCCGCCCAGCAGCGAGGAGTTCGCCGCATTGACGATCGCATCGACGTCCAGCTTCGTGAGGTCGCCGACCAGCAGCTCCGGTTTCATCGCGGCCCTCCTCCGTCGTCGCTCAGGGCCGGCGACGCCGTCGCCGCCAGCAGCGGCGAGGCCCGGACTCGGGGAGACGCGGAATCCCGAACACGGCGTTCCCGAAGCGACATGCCGCACCTCCCGCAGGACGACGATAGCACGTCCGATCGCGGCCTGCCGATCCCCGAACGCCCCCGGACGCGCCTCTCCGCCAAGGTCCGGTCGCGATTCCGCTCTGAGGGACGGCGTGCGATGATGCCGCCCTGCCCGCCTGCCGCAAGGCGCTCGGTCCGACCCGGCTGGACGACCCGGCCGCCCGGGCCGGCTTCGGCTACCCCGTCGTCGTGCCGCCGACGGCCGGCGGTTCCTGGAACGTCTGGTACACGGACCCGCACGAGCTGGAGCTGGCCGAGGTTCCGGTTCCCTGAGGCGCGTTTCATCCGGAAACAGGTGTCTCGCCGCGGGACAGGCAACGAATTCATCGTTTCCGTTCAACCATCCGCAATCACGACATTTCAACTACCGACCACGCATGGCACCGTTCTTGATATCGTGGTCGATGAACCGACAGGGGTCCGGCGCCTCGGAGGACGTGGGAGGACGGCGATGGGAATCATGAGTTGGCTCGGGCTGGAAGCGCAACCGGAGGCGGACCCGGTGGCGCTCGACGACGCGAACTTCCGCAAGGAGGTCCTGGAGTCCGACCTCCCCGTGCTCGTGGACATCTGGTCCGACGGCTGCATGCCGTGCCGGACGCTCGTGCCGACGATCCGGCGTCTGGCCTCCAAGTACGAGGGGAAGGTCAAGGTCGGCCAGCTCAACGTGCGCCTCGGATACCAGTCGGTTTCGGAACTCGGGGTGAGCGGCACGCCGACGGTGCTGTTCTTCAAGCGGGGCAAGGTCGTGGAGCGGGTGGTCGGGATTCGGGGCCAACACTACTACGAGGAGGTCATCGAGACCGACCTGCTCGAGCCGCCGGCGCCGGAGGACGGGGCGGCGCCCGCGGAGTAGGACGGGAGCGGACATGCGACGGGTCTGGAAGGAATGGAGTCCGAGACGGAGGCGCCTCGTGACGATCGCGGTCGGAGCGGTGGTCGGAGCGGCCCTGGGGTTCGCCTACTACCGGCTGGTCGGTTGTTCGTCGGGCGGCTGCCCGATCACCTCCAGCCCGTGGATCTCGAGCTTGTACGGCTCGGTGATCGGCGCGTTGGTCGGCGGCGTCTAGCCCGGGGAGCGGCGACACGATGAACCTCGATCTGCTCGGCGTGTTCGGGGCGGGCGTGCTGACGTTCGCGACGCCGTGCGTGCTGCCCCTGGTGCCGATCTACCTCGCGGCGCTCGTGGGCGGCGACCTGCGGACCGCGGGCGCCGAAGCGTCGCGTCGCGGGCGGGTGCTGCTGCGCGCCGGTCTGTTCTCGCTCGGGTTCCTCGCCGTCTTCACGCTGCTCGGGCTGACCGCCACGACGGTCGGCGGATTCCTCGCCGAGCACCGGGCGGCGCTGCAACTGGCCGGGGCGCTGCTGATCCTGACCTTCGGGCTGAAGTTCCTGGGCGTGCTCTCGCTGCCGTTCCTCGACCGCATGCTGCGGCTCGACGAGCGGCGAGTGCGCACCCGGTTCGGCGGCGCGAACGCGGTGCTGATGGGGGTGGTGTTCGCAGTCGGCTGGTCGCCCTGCGTGGGTCCGGTGCTCGGCTCGGTGCTGACGTACGCCGCCGCGAAGGCGGTCGACCCGTGGACCGGTGCCGGCTACCTGCTGGTCTACGGCCTCGGCTTCGCCTTGCCGCTCCTGGTCGTCGCGGCGCTGGCCGAGGCGGGGACGCGGCTGCTCCGACGGGTCCGGCCCCACCTGCCCAGGATCGAGAAGGCGCTCGGCGCACTGATGGCGGTCGTGGCCGTGGCGATGCTGGTCGACCTGGCCCCGCTGCTCGGAACCGCCGGGGCTCCGACGCGCACCGCGCCGCTGGCCCGCGACGAGGCCGGCCGGGCCCTGCCGACGATGCTCGCGCTCGTCTCGAGCGACTGCTCGGTGTGCGAGACGATGAAGCCGGCGCTGCGACGCATCACGGAGCTGTGCGACGGCCGACGGGTCGGCATCCGGGTGCTGGACGTGACCGCGGACGACCAACGGCACCTGGCCCGCGACTTCCGCCTCGTCGGCGTTCCGACGTTCGTGTTCCTGGACCGGCAGGGCGAGGAGGTCGCACGGCTGGTGGGCCGGCAGTCCGAGCGGACGCTCAAGCAGGAGCTGTCGCTGCTGCGCGGGGAGCGCTGTCCGGGAATCGGCGCCCTCCCCGATCGCCCGGCGCCGCCCGGAGTCGCCCCGCCGCCGCCCGCCGGGGCCCGTTGCGGGAACGGTCCGGCGTTCTTCGAGTCGGCCGCACCGGCGTGCGATGGAGGTCCGACGCCCGCTCCCGCCTCCCCGCCTTCCTGACGCGCGAGAGACCGCCGACCGGAGTCCACGGACGAGCGGATGGGGCTGGATCCTTGCGACTCCCTCCGCCCGGATCCGCGGGTTCCGGCTTCCGCCCGGGACGATTCGGAAGGACCCCTGATCCTTGCGGGACGTCCGATCCCGTGCGATGATGCTGCTGCACGGCGGGATTGCACGCGGGAGGCGCGCGGTGACGGCATCGGAAGGCCCGAAGCCAGACTCCTTCGTCGGCACGACGATCGACGGCAAGTACGAGCTCGTGCGCATCATCGGCGAGGGCGGGATGGGTGTCGTCTACGAGGCCCGTCACAAGCTGATCGGCCGGCGCCTGGCCATCAAGGCGCTGCATCCCGACGCGGCGTCCGAGCCGGCGATGGTCGAGCGGTTCCACAACGAGGCCCGCATCGCCGGGTCGCTCGGCCACGAGAACATCATCGAGATCGCCGACATCGGCCAGATGCCGACCGGCGCCCCCTACATCGTCATGGAGCTGCTCGAGGGCGAGAGCCTCGCCCATCGCGTCGAGGTCGGCGGTCCGATGAAGATCGGGGATGCCGCCGAGATCCTGGCCCAGGTCCTCGACGCCCTCGTGGCCGTCCACGAGGCCGGCGTGGTCCATCGCGACCTCAAGCCCGACAACGTCTTCCTGTCCACTCGCACCGGCGCGACGGGCCGCACCCGCACCGTCGTCAAGCTCCTCGACTTCGGCATCTCCAAGCTCCGGACCCCCGACTCCGATTCGCTCCACCTCACCCGCACCGGCACCGTCCTCGGGACCCCGTACTACATGGCCCCCGAGCAGGCGATGGGCGAGAAGAACCTCGATCGGCGGGTCGACATCTACGCCGCCGGCGTGATCCTGTACGAGTTGCTGACGGGGAAGCGGCCGTTCGAGGGCGATTCGTACAACGCCCTGCTGGGCGCGATCATCACCAAGACGCCCCTGCCGCCCCGCCGGCACCGTCCGGACATTCCCGAGGCGATCGAGGAGATCATCCTCCGGGCGATGCACCGCGACCGCGACGACCGTTTCCAGTGCGCCCTGGAGTTCCTCCAGGCGCTCGAGCCGTTCGCGCCGTCCGCAAGCACCGAGCTGGTCCGCTCGCGCCCGCGCCCCAGCGCCGCGCGCATCTCCGTCATCGGTACGCCGCCGGCCCTCCGCACCTTCGCCACCGAGGCGGGCTCGATCGTCGCACCACCGCTCCGCCGCCGCACCGCCTTCTGGGCCGCGCTCGGCGGCGCCGCGCTCGCCGTCGCCGCCGTCGTCTTCTTCGCCCTCCGCGGCAGCGACGACGAACCGCAGAGGCCCGAGGCGACCGTCGCCGTCGCGCCGGCGGCGGACGCGACGGAAGCCCCCCTGGGAATTGCCGACGCCGAGGTGGCGACCGGCGCCTTCATCGTCACCACCGCCGTCGCGAAGCCCGAGGCGGGGTTCGCCGCCGCCGAGCAGGGCGACGCCGCGGCCGACGCGACCGCGGCCGCCAAGCCCGCCGCCGAGGCCGGCGGGCAGCAGGCGGTCGTCGAGCCCGATGCGTCCTCGCCTCCCGACGCCGCAACGCCCGTCGAGGCGACCTCGACCCTCGGCCAGGCAACGCCGCCCACGCCCCGCGCCGATGCCGGACGGACCGTGCGCAACCTTGGGCGGCTCGAGGTCCTGATCTCCCCGCCGCTCGCCGACACCGAGGTCTACGTCAAGGGCCGGATGGTCGGCCGTACCCCCATCACCGGCTATGCGCTCGAGCCCGGCGACTACCGAGTGATCGTCGTCAACAACCGCGAGCGGATCCGCAAGGTCGTCGAGGCCACGATCCGGGCCGGCGCGACCACCACGCTGCGCCTGGACGCCGACCAGCTGCGCGCCCGCCCCACCCCCGCCGCGGATGCCGGCGCGCCGGCCGAGACGACGACGGCGCGCGATGCCGGCACGCCGGCCATCGTCCCGTCGATCGACGAGGATTACCCGTTGCGAGGCTCATCCTAGGAGATCCGCCCATGCAAGCTGCACACGCCCGCCGGCACGACCGGTCCGCAATACCCGCAGCTCTCACACGGCTCGCGATCCTCGCCGCGGCGACCGCGGCGCTCGTCCCGCCGACCGCCGCGGCCGAGCCGGTCGAGGCCACGACGGAAGCCCCGGCCGAGAACCCGGCCGACGCCCCGACCGGAACCGCGCAGGGGGAGACCGGGGAGCCGCCGGCCGAGGACGAGGCCGTCGTCCACTTCCGCGAGGGGGTGGCGCGCTACCGCAACCAGGACTTCGACGGGGCGCTCGTCGAGTTCCGCGCCTGCTTCGCCTGCGACGGCAATCCCGCGCTCCGCTACAACATCGGCGCCTGCCTCTTCAACCTGGAGCGCTGGGCCGAGGCGCGCATGGAGTTGGCCCGCTATCTGGCCGAAACGGAGCCGTCGCTGATGTCCGCCGGGCGCCGCGCGGAGGTCCAGGAGCTGCTGTCCGCCGCCGACACCAAGGTCGCGCTGATCGATCTGACGACCTCGGTCGAGGGGGTGGTCGGCACCGTGGTCGAAGGCGCGACCGTCACGGTCGATGGCATCGTGGTCGGCGTCGTGCCGCTTCCGGTCCCGGTGGCGGTGCTTCCCGGCCCCCACCTCCTCGCGGCATCGATGGAAGGGCACGCACCCTTCTCGCAGCAGATCGAGGCGACCGCCGGCCAGCGGCTCGCCGTCGTGGCGCGGCTCGAGGCGATCGAGCTGCCCCCGGTCGAGCCGCCGGGCGGCACCCCGCCGGGCGGGGTGCCCGGGGAGGGACCGGTGGACGCGGCCGGGGACCTCGACCCGCTGTGGTTCTACACGAGCGTCGGGCTGACCGGGGCGCTGCTGGTCGGCACGATCGTCTCGGGGGCGCTGCTCGCCGACCGGCGCACGGCCTTCGAGGAGGCGGGCGACCGCTGCACGCACGACAACCCGCAAGCGTGCCTCGACCAGGATTCGATCGCCGAGGAGGGCCGAACGCTGGAGGCCGCGACCATCGCCCTCGGCGCTCTCACCGGCGCCGCGGCCGTCGCGACGCTGGTGCTGGGGCTGTACACCGACTTCGGCGGCGACGACGGCGAGGCCGGCGCGGTCGAGGTCGGGTTCTCCCCGCTGCTGGGCGCCGACGGCACCCTCGCCGGCGCCTTCCTGGAAGCCGGATTCCGGTTCTGAGGCGAGCCGCGGCGGCGCCGGCCGGGCCGCACGCTCCAACGTACCGGAGCTAGCATTCCTCGGCGACCGGCAGCGCCGGCGGCTCCGGCTCGCACGTGGCGCGGTTGCGCCCGGCCTCCTTGCTGCGGACCATCCAGGCGCCGGCGCGGCGCACCAGCAGCTCCGGTGTGTCGTCCGGAGCGGCACGCGTCGCGCCGATCGACACCGTGACGGTCACGCGCCCGTCCGGCCCGTCGAACCCGGACCGCTCGACGAGCTGCCGCAGCTTCTCGCAGAAACCGCGCAGCGGGTCCCCCCCGGTCAGGTGTACCAGGACCACGAACTCCTCTCCGCCCCAGCGGTAGACCGCGTCGGTCCCCGAACGCACGCCGTGGTGCAGCGTCCGGGCGACCATGCGCAGCACCCGGTCGCCCGTCTCGCGCCCGCCGCGGTCGTTGATCCGGGTGAGGAGGTCGAGATCGGCGAGGACGACGGCCAGGGGCACGTCGTGCAGGCGCAGCTCGTCGAGGCGCCGTTCCAGCGCCTGCTCCGCCGCCGCGCGATTGCCGATGCCGGTGAGCGGATCGAGGAACGACTGCTCCTCCAGCTCCTCCGTCTGACGCTGGATGACGATGCGCGGCGTGTTGTCGGACAGCAGCTCGAACGCCCCGGCGATCCGGCCGTGGGCGGCGGGGACGGCGAGCGTGCGGACCCGGACCGGCAGCAGGTGTCCCTGACGGTGCCGCAGCCATGCCTCGGCGTCCCGCGGCCGACCGTCGCGCAACGTCGCCACCAGCGGATCCTCGTCCGGCTCCGAACCCGGACCGTTGGCGGGAATCCGGACCAGCAGTTCGTCCGGGTACGGCCGCCCGAGCAGCTCCTCGGCCGACCATCCGGCGAGCTGGTGCGCCGCAGGGTTCCAGGACGTGATCCGCCGCTCGCCGTCGACGGAAAACGCCCCGTCGAACATGCGCTCGGCGAGCGATTTCCAGCGGGGCCCTCGCACGGCCATTCATCGCCTCCTCGCCGAGCGGCAGTATACCGGTTTCGGGTCACGGCGACGATTCGTCGGGCAGGAAGGCCGCGGGCTCGAACGGCGCCGCCCCGGCGGTGAAGGTCACCACCGGCCGCTCGTCGCGGGGCCCGTCGGCCGACTCGACCGTCAGGCCGGGCGCCGCCCCGAACAGCACCCACGGCCCGCACGGAAGGAGCCAGTCGTCGCCGGTGACCAGCGGCCCGGGCGACAGCCGCAGGGACCACGGGCCGGCCCGCGCGCCGTCGCCGAGGTCCAGCCCGGCCTCCTCGAGCCAGGGAAGGTGCTGCATCGCACGGCAGGCCAGCGCGCGCACCGGCAGCTTGTCGTTCGCCTCCAGCATCCCGCACACGAGCTGCCAAGCCGGCACGGGCGACGGCGGCGCGTCCGGAGTCGGCCGGCAGGTGTTCCAGGCCACCCGCTCCAGGACGAGTCGCACGCCGTCGGCCGCCTGCTCCCAACGCCCGGCCATCCACTGCAGCTGCCGCCGTTCGTCCCGGTGCACGTGGCGCTCCCCGTCGGGCGATTCGTACTCGCTGACCGAGCCGTAGCTCCCGATCGTCATCCCCAGGCACCCCTCGAACGTCCCGTCGTCGGACAGCGTCAGCTCGGCCCGGCCGACGTGGGTCTGCGTCATGTACCGCTCCATCGTCGGGTACTTCTCCTGTCGGTAGGTGAAGGCGAGGTCGTAGCGGCCGGCCGGCACCCGGGGGTCGAAGGCCGCGGCGGCGACGATCGGCCCGAGCGGGCAGGCCCAGGCGGCGGCCTGCTCGACGGCGGCCCCCGCGGCCCCCGGGGACGCCGGCGCGGCGTCGCCCGTTTCCGTCGCCGCCGCCTCCGGCGCCGGGACGGTGTCGGCGTCGTTCTCCGCGAGCGACGCCTCCGCAGCGCCGTCGCGCGGCCGTTCCACCGCCGCCGAGCCCGCTCCGGTCCGTCCGCAGCCCCAGCATCCGACAAGCAGCGCCAGCAGACCGGCTCGTCGCATCGTTTCCTCCTCGAGCTCCTGAGACACCGGGCGGCCGGCCGGCTTGGCGTCGCGACCCGCCTATTCGTCCGCCGGCGCAACGCAGCCGTAGCGCCCGTTCGCGTCGACGACGAACCAGTCGTGCTCCCGCGGCGCATGCTCGTGCTCGGAGAAGACGATCGCCTGGTAGGTCTCGACGCGCAGCTCCGGGTCGCGCCAGCAGTCCGCGGGAGCGCCGTGCTTCTCGCAGAGGTGCTCGAGGAACAGCTCGCGGTCCGGCAACTGCTCCCAGACCTGCGGCAGGAAGGTGGAGGTGCCCCACCGGCTGTGGAGGATCACGCCGTCCACCAGCGGACGCAGCCGGTCGCGCAGGTCGGCGGGCGAGGAGAAGTCGAACGGTCGCGGGGCGGTGAGGATGCTGATGTCGATCACCAGCCCCGGCAGCTCCGGCTCCTCGACGGGACGGAAGCGGCCGTCGCGGAACGCGGCGGCGCGCGCGCGGTCCACCACGTTCTCCCACAGCGGCCCCTCGGCCTCGAACATGCCGATGCAGCCGCGCAGGCCCCCGTCGCTCGTGTTGAGCGTGACGAAGCAGGCCAGCGGCTGCGAGAGGTACGGTGTCGCGCAGGCCGGGTCGAGGCTCGGCGGGCTCTCGCCCGAGAACCGGGTGGCGATCGAGTTGCGGGCGAGCGACAGCAGCAGGCGCCGCTCCGCCGCGGTGGGCTCCTCGCCCGCCGGCTCCGCGACCGCGGCCGCCGACGCCGCCCCGTCCGCCGACGACTCGCCGACCTCGGCCGGCGCCGGCGGATTCCCCGCCTCGGTGGTCCGCGTCGCCCGGGTCCCGCAGACCGAAACCGCGAGCGGCACCAGCAGCATCCCGATTCGGCTCCTCATCCGCCCTTCCTCCCCCGGGCCGGCGCGCGCACGCGCCGACCCCGGAACCGCCTGCCGGCCGGGTGTTCCCCGCCTCC
>JAFGHH010000201.1 GCA_016930215.1 Deltaproteobacteria bacterium
GCGGCCATGCCGGCGACCAGCAGCAGCTCCAGCCGGTCCTCGCCGGCCGCCCCGTCGGCCAGCCCGGCGAGCGCGGCGTCGCGCGCCGCCTCGTGCCGCCCGCGGCGCATCCAGGCGCGGGCGCGGGCCGCGGCGACCGAGGCCCGCTCGGCGGCGTCGCCGGCCCGGGCCGCCGCCCGCGCGAGCAGCTCGTCGGCCTCGTCGTTCGCGCCCGCCAGCGCCGCCAGCCGCGCCCGGCGCAGCAGCAGCTCGAACGGCAGAGCCTCGGCGGCCGGCGCGATCCGTCGCGTCAGCTCCAGCGCCCGGCGCGCCTCGCCGGTGCGCTCGAGCACGTCGAGCAGCCGGGCGAGGGACTGCTGGGTATCCGCGGCCTCGGGCGTCCCGGCCGCTCCGCCCAGCAATCGTTCGAGGAGCTCGGCCGCCTCGCGCACGGCGCCCGCCGCGATCAGCGCGTCGGCGCCCGCCGCGAGCACGCGCCGGGCCTCGGCGTCCCGCCCGGCCGCCACGGCCAGGCGCAGCCGCACGGCCGGGGACAGATCCGGCGCGCGGTCCAGCAGCTTCGCGGCGACCCGTGCGAGGCGGTCGGGCACGCTGCGGGCCAGCGTCGCGCGCGTCTCGCCGCGCTCCAGCGCCAGACCGTCCTCGTCGGAGCGCCGTGCCAGTCCGAGGCCGACCAGGGTTCGCCGCACCTCGGACAACTCGGCGGGCCGCCCGAGCAGCCCGGCCAACAGCTTCCCGGGAAGCGCCTCGCCCGCCGCGACCAGCGCCAGCAGCACGTCCGCGGTCTCGGGCCCGAGCCGCTCGAGCCGTTCGGTCCACAGCCGCCGGAGCCGCTCGGCCAACGGCGCCTCGGACAGCTCGTCCACGAACGGCACGGTCCCTTCGACCAGGGCCACGAGCGCCTCGTAGACCAGGGCGGGATTCCCGGAGGTGAAGCGCAGGAGCTGGGCGGCCAGCTCGGGGTCGTCGCGGCCGAGGGCGCGACGAACGAGCGAGGCGACCTGCGTCTCGTCGAGCGGCGCGAGACGGACGGCTTGGTAGTCCTCGCTGCCGAACAGGGCACCCGCGAACCGGTCGTCGGGCGCCGCGGACAGCACCGCCGGCAGCGTGTCGTTCGCGCCGCCGCCCGCGCCGGGGCAGACGAGCGCGCGCCACAGCGGCAGCAGCGCCTCGGGCAGCCGGTGAACGTCGTCGACCACCAGCAGCACGCGGCGGCCGCGGCGCCAGCGCACGAGCGCGCGGTGGGCCTCGCCGAGCAGCGCATCGTCGGGTTCGGCGGCGTCGCGCACCGCCTCGAGGGCGTGGCGCAGGCCGGCATCCCCGGCAACGGACGGGTCGGGAGCGACGGCGCCGCCGGGCGGCACGGACGGCCGCGGTTCCGGGACGCCGCCGCCGAGCAGGTCGGCGGCGCGCAGCAGCGCCGCGAGCGCCTCGCGCCAGCCGCCGAGCGTATGGCCGGCCGGCGACAGCACCGTCCAGCCGGCGAGCTGGGCGCGCCACTGGAGCTCCCGCAGCACGGTGCTCTTGCCCGCGCCCGGCTCGCCGAGCACCAGGGCCGGGCGCGGCGGGCGGTCGGCCGACGGCTCGAGCAGCACGCTCGCCGCCAGGGCATCGACGTCGGCGATGCCGCCGGTCAGCGCGGGGAGCGCGGCGCACCCCGAGGCGCGCTCCCCGCCGGCGGCTTCCGGGCAGGCGCCGACCAGCGCGGCGCGCAGCTCGCGCGCGTCGGGGAAGCGGGCCACCGGGTCCTTGGCCAGCAGGCGCCGGACGAGCCGCTCGACGACCTTCGCGCCGACGCCGCGCGCGCGCAGTCGCGGCGGCTCGCGCCGGAGATGCCCCTCGATCGTCTCGGCGACGCCGGGGCCGAACGGCAGCGCGCCGGTCAGCAGGTACCAGGCGAGCACGCCGACGGCGTACAGGTCGGCGCGCACGTCGAGCGACTCGCCGCGCAGCAGCTCGGGCGCCATGAACGCGACCGTTCCGGAGGGGAGGTCGTCCGGAGCACCCTGGGGTCGGGCGAGCGAGAAATCGATCAGCGTCACCGCCCCCGACGGCTCGACGATCACGTTGGCCGGCTTGATGTCGCCGTGCAGGAGGCCGCTGGCATGCAGCGGCTCGAGGGCGTCGCAGATGCCGACCAGCAGCCGGACGGCCGCGGGGACCTCGAGCCCGTCCGGGGGTGCGGCCAACGGGTCGCCGGCGGCGAAGGCGCGGGTGAAATAGACGGCGCCGTCGGGCAGCACGCCGAAGTCGTAGACGGGGGCGAGGGACGGATGGCGCAGCCCGGCCAACAGGCGGAACTCCCGTCGGAACTGGTCGGCCAGCCGAGCCTCGCGGCGCTCGGCTGGCACACTCCGCCCTTCCGGCGCGTCAACCCGTGCCAGTCGTTTGAGGACCATGATCTCGCCGCCGCGCAGGAGATCTGCGACGAGCGAGACCTGGCCTTCCCCTCCGGCCCCGAGTGTCTTGCGGAATTCGTACCGTCTGGGCATCCCCTCGGCCACGGTGCGCCATGGTAGCCGACAACCTGGCACAGCGCAACGACACGAGGGTTGATCCGATCGACCGCCCGCGTCATACTCGTTCGACGAGAGGTGTTCGGCCCCCATGGCGAAACCTGCCCCCCGCGGCTACCTGGCGCTCGTGCTGCATGCGCACCTGCCGTTCGTGCGGCACCCCGAGCATCCGGCGTTTTTGGAGGAGCGGTGGTTGTACGAGGCGATCGCCGAGTGCTACCTGCCGTTGCTGTTGCGCTTCCGGCGGCTGCGGGCGGACGGGGTGCCGTTCCGGCTGACGATGTCGGTCTCGCCGACGCTACTGGCGATGCTGCGGGACGACCTGCTCAAGGTGCGGTTCATCCGGCACCTGATCGCGGTGGAGGAGTTGTCGCGGGCGGAGATGCACCGGCGGCCGGAGCCGCACGTGCGGTACCTCGCCGGGGTGCAGCTCGAGCGGCTGTCGGAGCTGCACGGGTTGTGGGACGAGATCCGCGGGGACGTGCCGGGGGCGCTGGCGGAGCTGGAGCGCGAGGGTTTCCTGGACCTGTTGACCTGCGCGGCGACACACGCGGTGCTGCCGCTGTTTTCCGGGCATCCGGAGGCGTTGCGGGCGCAGATCGCGACGGCGGTGCAGCACCACCGCGAGCAGCTCGGGACGGCGCCGCGGGGGATCTGGCTGCCGGAGTGCGCGTACGAGCCGGGTCTGGAGGAGGTGCTGGCGGACCACGGGCTGCGATGCTTCGTGGTCGACACCCACGCGATCGAGCACGGCTCGGTGGTGCCGCGCTGGGGCGTCTACGCGCCGGTGTTCTGCCCCAACGGCGTGGCGGCATTCGGTCGCGACCCCGAGTCGAGCCGGCAGGTCTGGTCGGCCGAGAGCGGCTACCCGGGCGACTCGTGGTACCGCGACTTCTACCGCGACGCCGGCTTCGATCTGCCGCTCGCGGAGCTCGGTGCCGCGGCGCATCCGGACGGCGTCCGCGTCGCTTCGGGCGTCAAGTACCACCGCATCACGGAGCGCGGCAGCGACCACAAGGAGTGGTACGAGCCGCGGGTGGCGTCCGAGCGTGCGAGGGAGCACGCCGGGCACTTCCTGCTCAACCGCACGCTGCAGATCCAGTGGCTCGCCGAGGCGCTCGACCGCCCGCCGGTGGTCGTCGCGCCGTACGACGCCGAGCTGTACGGCCACTGGTGGTACGAGGGACCGGAGTTCCTCGAGCTGCTGTTCCGGATGCTGCATTACGACCAGCACGAGCTGGAGCCGATCACGCTGACCGAGTACCTGCGGCGGCACCCGGTGAACCAGGTGCTGGTCCCGGCCGCCTCGAGCTGGGGCGCGGGCGGGTACAACTACGTGTGGCTCGAGGGGGCCAACGCCTGGATCTACCGCCATCTGCACCTTGCCGCGGACGACATGACCCGGCTGGCGCGCGCGTGGCCGCGTCCCGACCCGCTCGTGCGCCGGGCGCTGTGCCAGGCGGCGCGCGAGCTGCTGCTGGCGCAATCGTCCGACTGGGCGTTCATCATGATGACGCGCACCAGCGTCGAGTTCGCGGTCCAGCGCATCAAGGCGCACCTGGCGCGCTTCCGCCGGCTGGTCCGCGAGGTCGACACCGGCCTGATCGACGAGGCGTGGCTGGCCGAGGTGGAGTCGCGCGACAACCTGTTCGCGAATCTCGACTACCGGGTGTACGCCTGATCCCGAACCGGGCTGCAGCCGCCCGGGGGACCGACCGCGGCACGCCCCGACAACGCACAACGGTCTTCCGCACATGCTAGGATGCGCCCGTCGTTCCGAACCGCGGGCTTCAGCCCGCGGCACGCCGCACCCTGAAGGGTGCGGTTCCGCAGGGCGGGACGGCGAAGGAGGTGACACGCATGCTCAAGGGAGTCCTGACCGCGTTGGCGACGCCGATGGACGGCGAGGCGCTGGACCTGGCGGCGTTCGAGAAGCTGGTGGCGTGGCAGGTCGAGTGCGGGATTCACGGCTTGGTGGTCGCGGGAACGACCGGCGAGGCGCCGACGCTGACGGCGGACGAGCGGCGGGCGCTGCTGGCGGCGGCGCGCCGGCCGGCCGGCGGCCGCGTCCCGATCGTGATGGGCGTCGGCTCGAACAGCACCCGCACGACGCTCGAGCAGGCCGCGGCGGCGGCCGACGGCGGGGCCGACGCGCTGCTGGTCGTCGTGCCGTACTACAACAAGCCGACCCAGGACGGCCTTCTGCGCCACTTCAGCGCCGTGCTCGAGGCGGCGAGGCTGCCGGTCTTGGCCTACAACGTGCCGGGGCGGACGGTGAGCGACCTGTTGCCGGCGACCCTGGCGCAGCTCGTCGGCCACCCGCGGTTCGCCGGCATCAAGGAGGCGACCGGGAACATGGAACGGGCGCTCGATGTGGGCACGGTGCTGCGCGAGGGCCAGGCGCTGCTGTCGGGGGACGACGGCACGTTCCTGCCGCTGTTGGCCTGCGGCGGCCACGGCGTGATCTCCGTCGCCTCCAACGTGGCGCCGCGCGAGCTGGTCTCGTTGCAGGCGGCGTGGGACGCCGGGCGGCCGGCCGAGGCGCTGGCGCGGGCGCGGAAGCTGGCGCCGCTGTGCAAGGCGCTCTTCGTGGAGACCAACCCGGGGCCGGTCAAGGCGGCCCTGGCGCTGCTCGGCCGAGCCCCCGTCGGGATCCGCTCGCCGTTGGCCTGGCCCGCGGCGGCGACCCGCGAGCGGCTCGGCGCGGCGCTCGGCGCCCTGGGGCTGCTCGGCTCCGGAGGTGCCGGATGAAGGCCGCGGCGTCGGGGCCGGGCCTGCCGCTGGTGCTCGTCGGCGCGGCGGGAAGGATGGGGCGCGAGGTCGCGGCACTGGCCCGTGCCGCGGGCGACGTGTCGCTCGTCGCGGCGCTCGAGGCCCCCGGCTCGGCGGCGCTCGGCCGACCACTGGCCGACGCGGCGGGCGGGAGCGGGCGGCCGGCGATCGCGGACCTGGCCGCGTGGGACCCGGCAACGGCGCCCGCGGGAACCGTGGTGGTGGAGTTCAGCTCGCCGGCCGGCCTGCGTCTGCTGTGCGAGCGGCTGGACGCGCGGCCGTTGCCGCTGGTCAGCGGCACGACGGGGCTGGGGCCGGAGGACGAGCGGCGGCTGGACGTGCTGGCGGAGCGGGCCGCGGTGCTGCACGCGCCGAACATGAGCCTCGGGGTGGCGGCGGCGCGGGCGGCGGCGGGCCTGCTGGCGCGGGCGCTCGGCGACGGGTTCGACGTGGAACTGGTCGAGCTGCACCACGGGGCGAAGCGGGACGCGCCGTCGGGGACGGCGCTGGCGTTGGCGCGGGCGGTGGCCGAGGCGCGCGGGGAGCCGACGGAGCCGGTGCTCGACCGGACGGCCCGGGGACGGCCGCGGGAGTCCGGGGGGGTCGGCGTCGCCTCGTTGCGGGGGGGTACGGTGGTGGGGGAGCACACGCTGTTCTTCCTGGGGGAGGACGAGCGGGTCGAGCTGACGCATCGGGCCGGGAGTCGGCGGGTTTTCGCGCGCGGGGCGCTGCGGTGTGCCCGCTGGCTGGCCGGCCGGGGCCCGGGGCGGCACCGGATCGACGATGTTCTGCGGCCCGGTCGAAGCGGTTGACGTGCCCTTCCGGGCTTTGTTACTCTGCCGCCATTCCTGTGAGTTTCACGGGAGGTAGGGATATCATGACGCGTTTT
This sequence comes from Deltaproteobacteria bacterium, assembly GCA_016930215.1. Lineage (GTDB taxonomy): Bacteria > Myxococcota_A > Polyangia > DRWM01 > JAAZOP01 > JAAZOP01. Next base: position 6,178 of record JAFGHH010000201.1, read on the forward strand.
CCCGGCTCGCTGGTCGTTCTGGGTCTGGCACTGGTCCTCGGCACGGGGTGTGGTGCCATCGAGTACAGCGTCTACATCC
>JAFGHH010000202.1 GCA_016930215.1 Deltaproteobacteria bacterium
ACGCTGGAGAGGTCGGTGTCGAGGTAGGTGCGGTCGACGTCCCAGACGTGGATCGGCCCGGTCCAGTCCGGCGGCAGCGGCCGCTCGTCGACGAGCCGCAGCGGGTACGCATCGCGGTCCGCGGGCGGCGCGTCGGTCAAGCGGCGGCCTCCGGCCGGCCCGTGATCCGTTCGTCCAGGCCGAAGCCGTCGAGGCGGTTGCGATAGTAGAACAGCAGGTTGGGGTCGCCGGGGAACAGCCGGTCGCCGCGGCGCGCCAGCACCGGATGGGTGTGGTAGGTGCCGAAGTAGCGCAGTCCCTCGTGGACCACCTCCTGCGGGTCGAAGCCGAACGGGACCGCGTCCGGGCCGAGGCGCCCCTCGGCGGCGCGGGCGGCGATGCCGTCGCGCAGCCGTTCGAGCGCCGGGTAGACGTCGTCGAGCGGCACGCCGCCGAGCTCGCCGGCGGTGCGCAGGAAGCGGAACAGGTCGCGGTCGGGCGCCCGCTCGCGCAGCAGGCCGAAGGTCGCGAAGGCCAGCAGGTGGGTCGGCAGGAACGTCGCCTGGCGCTGCAGCTCGGCAACCACCGACCGGCCCAGCCGCCGCGTCAGCTCCTCGTCGCGCTCCGGGTCGGGCGCCGGCCGGCCGGCGACGGAGAGGGCGGCGGCGAGGTCGACCGGCGCGCCGCGGTCGTCGAGGCTGCGGCCGTCGGGCGCGACGCGGTGGCCGAGGGGGTCGAACGGCTCGCCGACGTTGAGCACGATGCGGGAGTCGAGCGAGATCAGGTTGCGGACGAAGTTGAAGATCCGCCGCGGCTCGGAGAACTCGTCGTCCTCGATGATGTACCGCGACTTGCCCTCCTCCTGCAGGTGGTCCTCGATCAGCGTCTGCGCCTCGAGCACCAGGCCGTACGACACGGTGCACGGGACGACGCAGACCGTCGACCGCTCGCGACCCCTCCGCAGGTTCTGGACCAGCGCCTGCAGCCCGGCCCCCAGCAGCCCCAGCTTCAGCCGCCGCTCGACGGCGCCCGAGCGGCTGCGGGTGCCGCCGGGGAAGAACAGGTTGTGGTAGCCGTACTCGATCGAGACGGCGGCGTATTCCTTGAGCACCGCCTTGTACAGCGCGTTCTTCTTCTTGCGGTCGACGCGGTAGGCGCCGAGGTGCCGGAGGAAGAACGAGAGCAGCGGGTTGCCGAACAAGTTCAGCCCGGCGCCGTAGGTGAAGGGCGGCAGGCCCATCTTGAACAACGCGTAGCCCATCACGATCGAGTCCATGTGCGACTGGTGCGTCGGGGCCAGCACCACGGTGCCCCGCGCCGCCGCCTCGCGCAGCCGGTCGACCGCGCCGCGGATCTCGATCCGGTCGCCGAGGTCCGGGAGGCGGGGGAGGCGCGCGAACAGCGACAGCGGCGAGACCGCGTTGACCAGCAGCCCCGAGGCGACCGGCAGCACGCGCGTGGAGAGCTCGTAGATCGCCGGGTCGAAGTACCCGAGCACCTCCCGCGCGAAGCGCTCGGCCATCCGCCGCACCAGCTCGAGCTGCTCGGTCGCGGAGACCCGCCGCAGGCGGCGGGCCGCCTCGCGGTAGAACGCCTGCTCCTGCTTCGCGGCCCGCGTCGGCGCTGCCGCCTCCAGCCGCAGCCGCTCCGTGTACAACACGTCGGCCGCGACCTCCTCCACGCTGGGACCGCCGGCCTCGGCGGCGAGTCGCACCGCCTCCACCACCCGGTCGACGACCTCGACGACGGCCCGCTCCTGGTCTTCCCGGCGCATGACGCCCCCTTGTGCCCCCGACCGGCGGCATACCGCGAACGGGGCCGGGGTGGCAACGGTCGCCGGGACGACGGCCCCCGGAGCGGCGCGTCCGGCCGCGCGTCGGCCGACCCGGTTGCCCCGGCCGCGGTTCGCGTGTACAGCGGAGCGCATGGGCGACGACGGGAAGCGACGCTGTCCGTGGTGCGGGACCGAGCCGTTCTACGTGCGGTACCACGACGAGGAGTGGGGGGTGCCGCTGCACGACGACCGGACGTTGTTCGAGTTCCTGGTGCTGGAGGGAGCGCAGGCCGGGCTGTCGTGGGCCACGATCCTGCGCAAGCGCCCGGCCTATCGCCGGGCCTTCGACCGCTTCGACCCGCGGAAGGTCGCACGGTACGGCGCGAGGGACGTGCGCCGCCTGCTGGGCGACGCCGGGATCGTGCGCAACCGGCTCAAGCTCGAATCGGCGATCACGAACGCGCGGGCGTTCCTGCGCGTGCAGGAGGAGTTCGGCTCGTTCGACGCCTACATCTGGCGCTTCGTCGACGGCCGGCCGATCCGGAACCGGTGGCGGACGCCGGCCGAGCTGCCGGCGCGGACGCCGCTGTCGGACGCGGTGAGCAAGGACCTGCGCCAGCGCGGCTTCCGCTTCGTCGGCTCGACGATCGTCTACGCACACCTGCAGGCCACCGGGATGGTCAACGACCACCTGGTCGGGTGCTTCCGCTACCGCGAGGTCCAGGGAGTCGAGGACGTCGAGCGTAGGGGAGGGTGAGCCCGAGCGGAGCGAGGGCGAGTCCTCCCGCTCCCCGATCGTGAACGGCTGCCGGATGATGCACGCGGAGAGGGGGAAGGAAAGGGGCGCGGGCGCGAGCACGAGCGCGAACCGTGGGCGGTCCGCTGGTGGGGCGAGACCTGCCGCGGTGCGTCAACGCGGCTTCCCGGGTTCCGGTTGACGGGCGGTGGATTCAGGGTACGATCCGGCGTACGGCAACGGCCGGGCTTGGCGGCCGGAAAGGGAGGACGAGCATGGGTTCCGCGCGACGATGGGTAGGCATCGTGTTCGTGGTGGTCTGGGCGCTGGCGGGATGCTCGCCGGACGACGACAGCGGGTATCACCCGAACCCGGACGCGCGGGACGATGCGACCGGCGACATTCCGGGGACGGACACCGGTCCCGAGACGATCCCGTGCTCGGAGCTGTTCGATACCGACGGCGACACGATCGCCGATGCCTACGAGAGCACGACCGACTCGGACGGCGACACCGTGCCCAACCACCTCGACGACGATTCGGACGGCGACACGATCTCCGACCGGGACGAGGCGGGGACGAGCGGCGACTACTGCCGGCAGCCGGCCGACACCGACACCGACAGCGTCCCCGACTTCCTGGACCAGGACAGCGACAACGACGGGCTGACCGACGCCGAGGAGCGGGAACGGTGGGGCAGCGATCCGCGCAACGCCGACACCGACGGCGACACGATCACCGACCTGGGCGAGGTGGCGTACGGCTCGAGCCCGACCGACCCGGGCTCGACCGTGGACCCCGACGACTTCTTCGTGATCCTGCCGTACGAGGAGCCGGAGCAGGTGCGGCCGCTGACGTTCGGGACGAACCTGCAGGTGGCCGACGTCTACTTCCTGATGGACTCGACGGGGTCGATGTCCGGCTCGATCGAGAACGTTGTCGGCTCGTTGTCGGCCACGATCGTCCCCGGCCTGCGCGCGGCGATTCCGGACGTGCAGATGGGGGTCGGGGCGTTCAACGACTTTCCCAGCGGCTCGTACGGCGACGGGGCGGACCAGCCGTACTGGCACGACCAGGACATCACGCCGGACGACGGGCGGGTGCAGACGGCGTTGAACGGCGTGTTGTCGCGCCCGCGGGGTTCGGGCTCCGACGGCCCCGAGAGCTACGTGCCGGCGCTGTGGATGACGGCCACGGGCCGCGGGACCACCGTCGGCGGCGCGTCGATCCCCGACAAGACCTGCCCCGTGACTCCGGACGAGCCGGGGACGCGGCGGGGCTACCCGTGCTTCCGGCCCGGTGCGTTGCCGATCGTCGTCCAGGTCGGGGACGCGCCGTGGCACAACGGACCGGCGCTCGAGTACCCCTACAGCTTCGCAACGTCGCAATACGCCGACGCCATGGGCGCCATGCTGGACATCGGCGCCCGGTACATCGGCGTCTACGTCCAGCGCTGGACCACCGAGGGACTCACCGCGATGCAGGCGATGGCGAGCGACACCGGCACGGTCGACGCGTCGGGCAGCCCGCTGGTGGCGATCTCGGCGGACGGCACGGTCTCCACCAGCATCGTCGGCATGATCCAGACGCTGGCCAGTTTCACGCCGCAGGACGTGAGCACGACGACCGAGGACGACGCGACGGACCTGTACGACTTCGACGCGCGGCAGTTCATCA
>JAFGHH010000203.1 GCA_016930215.1 Deltaproteobacteria bacterium
CGCGCGGCCGTCGGGCCGCACGGTGGAGCTGCGGGCGTCGGCGGCGGTGTTGCGCGGGGTGCGGGCGGGTGGTCGGGTCCGGCGCGCCGCCGCTACTCGGTCGGGGGCGGGTTCTGCGCCGCCTGCTGCTCGCGCTCGGCGATGCGCTGGCGTACCGCGGCGTAGGTCTCGTCGAGCTGTCGGACCGTGTCGATCGCGGCGATCCGCTCGTCGGCCGTCTGGGGGAACCCGGCGATCGACGCGTGCGTCGTGCACCAGGTCTTGTACTCGAGCCACGCCTCCTTGGCGCCGGCCAGGTCCCGCTTCGCCTCGAGCGTCCAGGCGACGTTCATCAGGGCCTTGGCCTTGAGGCCGGCGTCGGTCTCGCCGGCGAGGCGCGAGACGGTGCGGAACGACTCGAGCGCCTCGTCGAACTGGCCCTTGGCGCGCTGGGCGGAGCCGATGAAGTAGTGGGCGATCGGCAGCGGCGGCGTCGCCATCGCGGCCTCGCGGTAGGCCGCCAGGGCGGTGTCGAAGTCGCGCGCGAGGAAGGCGCGATGGCCGCGCTGGATCGCGATCCACGCCGGCGGCGTGTTGACCGACATCCCCGGCTCGAGCGCCGGAGCGGGCGGCGTCTCGGGCTCCGCCGGCTCCGCGGCGTCGGCCGTGCCGCCGGCCGCGTCGGTGCTTGTCTGCGCGACCGCGACGGCGGTTCCGAACAGCGCCAGGAGTCCCACCAGGATCGATGTCGTGCGTGCCTTCATCGTCGAACCTCCCCGTTTGCGACGGCCACGATAGCAACGTGCGCCGGCCGTAGCAAGCCGTAGAAAGGTCCGCTCTCCCCTACTTGTTGTGGCGGACGTGGAGGATGTCGCCGTCCTGGACGACGTAGACCTTGCCTTCCAGGCGCAGCTTGCCGGCCTCGCGGCACTTGGCTTCCGACCCGAGCGCCAGCAGGTCCTCGTGGCGGATCACCTCCGCCCGGATGAACCCCTGCTCCAGGTCGGTGTGGATCTTCCCCGCCGCCGTCACCGCCTCGGTGCCCCGGCGGATCGTCCACGCCCGCACCTCGTCGTCGCCCACGGTGAAGAAGCTGATCAGGTCCATCAGGCCGTAGGCGGCGGCGATGAAGCGCTGCGCGGCGCTCTCGGTCAGCCCGAGGTCGGCGAGGAAGTCGCGGGCGGAGGCGTCGTCCAGCTCCGCGATCTGCCGCTCGACCTCGCCCGACAGCACCAGCAGCCGCACCTGGTGCTCCTCCGCCGCGGCGGCCAGCGGCGCCGGGGCCGGGTCGCGCACCGCCGCCTCGGGGACGTTGAGCACCCCGAGCAGCGGCTTGAGCGACAGGAAGGCGTAGCCCGCAAGGTTGCGGACCTCGGCCGGCGTGAGCCCGGCCAGGCGCAGCGGGCGGTTGGCGTCGAGCTGCTCCTTGAGGCGGGTGAGCAGCTCCTTCTCGTTCGTGAAGCTCGGCTTCTCCCCCTTCTGCAGCCGCGGCAGCTTGCGCTCGAGCACGTCCAGGTCGGCCAGCACCAGCTCGGCCTCCAGGTCCGCCAGCTCGCGTTGCGGGTCGGGCGCCGCCCCCGCCTCGTCGGGAAACCCGCGCAGGACCTGGGCGAAGGCGTCGAAGTCGTGCATCGCGGTCAGCGAGGCGCGGTCCAGCCCCTTGCGGCCGGGGGCGCCGGCCACGTCCGAGAACACCACCTCGGCGAAGATCAGCTTCGCCGGCGGGTACAGCGCATGCAGCGCCGCGAGGCGCGGGTCGCGGACGCGGACGGTGCCGAGCGTGGTGCGGCCGGGGGGCAGGCCCGGGTCCGGGTTCTGTCCGGTCAACGCCGAGAACACCGTGGTCTTGCCCGACCGGGGCAGGCCGACGATTCCAACCTTCACCGTGGCTCCTCCTCTCCCGCCCATCGTTCGACCAGCTCGCCGAGCAGGTCCAGCCCGAAGTGGAACCCCTCCACCGGCACCCGCTCGTCGATGCCGTGGAACAGCGTCGAGGGTGCGGGGAAGCCGTCGGGGAACCGGATCGGCGTGAAGCCGTAGCAGGCGGCGCCGAGCCGGCTCCACGACTTGGCGTCGGTGAAGCCGGGCGTCAGCGTCGGCACCAGCCGGCCCTCCGGGTCGTGCGCCGCCAGCACCTCGCGCAGCAGCCGCAGGAACGGGTGGCGGAGCGGCGCCTCGACCGGCGGCGACTCCTGCCGGACCTCCAGCTCCAGCTCGTCGCCGATCACCGCCCGCACCTCGCGCACCAGGTCGCCGGTCGTCTGGCCGGGGAGGGTGCGGCCGTCGAGCTCCGCCGTCGCCTCGGCCGGGATCACGTTCGTCGCCTCGCCCGCCCGCAGACAGGTGGGCGAGACCGTGTTGGCCAGCATCGCCGCCACCGCGCGCCCCACCGGCGACCTCGCGCCGAAGCGCCGCAGCAGGGCGGCGCCGGCGTCGCCCGCCAGCAGCGGCGCGGCCATGCGCAGACCGGGCGAGACCGCCCCGAGCGTCGCCGCGACGAAGGCGCGCGCGGCGGGCGTGGGGTGCGGCGGCAGCGGACGGGCGCCGAGCGCCGCGACGGCGCGGGCCAGGCGGACGGGCGCCGAGCGCGCGTCGGGGATCGAGCCGTGGCCGGCCTTGCCGCGCGCGGTCAGCCGCAGCCAGGCCGTCCCCTTCTCCGCCACCTGCACCGGGTAGATGCGGCGGCCGGCCACCCGCTGCGACAGGCCCCCCATCTCGCCCAGCGCCACCCCCGCCCGCACCTCGTCCGGCACCCGCTCCACCAGCCACCGGCTGCCCCACTGCGTGCCGGCTTCCTCGTCGGCTACCAGCGCCAGGATCACGTCGCGACGCAGCCGCCGCGGGCGCTCGCGGGCGAGCCGGCAGACGACGGCCGTGGA
>JAFGHH010000204.1 GCA_016930215.1 Deltaproteobacteria bacterium
ATGCTGCGACTGCCGGGAATCCTGCCGGCGCTGGCGCGGGCGGGCGACGCGCTCGGCGTGCCGCTGCGCCGCGTGCGGCTGCTGCTGTCGCGCAACCGCCACGACACCCTGCGCGCCACCACGGCGCTCGAGCCGCTCGGCATCCGCTGCCCGCCGTTCGCGGAGTGGGCGCCGCGCTTCGCCTCCGCCTGGGCCCCCCGCGCGGCCTGACGCCGACGGCCCCGGATCCTAGAACAGGATCTCGTCCTGGCAGACCCCGATCTCCATGATCAGGTAGAACAGCGTCAGCTCCTGCTCGTACAGTCCCGGATGTCGTCCACCCGACGTGCTGCCCACGGTGTGGTACGTGGTGAACAGCACCCGGCCGCACCCGTACTGGAACGAGACGGTGAACGGGTGGGCGGTCGCCACGTCCCACTCCGCCGGTTCGATCCCGACGCCGGTCAGGTCGTCGGCATCGTAGTCCCAGGGGCCCTCGACCCAGACGTACGGCGTGTCGCGCACCTCGAGCCCGGTGTCGGGGTCGGTCCCGATCACGCCCTCGAACAGCCCGCCGATCGTGTCCCAGTTCTCCCGCGTCTCGAAGCCGTCCGCGAGCAGCCCCTGCGCCTCGAGCCAGGCGCGCAGGTCGTCGTCCGGCACGACCGAGTCGGCGTCGAAGGGCGGCCCGTGGTTGCAGGTCGGCGGGTCCACGTCGGCCTCGTTGCAGCCTCCGTGCAGCGGGTCGGTGAACCAGATGAACTCGGGCCACGTCTGCTCGACGACCGGCATCGCGTAGTCCGAGACGTAGATCCTCCCGCCCTCGGCCACGTACTGCCGGATCCGGTCCTGCATCTCGGCGGTGCGCATGAAGCGGAAGATCGCGTTGTACGAGCAGTTGAAGAACACGATGTGGTACCGCCGCAGCGCCTCGATACTGCCGAGCACGTCCCACTTGTCCGCGCCGTGGTGGTCCTGGTCGCCGTTGTCGAACAGGTCGAACGGCGGGCTCGCCTGGTCGTAGTCGTAGCCGTAGGCGCCGTCGTCCTCACCGATCCCGACCTTGGCGAGGATGTCCTCGATGTGGTCGTAGTCGCCGTAGAGCACCGCCATGTTCGGGATCGTGTCGCCGATCGACCGGTCGGTCCGGTTGGGCAGTGTCGTCCGCCAGGTCTCGAGCTCGACGTCGCCCTCCGCCGCCGGAGCGTCGTACTCGGCCACACGGCGGAACTGGCCCTTCTGGACCGCCAGCCAGTAATGGCCTCCGGGAGGCACCGCCAGCAGGAACGTGCCGTCCGGCGCCGACAGCGTGTGCGGCACGCCGGGGTCCAGCTCCACGCACGACTCGCAGTACACCTGGTCCGGGATCTCGGGCGGTGCGGAGACGTAGGCCGCCACGAGCGCCCCGGACACGGGGAACAGCGACGGCGCGTCGGGCGGCGCGGGGCCCCAGACCGTGCCGCGCAGACGCACGCCCGGCGGCAGGTGCGCCTCGGCCTCGCCGACGTCCTCGACCGCATCGGCCGTCGCGTCCCCGTCGCGGCCGCCGTCGCCCACCGGCGTGTCGTCGGCCGGCGAGCAGCCCGCGACCGCCGCCGCCAGGACCCACGCCGACCACCAGCTCCCGTGCGTCGTCCGCATTTCCGCTCCTCCCCTTCCCGACAGCTTGCAACGCTTCGCGGCCGGTCGCAAGGCGGGCGGTTCGCAGGCCGGCGTTTCCGGAGCGGCCGTGGCGGCGGCCCGCACCGCCGACGGCCGGCGCCGCGGAACGCTCGACCCGGACCGCTCGACTCCCGATTGACCCCCGGCGCCCGGGTCGGTAGGGTCCCCGCCCGTGATCCTGCTGTCCGCCGACGGGGTGGGGTTCGGCTTCCCGGGCCACCACCTGTTCGAGAACACCTCGCTGTCCGTGCAGGAGGGGGAGCGGATCGCGCTGGTGGCCCCCAACGGCGCCGGCAAGACCACCTTCCTGCGCATCCTGCGCGGCGTGCTCGAGCCCGACGACGGCCGCGTCGCCACCGCGAAGGACGTCACGATCGGAATGCTCGACCAGGAGCGGGAGTTGGCCGAGGCGGCCACGATCGGCCAGGCGCTGGCCCTGCCCTTCGGCGAGATGCTCGACCGCAACCGCGAGGCCGTGGCGCTGGCCGGACAGCTGGAGCACGGCGACAAGCGGGTCTGGCACGAGTATGCCGCGGTGCTCGGACAGCTCGAGCTGGAGGGCGGTTTCTCCGTCGGCCACCGCATCGCGGCCCTGGGCGCCGACGTCGGCTTCCTCGAGGACGATTTTCCGCGGCCGCTCTCGACACTGTCGGGCGGCGAGCGCCGCCGGCTGGCGCTGGCCCAGCTCCTGCTCCGCGCACCCTCGGTGCTGCTGCTCGACGAACCGACCAACCACCTCGACATCGAACAGATGGAGCGGCTGGAGCAGCGCCTGCTGGCCTACCGCGGCGGCGTGCTGTTCGTCAGCCACGACCGCACGTTCCTCGCGCGGATGGCCACGCGGGTCGTCGAGCTGACCGACCAGGGGCTCACCGACTACCCGTTCGGCTACGAGAAATACCTCGAGGATCGCCGCGTCCGGATGGACCACGCCTGGAAGGCGTACGAGCTGCAGGTGGCGGAGATCCACCGGCAGGAGGAGTTCATCCGGCGCAACTTCGCCGCACAGAAGGCCAAGCAGGCCAAGAGCCGCGAGCGCGCCCTGCTGCGCATCGACAAGCTCGAGCGGCCGCGGGACATCTGGGGCCCGCCCTCCGCGCGCCGCCTGCGCTTCCCCGAGGCGCCCCGCTCCGGGCGCGTGATCCTGACGATCGACAACCTGGCCTGGGGTCCGCCCGGACGCATCCTGCACCGCAACCTCAGCCTGACGCTGCAGCCCGGCGAGCGGCTCGGCGTGATCGGCCCCAACGGCTCGGGCAAGACGACCCTGCTGTTCGCGATCGGCGCCGCCTTCGACCGCGGGATGGCCGAGTCGGGCCGCGCGGTGATCGAGGAGGGCGCCGTGCGGCTCGGCCACAACGTCGTGGCCGGCTACACCGACCAGACCCTCGCCGACCTCGACCCGCACAAGACCCTGATCGATTCGGTGCGCGAGGTGCGCGGCGAGATGCCCGGCGACGCGGCCCGCGAGTACCTCGGCCAGTTCCAGTTCCACAACGAGCACACCGGCCGCGACGTCGGCTCGCTGTCCGGCGGCGAGAAGGCCCGCCTGGCCCTCGCCCGCCTGCTGCTCGTCCCCCGCAACCTGCTGCTGCTCGACGAGCCGACCAACCACCTCGACATCCCCTCGCGCGAGATCCTCGAGAACGCCCTGGTCGAATTCCCCGGCGCCGTCGTGCTCGTCTCCCACGACCGTACGTTCCTCGACCGCGTCACCACCCGCGTCCTGCACATGGACTCGACCGGGCTCGACCCGCAGATGGGCGGGTACACCGACTTCGTCGAGCGGCGCCGGCGCGCGGCCCGGCAGGCGGCCGAGACGGCGCGGCGCCCCTCGTCTCCGCCCCCACCCGCGGCGGCCAGACCGGCGCGCGGGCGACCGCCGGCGACCACCGGCACCCCGGCCGCCGCCCCGGCTCCGCGCGACGCACCGGCGCAGGGCAACACCGGCCACCAGAGCCGCAAGGCGGCCCAGCGCGAGCGCGAGCGCGTGGTCCGGCGCCACCACCAGGCCGAGGAGACCGTGCAGCGGCTCGAGGCGGACCTCAAGCTCGTGGAAACCCAGATGGCCGGCCTCAGCTCCGCCGACTGGCAGAAGCTGGTCGACCTCGAGCAGTGGCGGTCGCGGATCAACGCCGAGCTCGAGCGGGCCACGGAGGAATGGGTCGAGTCCGGGGAAGCGTTGCAGCGGCTCGGGGGTTCCGAAGCGGGAGGTTCGAACGGATGACACCCCCGCGCTTCCGCCTCGCCGCCCTCGCCGCTCTCGTTGCCCTCGCCCTGCCGTCGGCCTGCTCGAAAGGCGGGGACGCCGCCGACCGCCCGCCGGCGGCTCCGGTGGTTCGTGAATCGAGCACCGGGTTCTCGTTCTTCTGGTTCGACTCCGCCGGCGCCGTGCACCGGGTGGCCCGGATCTCCGACGTGCCCCCCGAGGCCCGGGACCGCGTGCTGGTACAGCCGCTCGAGGCGGAAGCGGGCAGCGGGGCGTGGGCCTTCGTCGCCGACCTGCGCCGCCCCGGCGAGAACGGCGCGTTCCCGGTCCAGGTGCTGACGCGCGAGGCGTACAGCAACGAGGTGCGGGCACGGCTGGCCGCGAGCCGGCCGGCCGAGGCCGCCGAGACGCCCGAGGACGGCGGCCCGTCGTCCTCGGCCCTCCCGACCGCCTCGGGCAAGGTCGCGATCTACCTGACCCAGGGCTGCCCGCACTGCCGCCGCGCCAAGGAATGGATGACCCGGGCCGGCATCCCGTTCGTCGAGCACGACATCGAGGCGGACGCGGCGGCCGCACGCTGGGTGATGCAGAACGCCGGCTCGACCGCCGTGCCGGTGTTCCAGGTCGGCAAGCGCGTGCTGCAGGGCTTCAACCCCGACGCCCTGCGCCAAGCCGTCGAGTCGGAGCTAGGCATCCGGCTGCTGTGATCGACCGGAGTACGGACGGATGGAACGCTGGGCGACGCTGCCGCGGACCAGGCGGCTGAAGAACCGGCTGATCGCCGCCGCCGTCCGCGGGGCCCTCGAACGGGCGACGCGGCTGCCCGGCACCCTCGCCGTCGACCTGGGAGCACGCCTCGGCCGGACCGTCGGCCGCGTGGCGAGCGGCGAGCGGCGGCGGGTCGAGCGCCACCTGTGCGACGCCTTCGACCTGCACCCGGACGACCCGGCGACGCGCCGCCTGGCGCTCGCGGTCTTCGAGCACCTGGGCCGCTCGGCCGGCGAGCTGGCGTGGGCCTGGCGCGCGGCGGCGCGCGTGCGCGCGCTGGCGCGCTTCGCCCCGGGAGCCCTCGAGACGATGCAGCGGCTGACCGCCGGCGGACGCGGCGTGCTGTTCGTCACCGGTCACATCGGCAACTGGGAGCTGATGTCGTGGGCGGTCCGCGTCGCCGGCATCCCCTGCGCCCCGGTCGGCCGGAGCAGCTACGACCCGGGCCTCAACGCCCTGATCGAGGCGTGGCGCCGCCGCTGGGGCGCCGGCATGCTGTGGCGCGAGAGCCCGCGGATCGTCGAGGAGATGGCCGCCGCGATCGACGACGGCGTCTCGGTCGGCGTGCTGATCGACCAGGCGACCGACCTGCCGTCGGTCCGCGTGCCGTTCCTCGGCCGGCCGGCGCGCACCGTGATCGGTCCGGCCCGCCTGGCGCTGGCCCGGCGCATCCCGGTCGTCGTCGGGACGATCCGCCGACGGCCGGAGGGGTACCACGTGATCGAAGTCGACGAGTCACCCGCGCCGGACGGGCCGGACCCCGCAACCGCCTGGACCGCGGCCTGGACCGCGGCGCTGGAACGCGCCATCCGCCACGAACCGGAACAGTGGGTCTGGATGCACGACCGCTGGCGCTGAAGAAACGACGGGACGCTCAGGGCGCCTCGGCCGGCTCGGCCATCACCGGCGCCGACACGGCCTCCCCGGTCGTCGTGTCGACCGCGGCCGCACCGGCCGCCGCCGGGGACCCGCCCGAGAGCCCCGCCAACGCGGTGCGGGCCCGGTCGTCGTAGCCGGGGACGCCCACCAACTGCCGGAGCAGGGCGGCCGAGCGGGTCTCGTTGCCGGTACGACGATAGGCGTCGGCGGCGCGCCACCGCGCCTCGTTCGCGCGTGGGTCGTCGAGATGCCGGGCGAGGAACAGCTCGTAGGTCCGCGCCGCGTCCGACCACTTGCCCTGCCGCGCGTACGTCTCGGCCAGCAGGAAGGTCACGTCGGCCGCCCGCGCCGTCTCCTCGCGCAGCGCCTGCTCGAGCAGCGCCTCGGCCTGTGCCGCGTCGCCGTCGGCCAGCTGCCGCCGGGCCAGCGACACGCGGTCGCCGGCCTGCTCCGCGTCGCGCGTGCTCGGGTAGGACTCCTCCGCAGCCTCGACGTCCTCCGCCAGCAGCCCGCCGTAGCCCGTCGACTGGTCCGCGGCCGGCAGGTCGGCCGGCGGCGCGGCGAAATACGCGACGCTGTCGGTCCCCGCACCCGCCGAGTCCGCATACGCCGGCGGCTCGGGCGCCTGGGCCGGCGACGGCGTCGTCGTCGGCATGACGGGCGGAGGCGGAGGCGAAGGCTGGGCGGCGGAGACCGACGCGCCGCCGGCCGTCGCCCGCGTGGTGGCGAAACCGTCGTCCGAGTCCAAGCGCAAGGTGCCGGTCAGCGTGGGAACGGTCGTGCTGCCGGTCGCGGCCGGCTCCGTCTCGCTCGTGACACGGTTGTCGACAAACTCGTCCCGGGCCGCCTCGTCCGGCCCGGCCGCCGGCTGCTGGCCGCCGACGACGACCTCGCCACCGCTGGCGCCGACCTCGCGGCCCGGCGAGAACCGCGCACCGGCGGCGGCCGCACCCGCCGGCTCGGCCGGCGACGGAGCGGCGGACGGAACCCTCGTGGAGCGGGAGTCGGCCGTCCCGCCGGTCCGGCCGGCGCCGCCCTCCGGGCCCGGCGCCTCGAGCTCCCCCTCCTCCGCCCGCAACCGCTCCTGCTCCTCGCGCTGCGGCGGCTCCTCGACCAGGATGTCCTGCTCCAACGGCGTCTCGGCAGGCAACACCAGCGCGACGGTCTCGGGAGCGGCCGGGGCCGGGTCGCGGGCCCGCGTCGATCCGGCCTCCAGCGACTTGTCCGGGACGGCGGACGGCGCGGCGGGGGGCCGCGCGACCGTGGGCTGCGCCGGCTCGGCCGCCGGAGCCTCGAAACGCGCGAGCTGCGGCTCCGACGTGCCCGAGGTCGGGGCGGGCGCATCCTCGCGGCCGAGCACCAGCAACGCCACGGCCGCCGAAGCGACCGCCACCGCGACGACCGCCGAGGCCAGCAGCGGACGCCGGAACGCCGCCGCCAGCAGCTCGAGCCACCGGGCGACGATGCCGGTGGACCGCACGAGGGCCGAGCGGTGGGATTGCCGCGCGGCCTCGAGGATGCGCTCGGTCAGCTCCGCCGACGGCTCCGGCCGCGGCAGGGCGCGCACGGCGCCGAGGGTCCGGGCCATCGCCGCGTGGTAGGCACGGCAGCCGGGGCAGGTCTCGAGGTGCGCGCGCAGCGCGGCCTCGCGCTCGCCCAGCGGCTCCCCGAGGGCCAGGGCGGCGAGGTCGTCCTTGCGCGTTTCGCACGCGACCGGCACGCGGCTCGTCATGCCCGCCTCATCCCTCCGGCTCCTCGACCCGGTCCCGCAGCGCCGCGTGCAGTCGCTCCAGCGCGTAGCGCATGCGGCTCTTGACCGTGTTCTCGTTGCAGCCCACGACTTCCGCGATCTCCTGGAACGACAGGCCGCCCATCTCGCGCAGCGTGAACACCTCGCGCTGCTCCTCGGGCAGCCGGCCGATGGCCTTCTCGAGCACCCCGCGCATCTCCAGGTCGGCCGCCTGCACCTCGGTCCGCTCCTTCGGGTCTCCCACCAGATCCCCCAGCGTCCGCCCCGGGTCGCCGTCGCGCCCTCCGAGCGGCTCGTCCAGCGAGCGGTGGCGGCGGTAGCGCCGCTTGCGCATCTCGTCCACCGCCAGGTTGCGGGCGATGGTGTAGATCCAGGTCGTGAAGCGGGCCCCGCTGCGGAACGAAGCCCGGTTGTGGACCACGCGGATGAACGCCTCCTGCGTCAGGTCCTCGGCCGTCTCCACGTCGCCCACGTGCCGCAGGAAGAAGCGGAACACGGGGCCCTGGTGCCGGCGGAGCAGGACGGCGAAGCAGGTCTCGTCGCCGTCGCGGTAGCGCTCCATCAGCAACCCGTCGTCGTCGGCCTCCCGCTCCGCAGGGCGCGGATTCGTTGAGGAATCGATCTTCCCGGTCGATTCCGCGGCGGCTCCCTTGAGCGATGCAATCAGCCCCACGGTCGCGTTCCGTCCTGGGGTCGTCGTGTAGCCCAGATGGGGTGGCGGGGGCAAGCGGGGCCGGGAAGAGCGGGTTCACGGGTCCTATCTACGG
>JAFGHH010000205.1 GCA_016930215.1 Deltaproteobacteria bacterium
GCGGTGGCCACGCTCATGTAGCCGGCGTACGCGGCGGCGGTGGCGCCGAACGGGCGGAGCGCGGCCACCGTGGCGGCGTCGAATTCGGCGCGCAGCGCCAGGTCCCGCCGCGGCCGGCCGCGGACGGCGTAGAACGAGGCGATGTCGCGCGTCACCACCGGCAGGTCGAACTCGCGTCCCAGCTCGGTCGCCCCGCTGTTCCCGTTGTCGCTGAAGATCGCCACGACCTCGAACGGCGACCGGCCCTGCTCCGCGACCAGCACCGCGCGACGCTCGAGGATCTTGCGCAGGTTCGAGCCGGAGCCGGACATCAGGCCGACCAGGCGCAGTGGGCCGGTGGCCGGGTCGTGCAGTGGTCGCAGCATCGTGCCTCCTCCCGTCACCCGCCGGGTTCGAGCGGCCCCTCGTCCGGGGGCTCGCGGCGCGGCAGTCGCGGCAGGTCGTCGGTCGCCTCGCCGGCCTCGTCGGTCGTCGGGTCCTCCCGCTCGAGCGTTCCGCGCAGCTCCTCGGGCCGCCCGCCCTCGCGCAGCCCGCGCCGGAACGACCCGACGCCCTTGCCGAGGTTGCGCATGATGCGCGGCAGGACCGCCGGGCCGACGACCAGCAGCAGTACCGCGACCAGGACCAGCAGCTCGAGCGGGCCGAGGCTCACGGGAACACTCCGCAGGCCGTGCCGGCCGCAATCGTCCGGGCGAGGTCGTCGGCGAACGACGTCGGGGTTCGCAGCTCGGCGCGCCCGAGCCCCTCGTGGGTCCCGCCCCACAGGAGCACGGGAATCGTCGGGGCGGGGTCCGGGGCCTCCGGGCACAGGCGGCCCAGCTCCGGAGCCAGCAGCGATGCGAGGTCGGAGCGGCCGAGCGCCGTGGCCCAGGCCGGGGCGCCCTCGCGGAGCGCCGCCCAGGCCGCGTCGTCGGCGAGCCGTCCGTCGGGCGGCGCGGCGAGCCCCAGGGCCGCCTCGAGACGCGGGCGCCAGTCGGCGCCGGTCGCCGCGACCAGTCGGCCATCGCCGGCCGCGAAGTACACATCGACCGAGAACGGCCGGAGGCCGGCCTCCACCGCCCACGGTTCCAGCCGGTCGCGGACCACGACCACGTCGACCGGGACGTCGCCCAGCCGGGCGGTCTCGTGCTGGCAGCCGATGTCGAGCGGTCCGCCGAAGACGTCCATCAGGCACGGGCCGAGCTCTTCCAGGGCGGCGCAGGCGCGCCGCGCGGCGTTGCGGGCCGCCTCATGGGACGTGACGCCGAGGATCATCGTTCGTTGGGGAAGGAACCCGAGTGCGAGTGCGAGGAACGGGCCTTCGTCTCCGGCGTCGCGGTCGTCGCCGGTGCCGGGCCAGGAAACGTCGAGGTAGCGGCCGTCGAGGAGGCGGACCAGGTCGCCGGCGGCGCGACCGAGCTCCGCGACGTGGGCGGTCAGCTCGGGCAGCGCCGTGCGCTCGAACAGCGCGAAGAGTCGGTCGACCGCTCCGGCCACCTGGTCGCGCACGGCGTTCGTCCCGGGGCCCGGCCGGGCGGCGAAGAGCTGTGCCGGTCCGGGGCCGACATCGCCGACGAACGGGAAGTCGTCGGCCGCGGCGTCCTCGGCGGGCAGGGCGGCCGCCAGCGGCGTGCCGGGCTCCGGCGTCACCTCGATCCGCAGCGAAACGGCGGGGGCGTCGCCCTCGCCGAGCCGCAATCCGACGCGGAGGTCGCGGATCCCGGAGAGGAGGTCGAGGGCGATCGAACCGCCGGTGACCAGCAGCTCGTCCAGATCGGTCAGCTCGCCCCGTTCGCGGCGCGGGCCGGCCCAGCCGAGCAGGGCGCGGCGGGCGCGCTCGGCGGCGGGGATTCCCGCCGCGCGGAACACGAGGTCGTCGTCGGAGTCGGCCTCGGCGGCCGGCATCGTGGCCAGGTCGGCGGCGGGCCCGGCGAAGTACCCGATCGCGAGCCGGTCGTCGGCGGCGGGCCGGAGCACGACCTCCGGGTCCAAGGAGCGCGGCAACCGATCGCGCGGGCCGGTCGAGATCACGCCGACGCCGGCGGCCAGCGACGGCTCCCCGCCGCGTGGGACGACGGCGCCGACGGCGGTCGGGGCGGCGAGATCGATGGCGAGCTCGCCGGGCAGTTGCAGGATGCGGCGGAAGACCAGCTCGCGCAGCAGCACCCGTCCGGTGTCGCGGACCGTTTCGGGCGGCGGAGCGGGGAGGGCGACGTCGAGCGCGGCCAGTCGTTCGAGCACCCGGCCGTACTGGCCGGCGAACCGCTCGAGCGACCGGGCGAGGTCCGGGGCGGTGAGGACGAACCCGAGGTCCTCCGGGGCGACCTCGGCGGTTCCGGGCGGGGGCGAGGCCGGCTCGTCGGCCGCGGGCGTCGTGCCCGGGCCGCAGGCGGCGACGAGGACGGCCGCCGGCAGCGACCGCAGGAGGGTGCGGGCCAGGTGCATCACGGGCCTCCCTTCCGGGTGCCGGAGTATGGCACGGGCCCGGCGGGAGTTCCACGGGCGCCTGCGCCGTCGAAGACGTTGATCCGTCGCGGGCGGTCGGGGTAGGCTGTCGTCCGG
Source organism: Deltaproteobacteria bacterium (assembly GCA_016930215.1). GTDB lineage: Bacteria > Myxococcota_A > Polyangia > DRWM01 > JAAZOP01 > JAAZOP01. The sequence continues at coordinate 2,542 of JAFGHH010000205.1, forward strand.
TCGGGAGCCGGGACCCGCGCGGCCGCGGCCGGAGAGGACGTCAGCCATGTTCGGGCATTGGGAACTGATCGTGCTGCTGGTGGTGGTGCTGCTGATCTTCGGTCCGTCCCAGCTGCCGAAGCTGGCCAAGGGGATCGGCAAGAGCATCCAGAGCTTCAAGACCGGGATCAAGGACGCCGAGGAAGAGGAGAAGTCCCCCCCGCAGATCGCCGCGGGCGAGGAGAAGAAGGAGCTGCCCGACAAGGCGAAGAACGATGGCTGACCCGTCCCCGCCTCCGGACTCCGGCCGTTGCCCCAAGCACGACTTCCCGCTCGACTCGGCCGGCTGCGCCCTCTGCCGCCAGGAGGCCGCCGGGCAGGCCTACCAGGGCGGCGGTGCGCCTCCCGCGGCGCTCGTGCCCCGCAAGCGGATCGACCCGGCCGTGGCGATCGTCGGCGGGGCGCTCACCTTCGCCGGCTGCGTCCTGCCGCTCGCGTTCGGCGGCATCGCCGGCCTGCTGGCCTGGCTGATCTTCGACACCGGCGTCAAGCTGACGCTCGGCATCGGCCTCGGCGCCGCGATCCTGACCCTGATCGGCGTGTTCACCAGCAAGTAGGACCGACGGGACCGCCGTCCTCACCGTCCGAGGAAGTGCTTCGCCAGCGCATCCATCAGCGGGTCGCGCTCCCCCTCCGGCGCGTGCTTGAGGTATCCTTCGTTGACGGCCCAGACGATCACGCCGCCCAGTCCCCGCTCGGCGACGTACGCGGCTCGCTCGGCGATCGACTGCGCGTCCTCGTACGACACGTAGCCGCAGCCGTGCGGCCCCGTCGCCTCCGGCAGGGCCAGGTACGGCACCCGCGCCTCCTCGTCCCAGCGGCGCGCGGCCGGGTCGAAGTAGCGGCGCATGATGTCGGCGTAGCTCATCGTGCAGTCGGCGGCGGCGATCGTCGAGCGGCGGAGCTCCTGGCGCGGCCCGTCGACCGGCGGCGTGTAGCAGACGCCGAAGAAGCCGATGCCGATCCCGAGCCGACCGGGCGGGACGCCGGCGGCGAGGTAGCCGCGGACCGAGTGGTCGATCGAGGACGGCGTCTCCGGCCGCTCGCCGTAGAGGGCCGCCGAGTGCCAGCTCTTCCAGCCGCCCTGCGCCGCGGTCATCGAGTAGGTCATGACGTTCAGCCGGTCGAAGTGCCCGGCGGCCCGCGCGTACAGCTCGTCCGCCGAGTCCCGCCGGCCGGGAAGGTGCGCCACCGCCGCGGTCAGCACCGCTTCCGGCCAGGCCGCCCGCAGGTCGGCGGCCAGGGCCAGGAACGACGCGTGGTCGCTCGCGGGCAGCGGCTCCCAGTCGAGGTCCAGGCCGTCGAGCTGGTGTGCGCGCGCGAAATCGACGAGGCCGGCGACGAAGGCCGGACGCAGGTCGTCGGTCGTCGCGGCGAGCAGCGCCTCGCGGGCCCCGCCGCCGCCGACCATCAGCAGCGTGCGGGTGCCGGCGACGCGGGCCCGCCGGACCAGCTCGTCGAGCAGTGCCAGGCCGGCCTCGCCTTCGCGGCCCAGCTCGAGGACCAGGTCGCCGGCAGCGTCGGGCATCACCCGCGTTACCGCCAAGTGGGTCAGCGCGTCGTAGCGCACCAGCTCCGGCCGGCAGCGACGGAACAGGTACGTCGCGTAGTAGCCGATGACCCATGTGTCCTTCCGCAGTTTCTTGCCGGGCCGCCTGGTCGAGGGCCTGGACATCGTGGACGTGGTCGTCGGCGCGCGTCTTCCCGCGTCCGTCTCCGTCGCGGCGGTCGGCGAGGTCGAGGCGGAGGTGTCGGCCGAGGTCGTGGTCGCGGCGGCCGTCTCGCCGGCGTCCGGGCGTTCCTCCTCCGTGCGCTCCGGGGCTCGGACGTCCACGCGGCCGGCCTCGGGCGGCGTCGCGGCGGACGGGCGGCCGCAGGCGGCGGCGAACGCCAGGGCGAGGGCGAGGATGGCGGCTCGAGGCATCGGCGTCCCCGGACGGCGTGCGCCGGCGGACCGGGGCGACGACGTCGCGGCCCAGTCTCGCCGGTCGGCGGCGGGCGGGTCAAGGACCCGCGGCACGGCTCGCTCGTCGTCGCCACCGCGGGGAAGGGGGTGCTAGACTGCCGGAGCGCCGGCGGTCGGGTCGCCGGCGGGGAGGATGCGGGATGAGCTCGGGACGTGCGTGGCGATGGATCGTGGCGGCATTCGTGGCGGGCGGGTGCGGTTCGGACGGCGACGACGCCGAACCGGACGTGACCGACGTGGTGGAGGTCGTGGAGGTCCTGGAGGTCCTCGACGGCGACGGGTTGGAGGCGTCCGACGAGGCGGCGCGCGATGACGGCGGGCCGGGCGAGGCGGTCGAGGACGACGCCCTCGACACGCCGGACGTCCGCGACGAGGCGCCGGCCGCGAACGCCCCGATCTGCGAGGGCGGGGTCGGCTCGGGGACCCGGCGCCGGTGGGTCGACCCGGTGTCCGGCTTCGAGTACTGCGAGGCGACGTGTCGCGACTGCACGGCGGAGTGTCGCGAGGTCGGGACGGCCGATGAGGGGTGGTACGCGGTGTGCGGCGACCCGGAGACCGAGGCCGGGTGCGGTGAGCTGCCGGGGCTGATCGACCAGGCCGATTGCGGGTAGCCCCCCTGTTGATCCATGCTCCGCCCGTCGCCCGGCGCGCCCGGACAGCGGGTCCGGGGCGGGACGCCGGGGAAGAAAGGAAGGCGAGCATGCAGTTTCCGCCGATCCAGGTGCCGGGCAACGGCGAGCTTCGCGCGCGGATCACCACGACACTGGGGACGATCGAAGTGCACCTGTTCGAGCACGACGTGCCGAACACGGTGGCCAACTTCGTCGGGCTGGCCACGGGGGCGATCCCGTGGAAGGACCCCAAGACGGGCCAGGAGGTCACGGGCCGGTCGCTGTATGCCGGGACGACCTTCCACCGGGTGATCCCGAACTTCATGATCCAGGGCGGTTGTCCGCGGGGCGACGGCACGGGAAGCCCGGGCTACCGGTTCGCCGACGAGATCAATCCCAAGTTCAAGCACGACCGGCCGGGACGGCTGTCGATGGCCAACTCGGGGCCGAACACCAACGGGTCGCAGTTCTTCATCACCGAGGTGCCGACGCCGTGGCTGGACGGCAAGCATGCGATCTTCGGCGAGGTGGTCCAGGGGATGGACACGCTGCAGAAGGTGGTCGCGGCGCCGCGCGGGCCGGGCGACAAGCCGAAGACGCCGATCGTGGTCCAGGAGATCCAGATCTTCCGCGCGGGTTGAGCCGGGGCGGTCCGGGCTCTCGGTTCAAGGCTCGACGTCGGTCGGCAGCCAGACCCAGAAGCGGGAGCCTCTGCCGAGGGTGGAATCGACGCCGACGCGTCCGCCGTAGCGTTCGGCGATCTCCTTGACCGCCACCAGTCCCAGGCCGGTGCCGTCGACGCCGCGGGAGCGTGCGTTCGTCGCGCGGTAGAATTCGCGGAACAGGTGCCGCAGCTCCCCGGGCGGCACGCCGATGCCGGTGTCGAAGACCTCGATCAGCACGCCCTGCGCCTCCGGCCGGACGCACAGACGTACCGTGCCCCCGCCGTCGGTGTACTTGATCGCGTTCGACAGCAGGTTGGAGAACACGTACGGCACGAGGCCGTCATCGATCCGGGCGGGAGGGGTGGCGGGGTCGAGCTCGAGCTGCACGGTCACGGAGCGGCGCTCGGCGAGGTCCTCCATCCCCTGCGCGGTGGCTTCGGCCAGCCGGGCCAGGTCGACCGAGCGCACCTCGCCCAGCACCAGTCCGCGCTTGACGCGGCTCACCTCGAGCAGCTCGTTGACCAGGGCGGTGACCTGACGGGCGCGCAGCACGATCCGGTCGAGCAGCCGGTGGCGTTCGGCGGGGTCGTGCTCCATCTGGGTGGCGAAGTCGGCCAGCATCTGGACCGCGGCGATCGGCTCCTTGATCTCGTGCGCCAGCAGGTCGATGAAATCGCTCTTGCGCCGCTCGACCTCCCGCAGGTCCTTGATGTCCTGGTACAGCCCGGCCACATGGAGCACGAGGCCGGCCACGGCCGCCAGGTCCTCCAGCCGCTCGGCGTCCTCGGCCGAGAAGCGGTCGCATTCGGGGTGCAGCGCCTCGAGGACGCCGATGATTTCGCCGCGGACGCGCAGCGGCGTGGCGCACAGCGACCGCGTGGAGTAGCCGACGAGCCGGTCGATCCGGTCGAAATGCCGTAGACGCTCGTCGATCGCCTGCAGGTCGCCGCCCACGTCGGAGATGCGGATCGGCCGGCCGGTGAGGCAGACCCAGCCGGCGACCGAGTCGAAGTCGAGCGGGATTTCGAGGGGTCGGCCTTCGGTGCCGAGCGCCACGGTGCCGCGGAGCAAATGGCGCGAATGATCGACCAGGAACACCGTCGCCCGCTCGGCGCCCAGCTCCTTGCACGCCAGCTCGGCCACCGCCCGCAGCGTCGGCTCGCGGTCGACGTGCCCCAGCAGCGACTCGAGGATCGAGTACCATGGCGTGCCGCGGAATGGAGGACGCTGTTCCATGTCGCCCCTGGACGGCTCGCGTCAGTATGTGCTAGGTGCAGCGGCGTCGCAACAATTCGGGGCGTTCCGGGAAGGACAGGGCATGGGCGACGGCGACACCGGGGGGCGTGCGTCGGGCGCGACCGAGGAAGGGTGGGCGTCGTGATCCATCGGGTCGAGGTGGGCATCCGGGAGGATCGCGAGGACGCCGCCGGGCGCCGGCTGGCCCGCCGCATCGGCGACGACCTCGGGCTGCGGGTCGAGGCCGTCCGGGTGGTCGAGGTCTACACGGTCGAGTGCGACGCGCCGCGGGAGACGCTCGAGGCGTTCGCCGCGAGTGCGCTGTGCGACCCGGTGCTGCAGCGGCACGCGATCGACGCGCCGCTGGAAGGCGACTTCGAGTGGGCGGCCGAGGTGGCGTTGCGGCCCGGCGTGACCGACAACGTGGGCCGGACGGCGAGCGAGGCGCTCGCGCTGCAGCTCGGGCGGCCGCTCGGGCCCGACGAGCTGGTGACCTGCGCGCGGCAGTACCGCGTCGCGCGGGGTCCGGGGCGGCCCGAGGACCGGGCGCGGGTCGTCGAGGGGCTGCTGTGCAACCTGCTGATCGAGTCGTACCGGCTGTGGGAGGGTGGCGGCGCGGCCTGGTTCTCGGCGCAGGTCCCCCGCGTGACGCTCGACCGGCAGCCCCAGGTGCGCACCTGGCGGCTCGACCTGCCCGACGAGGAGCTGCTGCAGTTGTCGCGGGACAACGTCTGGGCGCTGTCGCTGGCGGAGCTGCGGGCGATCGAGGCCTACTTCCGGCGACCGGACGCGCGCGCGGTCCGGGCGCGCGAAGGGCTGCCGCCGGAGCCGACCGACGTCGAGCTGGAGTGCCTGGCGCAGACCTGGTCCGAGCACTGCAAGCACAAGATCTTCTCCGCGCGGATCCGCCACCGCGGTCCGGACGGCGCCGAGCGGGACGTGGACTCGCTGTTCAAGACCTACGTGCGGGGGACGACCGAGGCGGTGCGGGCGGCGAAGGGGGAGCGCGATCCGTGCGTGTCGGTGTTCGACGACAACGCGGGCGTGGTGCGCTTCCTGCCCGATTGGCACCTGGTGTTCAAGGTCGAGACCCACAACAGCCCGTCGGCGCTCGACCCCTATGGCGGGGCCCTGACCGGGATCGTCGGCGTGAACCGCGACCCGTTCGGCACCGGGATGGGGGCGCGGCTGTTCTGCAACACCGACGTGTTCTGCTTCGCGCCGCCCGGCTGGAAGGGCGAGCTTCCGCCGCGGCTGCTCGCGCCGCGCCGCGTGCTGGAGGGGGTGCGCGAGGGGGTGGAGCACGGCGGCAACAAGAGCGGCATTCCGACGGTCAACGGCTCGGTGGTGTTCCACGAGCGGTACCTCGGCAAGCCGCTGGTCTACTGCGGCACCGGCGGGATCCTGCCGGCGCGGACCGGGGAGCGCGACGCGCACCGCAAGTACCACGCCCCGGGGGACGCGATCGTGATGGTCGGCGGGCGGATCGGCAAGGACGGGATCCACGGCGCGACGTTCTCGTCCGAGGAGCTGCACGAGGGCTCGCCGGCCACCGCGGTGCAGATCGGCGACCCGATCACCCAGAAGCGGATGACCGACTTCCTGCTCGTGGCGCGCGACGCCGGGCTGTACTCGGGGATCACCGACAACGGCGCCGGCGGGCTGTCGTCCTCGATCGGGGAGATGGCGCGGCAGACCGGCGGGGCGGACATCGACCTGACCCACGCGCCGCTCAAGTACGCCGGCCTCGACCCGTGGGAGATCCTGCTCTCCGAGGCGCAGGAGCGGATGAGCGTGGCGGTGCCGCCGGACCAGGTGCCGGAGTTCCTCGCGCTGGCGCAGCGGATGGGCGTCCTGGCCACGGCGCTCGGGAAGTTCACCGACGACGGCATCTTCCGCGTGCGCCACGAGGGCAAGGTCGTCGCGGCGCTGCACATGGACTTCCTGCACGAGGGCCTGCCGCGGCTCGACCTGCGCGCCGCCTGGGGCACCCCGCCGCCGCAGCCGGTGCGGCCGCCCGCGCCGCCGGACCCGGGCGGGATCCTCGAGCGGCTGCTGGCGCGGCCCAACGTCTGCTCCAAGCACTACTGGGTGCGGCAGTACGACCACGAGGTGCAGGGCGGCAGTGTGGTCAAGCCGCTGTGCGGCTCCCGGGGCTGCGGTCCCTCCGACGCCGCCGTCGTCCGTCCGGTGCTCGAGTCTCCTCGCGGGGTCGTGATCGCGCACGGCATCGCCGCGAAGTTCGCCGATCTCGACGCGCACGCCGCGGCGTTGTCGGCGATCGACGAGGGGATCCGCAACGCGGTGGCGACCGGGGCCGACCCGGAGACGCTGGCCGGGCTGGACAACTTCTGCTGGCCGGACCCGGTGGTCGGGCCGCGCAACCCCGACGGCGAGCACAAGCTGGCGCAGCTCGTGCGGACCTGCGAGGCGCTGCGCGAGGCGTGCCTGGCCCACGGCGTGCCGCTGATCTCCGGCAAGGACTCGATGAAGAACGACTACCACCACGGCGACGTGCGGATCTCGATCCCGCCCACGCTGCTGTTCACGGTGCTGGGGCAGATCCCCGACGCCGCGCGCGCCGTCACGATGGACTTCAAGCGGCCCGGCGAGAGCGTCTACGTGGTCGGCCGCACCGCCGAGGAGCTGGGCGGCTCGGAGTACTTCGCCCTGCTCGGCGAGGCCGGCGGGGTGCCGCCGACGGCCCGGCCCGAGGAGCAGGCGCGGCTGTACCGCAAGCTGCACGGCGCGCTGGCCGAGGGGCTGGTCTCCGCGTGCCACGACTGCTCCGACGGCGGCCTGGGGGTCGCGCTGGCCGAGGCCGCGTTCGCGGGGGACATGGGCGCCGAGCTGGACCTGCGGCCGCTGGCCGCCGACGGCGTCGACCGCGACGACCTGCTGCTGTTCTCGGAATCCAACGGCCGGTTCGTGGTCGCCGTGCGGATCGGGTCCGAGGCGCGCTTCGAGACGCGGATGGCCGGCACGCCGTGCCGGCTGATCGGCAAGACGCACTCCGGCGGCCGACTGCGGATCTCCGGCCTGGAGGGCGCGGTGGTGGTGGACCGCGACGTGCGCGAGTTGCAGGCGGTCTGGCGTGCCCCGTTCGACTTCGCGGGGGAGGACCGGGAGGACGCCCATGGCTGAGCGCTGCCGGGTGTTCGTCCTGGCCGGCAACGGCACGAACTGCGAGGTCGAGACCGCCCACGCCTGGCGGCTGGCCGGCGCCGATCTGGTGGACGTCGTCCCGATCTGGGACTGGGCGGCCGGCCGCGCGTCGCTCGACGCCTACGAGGTGCTGACGTTCCCGGGCGGGTTCATGGACGGCGACGACCTGGGGAGCGCGCGGGCCTGCGCCCACCGGCTGCGGCACACCGCGCCGCGCCCCGGCGGCCCCACGCTGCTCGAGGAGGTCGTCGCGTTCGTGCGTCGCGGCGGCCTCGTGCTCGGGATCTGCAACGGCTTCCAGCTGCTGGTGAAGGTCGGGCTGCTGCCGAACGGCGGCGACGACCCGCGTCCCACCACGACGCTGGGGCCGAACGCACGCGGACGGTTCGAGGACCGCTGGGTGCGGTTGCTGGCCGACCCCGCCTCGCCGTGCCTGTTCACCCGGGGCCTCGGGGAGTTCGAGCTGCCGGTGCGGCACGGCGAGGGGCGGCTGCTGTTCGCCGACGACGCGGCCCGCAAGACGACCCTCGACCGGCATCTGGTGCCGCTGCGCTACGCGCTCAAAGGCCTGCCCACCGACGTCTATCCGTTCAACCCCAACGGCGCGGAAGAGGCGGCGGCGGCCCTGACCGACCCGACGGGCCGGATCCTCGGCCTGATGCCGCATCCCGAGGCGTTCGTCGTCCGCACGCAGCACCCGCGGTGGACGCGCGAGACGGTGCCCGAGGAGGGGGCCGGACTGCGGCTGTTCCGCAACGCCGTGCAGGCGGTCCGGGGCGGGAACGGCTGAGCATCCGGACTGCGGCGGGCGTGCGCGGCGAAGCCCGAAGGGCGAAGGTGGGGCGTCAGCGGCCGACGCAGGTGGTGCCGTCGAAGCAGCGGCCCTCGCCGCAATCGCAGACGCGGATCTCGTGGCTGTTGGCCGGCGAGCAGCCGCAGGGCCCGATGCGGCACAGGTTGGGGAAGTCCCCCGTGGACAGGCAGCAGGAAGCGGTCGAGATCGCGCCGCCCGCCGCCAGGCAGCGGCTCTCGGGCGAGTCGGGGGCGATCAGCGAGCACAGGCCGTCGATGCACGCCGGGGCGCCCCAGCAGTTGTAGACGGCGGTGCACATGATGCCGGCGCAGGTCGCGGGGTCGGGGCCGGCGGCGTCGGCGAACGCGCGGTTGACCGCGACCGACGTGCCGCCCATCGAGCAGCCGCAGCAGTCGGCGTTGACGGCCACGCAGTCGTCGTTCACGGCGCAGCCGTAGGGGTTGGGGTCTTCCGGCACGCAGCACTTGGCGCTCCGGCCGCCCTCGCATTCGAGCATCTGGCCCGCCTCGTTGGCGCCGACGAAGCCCGCCTCGCACTCGGTCAGGAAGTAGGTGCAGTAGCCGCCGAGCCGGCCGCAGCGGGTCTCGGGCGGCAACGGCTCGAGGCAGCCGCCGCCGGTGCAGCGCAGCGTGGCCTGGAACCGGCCGGTCCGGCCGCGGTACTCCGCGACCACCAGCAGGTACCGCCCGTCCTGCGTCAGCGGGAAGTCCACGATCGCCGAGTTGCTGTTCGTCGGCCACTCGATGTCGTCGTTCGAGGCGATCGGTCGCCGCCAGACCTCGCCCCACGGGTCGTCCTCGTCCACCGGCGGGTAGAGCCAGATCACCGTGTCGCGATGCTCCGTGAGCGCCTCGACCTCCAGCGCGATCGTCTCGCCCGCCTTGGCCTGGAACGCGATGCCGACGTAGCCGCGGCGCAGGAACTCTCCCTCCACCGTCTCGCCGTAGTACCGGAACTCGCCGATCACGTCCGTCGTCAGCGACACCCAGTCCGCCGACCCCTCGTCCGCGTCGGTGATCGCGGGAGGCTCGAGCGGCGTCTTCTCGCCTTCGGCATCGACGCAGCCGGCGAAGGCCAGCGCCGCGGAGCCGAGCAGCCACGGGACCAGGTTCGTTCGTTCGCGTGTCATGTTGTCGTTCCTTCCACGCCCCGACGCGACCCCCGGAGGATTGCGCAGCGGTCGGGGCAGGCTGCGCGCCGTGCAGGGACGCCAAGCATCTTGTATGCCAATGTCGGTACAAGGCCCAGGTCGTAGCATATGGCTTCCCTCCGGCGTCCTCCAATCGTGCCTTTCCTCTTCATCCCTCTGCGGATATTCCAATAATATCAGATTATTGACAAGGTCCAGAACCGCCATCGGATCCTCCGACGGGTTCCGGTCGGTCCTTCGACGTGGGAAGAGGTTCGAGGTGGTGGCTCGCGTCGTGTGGGGTCTTTCGACCCCAGCGACGAGGACCATGGACCCCGGTGGTGGGGCTTTCCGAGTGTCCTGTCCGGTTCAGGCGCCGAAGGTCGGCCAGAGGTCGCGGATTCCGCCGACGACGAACTCGACGGCGACGGCGGCGAGCAGCAGGCCCATCACGCGTTGGGCCACGTGCAGCGTCGTCTTCGACAGGAAGCGCTCGGCGGCCGCCGCGGAGCGCAGCAGCAGCCAGGCGATGAGGCAGGTGACGACGACCGCCAGGAACACGGCGGTGGTCGCGACGGGCTGCCACGCGGCGCGGCTCATCAGGACCATCACGGTGGCGATCGAGCCGGGGCCTGCGAGCATCGGGATCGCCATCGGCACGATCGCCACGTCGTCGCGCGCGACGCCCTCCTCCTGTTCCTCGGCGGTGGAGCGGGTGCGCGAGGGTTGGGCCCGCATCATGTCCAGCGCCATCAGGAACAGCATCAGGCCGCCGGCGATCTTGAAGGCGCCGAGCGAGACGCCGAAGGCCTTGAAGATCAGGCCGCCGGCCACCGCGAACAGCACCAGCGTGACGCAGGCCGCGACCGCCGCGCGCAGCGCCATCGCGCGCCGTTTCTCCGGCGAGTCGTCGGCGGTGATCGTCATGAAGAACGGCACGGCGACGAACGGGTCCACGACGAAGAAGATCGCCGTGAACGCCACGAACGCGAATTTGAGGTCCTCTCCCGACACGCCGTCCGCCGCCCTTCGTTCCTCCGGCCGCCCGAGCGTCCGGAAGACGGCGGATGGTTCCGTCGTTCGCCGGCCGTTGTCAAGCGGTCGGGTCGGGAACGCGCCGCGGCGGTCCCGGGGCTTCCGGCGGCGGCGGTCCGAGTCCCGGCGGCGGCAGCGTGGCGCGCGTCCGGCGCGGCAGCCGCCGCAGCCCCCGGCGGAACAGCCAGAAGCCGACTCCGAGGGGCAGGGCGCAGAACAGCACGGCACCCACCGCGGCGCCGGCCGCGTCGAGGTCCGAGCCGCCGGCCAGGCCGGCGATCAATCCCGCGGTCATCAGCGCGCCGCCGACCAGCAGGAGGCCGCCCAGGAACAGGAGGACCCACGCCAGCGGTCGCGAAGCCGGGGGCGGCAGCGAGATCGTGCGCGCCGGCTCGTCGTCCGTCGCGACCGCGGCCGCCGGCCACATCGCCGCGATCGCCGCCACCCGCGGCGGGACCGGCGACGGGACGGGGATCGTCGCCGGCAGCAGCCCCTGGCGGGCCAGTGCCACCCGTTGCGCGAAGCGCATCCGCCGGACCATCTTCACGCCGACCACCGCCGAGACGACGATCGTCGCCACCGACACGGCCAGCAGCGAGAGCAGAATCGCCTGGACCTCCTCCGACGGCGTCGGCCCCTCCGCGAAGTGCTTGAGCGTCAGCACCGGCGCGTCGTACACGCCGTGGAGCAGCATCGGCCAGAAGAGCGCCTGGGCGATCCGCCGGCGTCGCCCGGACGGCGGGCCGAAGTGGGCGAGCGCGACGAAGTAGCCCATGATCGCGCCCCAGAACGCGTGGCCCGGGACCGACAGCAGGGCGCGCATCAGCGCCACGCCGAGCCCCCCCTGGAGCGAGTAGAGCAGGTTCTCCAGCGTGGCGAAGCCGAGCGACACGATCACGCCGTAGACCATCCCGTCCATCGGCTCGTCGAACCAACGCCGCCGTCGCGCGTACCAGAACAGCACCGCGAACTTGAAGAACTCCTCCGGGATCGCCGCCACCAGGAACGCCTCGGCCGTCCCCGTCAGCGGCGAGGGCCCGAGCTGCTCCAGGGCCGCGGCGATCGGCCAGTCGACCAGCAGCACGGGGAGGATCGCCAGCACGCCCAGGCCGAACGAGCCCCACACCGCGCGCGCCGGCTCCGGCCGGTGGTCGCGCGAGTGGAAGTACCAGGCCAGCAGTGCCGACGGCACCAGTGCGGCGAGGGCGGTGACCGCCAGGATCATCGGAGCGAACGGCCTCCTCCGGCCCGGCATGCTATCACGGCCTCGGCCGGCCCGGGGCCCCCGGGAGGCGCCCACGGCGGCGGCGGCTTGCCGCGTGGCGTGAGCTACGTTAGATGTCGGACGGCGGCACGGCGCATGACGTCGCGGGGACGCGACGACGGGCTCGGCGACCGACGGCCGCCGCTCGAGGAGGACGGCATGTTCGACTTCATCCTGACCAGGGAGCAGCTCGCGTTCCGGGAGGAGGTCCGCGAGTTCGTCCGGTGGGTGCCCAGGCAGCTGATCCTCGACATGGACAAGGACGAGGTGAAGTTTCCCAAGGAGTTTCTCCAGGAGGCGGGGCGCCGCAACCTGCTGGGGTGTCGCTACCCGAAGGAGTGGGGCGGCCGCGGCCTGGACTGGGTCACGACGGGGATGGTGCTGGAGGAGATCGGAACGCTCTCCTACGAGCTGGCGTGCGTCTTCGGCGTCGGTGCGGAGCTGGTCTGCGACGCGATCCTCCGGCACGGGACGGACGAGCAGAAGGAGCGGTACGTCAAGCCGCTGCTGCGGGGGGAGCTGTTCGCGGCGGAGGGCCTGACGGAACCGCGGGGCGGCTCGGACTTCTTCGGCGCCACGTCCCGGGCCGAGGACCGGGGGGACCATTTCCTGCTCAACGGCCAGAAGCGGTTCATCGTGGGCGGCCACGGCGCGGACTACTTCCTGCTCTACGCCCGGACGAACTTCGACCCCGCCGCGAAGCCCCAGCACGCGATCACGGCGTTCCTCGTCGACCGCGGGCCCGGCGTCGAGACGAAGTATCTCTACCGCCTGATGGGCGGCCGCGGGGGCGGCACGGCGCGCGTGGTCTTCCAGGACGTGAAGGTGCCGAAGGCGAACGTCGTCGGCCGGGTCGATGGCGGGGAGGAGATCTTCAACACGATGATGGTCCCGGAGCGGCTCGGCACGGCGATCATGACGCTCGGCCCCGCCCGCGTCGCGCTCGACATCGCGACCCGCTACACCGCGCGCCGCAAGGCGTTCGGCAGGACGATCAGCTCCTTCCAGGGGGTCTCGTTCCAGGTGGCCGAGGCGGCGATGCTGCTCGACGCCGCCCGCTCCCTCGGCTACACGACCTGCCGCGCGATCGACGCGGGAGTGCCCACCGACCGCGCGCGCCGCCTGATCTCCGAGTCGAAGCGCTTCATCACCGAGGCGTGCCAGAAGGTGGTCCACAACTCGATGCAGGTCGTCGGGGGGATCGGCTACACGAACGTCTTCCCCCTGGAGCGGATCTTCCGCGACGTCCGGCTGGCGACGATCTGGACCGGGACGAGCGAGGTGATGTCGATGATCGTCGCCCACGAGTGGTACCGGGAAGCCGGGAAGGCGGGGACCGGATCGACCGCCCGCGACTACGAGACCGACGCCGAGGAGGCGTTCGCCGAGGACGAGAAGATCTACGAGTAGCCCGCGTCGCCGGGTGGGACGGGCAGGTCGACGTCGCGCTCGGGCCGCACCGTGTCCTCGGCCGGCCGCAGCGCGAGGAAGGGCGACGCGACGTCCCCGAACGACCCCGGGTTCGGCAGACGCCCGCCCCCGTGCGTTTTTCCCGAATCCGAGCCGCCCCGCCGCCGCATCCAAGCTCCAGAGCTCCGGAGGCTCGCCCGGAAAGGTTGGCATCGTTCGTTCGTGAAGTACGAGAATCCCCGAAGGAGGAACGTCATGGCCCAGGCATCGCCCGTCCGTTCGTCGTCCGCCTGGCTGCCGGCACTGCTGCTGGCGCTCGCCGCTCCGGCCGCCGCCGCCCAGGGTGTGCCGCCGGCGGCCCCGGAACGCGCCACGGCCCCGGCCGGTGCGCCGGAGGCCGCGGCCCGGAAGTCCGTCGGTGCGTTCCTCGGCGCCCCGCCGGAGCTGGTGGAACGGCTCACGAGCGAGCAGGTCCACGACCTGTTGGAACGCCAGCTCGAGGCCGAGCGGCACCGCAACGACCCCCCGTGGATCGCGGGGGTCGTGCCCGTGGCGTTCTTCGCCGCCGTGTTCTTCGGCCTGTGGGTCGGCCTGCAGCACCGCGCGCGGCAGGAGGCGAAGCGCCACGAGACCATGCGGGCGATGATCGAGAAGGGGCTGGAGGTCCCGCGCGAGCTGCTCGCGCCGCCGCGCGCGCGCGGGCCCGAATCGCCGGTGCTCCGCGACCTGCGCCGCGGCCTGCTGCTGGTCTGCGGGGGCCTCGGCCTGTCGGCCTGTTGCGGCATGATCGGGATCTGGAACGAGCAGGCCCTGCGCGCCGCCGGCCTCGGCCTCGTCCCGCTGTTCCTCGGCTTCGGCTACCTGGTGGTCTGGAAGCTCGGCCGGAAGGCCGACCGGCAGGAGTAGGGCGGCGCGGCGGTCACGATGGCGGCGGCGCCCGACAGCGAGCTGATCGTCCGCGTGGTCGAACACGCGGACCGGGACGCGTTCGACCTGCTCGTCCGCCGCCACCAGTCCGCCGTCCGCGCGTTGCTCCGCCGCCTGACCTGCGGCGACCACGCCCTCGCCGACGACCTCGCCCAGGACACCTTCCTTCGCGCGTACCTCAAGCTGCACACCTTTCGCGGCGACTCCGCCCTCGCCTCGTGGCTCTACCGCATCGCCTACAACCTGTTCCTCGGGGAGGTCCGCCGCCGCGGGCCGCTCCGCCCCGCGCTCGACGGGCTGCCCGAGCCGGAGAGCCCGCGACCGCGCGAGGAGGCCTTGCTCCTCGACCTGGAGCGCGCGATGGCCGGGCTCTCGGAGGCCGAACGCGCCGCGCTCGACCTGTGCTACAAGAAGGACCTGAGCCACCAGGAGGCGGCCTGGGTGCTCGACTGCCCGGTGGGCACGGTCAAGACGCACGTGCTGCGGGGGAAGGAGAAGCTCCGCAGGCTGCTCGCTCCCGGGCCGGGGAAGGTGACGCCATGAACGAGCCGGAAGAGCAGGACTGGCTGGAACGGGCGCTGCGCGCCCCCGACCCGCCGATCCCGGACGCGGGGTTCACCCGCCGGACGCTGGCCGCGCTGCCGCCGCCGCGGCGCCAGGTTCGCCGGCGCCGGAGGGTCCTGCTGCTCGCCGCGGCCGTTGCCAGCGCCCTGGCGCTGCTCGCCGCCGGGCCCGCCCTCACCGACTCGTTCGGTCAGCTGCTCGACTGGCGGGCCTGGGCCTCGTGTTCGATCCCCTGGCTCGCCCTCGCCTGCATCGCCACCGTGATCGGGCTCACCGTCTCGCTGGCGACCGACGACGCCTGAGCGGGCTCCCCCGGCTCGCCGGCCGTGTGTGTCCCGGAATCGCCATGAGCCGCGCAACCGCGGCGGTCCATCCGCGCGGGAACGACACGCCCTTCGCGGTGGGCGCCGGACGTGGCTGGACGGAGCGACCGGACGGTGCGTCCTTGGCGAGGCCGAGCTGGCTCCGGCCCCGCCGCCTGTCCTCGCATCGCGGTCGAGCGCCCGGGCATGATGTTCCGCGGAAGGAGCGCCCGATGGAACAGCGAGCGCGGTTCTCGAGCTCGGTTGCGACGAGCGCGGCGGCCCTGGCGGTCGCTCTCGCCGCGACGGACTGCGGCCCCCGGACCGCGGCGCGCGGCGTCGAGGAGTTGATCCTGCCCTGACCCCCCGTCCCCGCCGTCCCCTGCGTCTTGACACTTCCCCGCCGGCCCGCCTAGAACGACCCTGCGGCGGTTCATGGGGGGGCGCGCTGCGGGCCACCGCCGAGGAACGAGCCCAGATGACCAGACGGAGCGGCGCCACCCGGGGGGGAATTCGCGAGCCCCTCCTCGGACGCGGGGAGTTCGTTCCGCTCGGCGCCTCCCCGTGCCGCCGGGCCTGTCCCGTCGGCATCAACGTCAAGGCCTACGTGGGGTTGATCGCCGCCGGGAAGCCCGACCTGGCCGCCGCGGTGATCCGCGAGCGCAACCCGCTGCCGTCGGCCTGCGGTCGCGTCTGCTCGGCGCCCTGCGAGCGCAACTGCCTGCGCGGTCGCGGCGGCGGCACTCCGGTCGCCATCCGGGCGCTGGAGTGGTTTGCCGTCGAGGTCGAGCGCGAGCGGCGGAGTTGCGAGGCGAAGCCGGCGGTCGCGGTGGCGCGCCGGCCGGGTCGCGTGGCGGTGGTCGGCGGGGGAGCGGCGGGATTGACCGCGGCACACGACCTGGCGGCCGCCGGGCACGCGGTGACCCTGTTCGAGGCGTCCGACAGGCTCGGCGGACTTCTCGCGCACGGCGTGCCCGCGTTCCGGCTCCCGCGCGAGGCGCTCGAGGCCGACGTCGCCGCGATCCTGGCGTTGGGCGTCGAGGTGAAGTCGGGCGTGTCGGTCGACCTGGCCGCGCCGCAGGCGCTGCTGGAGCAGGGCTTCGGCGCCGTCGTGCTGGCCACCGGGGCCGCCGCGGCGGTCGGACCGGTGAAGACGGCCGGTCCGCACGGTCTCGAGGCGTGGAGCGCGGACGCGCTGGTGCGGCAGTGGGCCGCGGGCGAGCGGATCGTGCCGGGACGACGGCTGCTGGTGCTCGCCGAGCCCGGTGGGCTGACCGTCGGCGCGGCCGCGGCGCGGCTGGCGCGGCGGGTCGGCGCGGAGCGCGTGACGCTCTGCGCCGCGGCGCCGCTCGAAAACTGGCCGCTCGACGACGAGCAGCGGAGCGGCCTGGCGCGCGACGGGGTCGAGCTGCGGCCCGGCACGACGCCGGGCCCGGCCGAACGCACGGCGAGCGGTCTGCGGCTGGCGCTGGACGGAGTGGACGGGTCGCTCGAGGTGGACGCCGTGATGGTGGCGCGCCCGCGTTGGCCCGAGCTGCCCGCGGACACGCCGTTGTCCCGCACGGCTCTCGGCACGGTCGCCGTCCATCCCGTGACGCTGGAGACGTCGGTCCCCGGCGTCTTCGCCGTCGGCGATGTGAGACACGGTTCGGTCAAGCGGGTGGCCTCTGCCGTTGGCGAGGGCTCTATCGCC
>JAFGHH010000206.1 GCA_016930215.1 Deltaproteobacteria bacterium
CCGCGATGCGGTCGGCGCGGCGGACCGAGGACAGCCGGTGCGCGATGACCAGCGTCGTGCGGCCGCGCGCCGCCCGCTCGATCGCCTCGCCGACCTCGGCCTCGGCGGTGGCGTCGAGCGACGACACGGCCTCGTCGAGCAGCAGCACGGAGCCGCCCTGGTACAGCGCGCGGGCGATGCAGACGCGCTGGCGCTCGCCGCCCGACAGCCGCCCGCCGACCTCGCCGACGTCGGCGTCGAGGCCGCCCGCGAGGCGCGCGAGGACCGGCTCGAGGCCGGCGAGGCGGGCCGCCTCCTCCGCCGTCGTCCCGCGCTCGGGGCGCCCGAGCACGATGTTGGCGCGCACGGTATCGTGGAACAGGAACGGCTCCTGCGGGACCACGGCGATCTGGCGGCGGATCGAAGCCCCCGAGCAGCGCTCGACGGGTTCGCCGTCCCAGAGGATCTCGCCGGCCTCGGCGTCGAGCAAGCGGGTCAGGATCTGGGCCAGCGTGGTCTTGCCGGCGCCGGAGCGGCCGACGAGCGCGAGGCGCTCGCCGGCGCGCAGCTCGAGGTCCACGCCGTCGAGCACGACGTTCTCGCCGCGACGGAAGCGCAGGCCGCGGATCACCAGCCGGTCGCGAAGCGGCGGCGCCTCGACGGGTCCCTCGCGCACCGGCGCGGGCTCGCGGTCGAGGACCCGGAACACGCGGTCGGCGCCGGCCAGGCCGGCCTGGAGGAAGTTGGCGACGGCGCCCAGGTTCTTGACCGGCCCGTAGAGCAGGAAGATCGCCGTGAAGAACGACACGAACCGCTCGGGCGGGATCTCCCCCGACGAGACGCGGCTCTGGGCGTACCACAGC
This sequence comes from Deltaproteobacteria bacterium, assembly GCA_016930215.1. Lineage (GTDB taxonomy): Bacteria > Myxococcota_A > Polyangia > DRWM01 > JAAZOP01 > JAAZOP01. The sequence continues at coordinate 843 of JAFGHH010000206.1, forward strand.
GTGGCGGCCAGGGCGGCGGCGCCGAGCAGCTCCATCAGCGGCGAGGAGAAGGCGCGGATCCGGATCGCCGCCAGCTGGCCGTCGCGGGCCCGCCGGTTGGCCTCGGCAAAGCGCGCGGCCTGCGAGCCCTCCGCGCCGTGGTGGCGGATCACGGGGAGCCCCGCGGCGGTTTCCTCGATGCGCGCCGCCAGCGTCCCCATCGCGTCCTGCGCTCGGCGCTGGGTGCGGCGCATCCGCCGCGAAATGGCCACGATCAGCCACGAGGTGAACGGGAGGATCGCCAGGGCGATCAGCCCCAGCATCGGGTCGAGATACAGCGCGAGGGAAATCAACGCCAGGGCCTGCAGCAGGTCGCGCACCAGCGCGGTGAGCCCGTAGGTCACCACCGCCTCCATCATCGCCACGTCGACCATGAAGCGGGAGGCGAGGTCCCCCCGCTCCTCGGCGACGAGCTGGTCCGGGGCGAAGGTCAGCACCCGGTCCATCAGCGCCCGGCGGACGTCGTGCATCGTCCCCTGGCCCACGGAGCCCATCAGCGAGATCTCGCCGAAGTGCGCCAGCCCCTTGACCAGCGCCAGGCCGACCACCATCACGGAGAGGAGCAGGGCCATCCGGCCGGCATCGGCCGACAGCCACGCGCCGAGCCAGCGGCCGAACGCGCCGAACTCGCCGGGCACCGCGCCCCCCTCGTAGATGAAGCGGAGCAGCGGGCCGACCACGTAGGCGTAGGCGCTGGTGGTCAGCGCCAGCAGCAGCATGCAGCCGGCGGCGACGAGCAGCCGGGCGCGGTACGGACGGGCCAGGCCCAGCACGCGGCGCGCCACCGCGCCCGGTTGTTCGACCTTGCTGCGGGAGAACGCCCGGTACAGGTGGCTCCACATCGTCGTACAACGTCCGCCGGCGCCGCCCGTGTCTCGCTCACTCGTGGGTCGACAGGAAGAACCGCGCCGTCAGCTCGTGGAACGACTCGCCCGCCTTGTCGATCTCCACGGTCGTGACGCCGATGCGCAACACGACGCGCTCGACCGGCGAGGTCTCGCCGAAGGGGTGGATGCCCCGCGCCGCAGCCGGTCGGCGGAAGATCGCCGCCATCCCGGGCAGCGGCAGCGGCTGGGACAGGTCGAGCCGGTTCTCGGCGCGCTTCTGCCCGCCGGTCAACGTCGCCCCGAGCAGCGAATGCTCCGCCTCGCGGTTGTTCGTCGCCCGGTCGACCACCCCGATGCACCGCATCGCCCCGTCGACCAGGTAGATCGTGTTGCGGGTCACGATCTCGAGCGCGACCCAGTTCGCCGTCGGGTCGCTGTGCGACAGCCCGCGGCGCTTGATCAGCACCAGCTCGAGCGGCGAGCCGCGGGAGCCGGCGGCGGGACGGCGGTGCGAAGGCAGGAAGACGCGCGTCGTGTCGACCTCGCCCGCGTCGTGGCCGGACTCCCCGGACTCCGGGTCCCGGCCGTCGTGCTCCCCTCCCGGCCATTTCCGCAGCGTCGGCATGCTCGACTCGTCTCCGGCCTCCCCGCAGCCGGACACCACACTATCACCGCGACCGACGGCCGTCCATCGCACCCGGTGGGCGGGGCGGGCGCGTCCGCGGCGCGGACCGGCGGCGCGAGTCGGGTCCGGCCCGCCGCCGCGCGTCGTGCAGCAGCGCCGCGTCGGCCAGCACCAGCGCCGTCATCGCCTCGGCCACCGCCACCAGTCGCGGGGCCACGCACGGGTCGTGGCGGCCGGGGACGCGCAGAGTCCGTGCCCGGCCCCGCACGTCCACCGTCGCCTGCGGCCGCCCCAGGGTCGGCGTCGGCTTGACCGCCAGGCGGATCACGAGCGGCTCGCCGTTGGAGATGCCGCCCAGGACCCCGCCGGCGCGATTGGAGGCGAAGCCGCGCGGCGTCAGGGGGTCGTTCGCCTTGCTGCCGCGCAGCACGGCGAGCGCGAAGCCGTCGCCGAACTCGACGCCCTTGACCGCGCCGAGCGACAGCAACGCCCCGCCCAGCCGCGCGTCGAGCTTGCCGAACACCGGCTCGCCCCAGCCGGGCGGCACCCCCAGCGCCCGCACCTCGACGATGCCGCCGAGCGAATCGCCCGCCTCGCGCGCCTTCCGCAGCGCCGCCGCCATCCGCCGCTCGGCCCGCGGGTCGCCGCAGCGCAGCGGGCTTGCGGCCGCGGCGGCGAGGTCCGGGTCGCGCGCGACGACGCCGCCGAGCGCCAGCACCTGCCCGGCCACGCGCACGCCGCGCCGCTCGAGCAGCCGGCGGGCGACGGCGCCGGCCGCCACGCGGGCCACCGTCTCGCGACCCGAGAGCCGTCCGCCGCCGCGCCAGTCGCGCACGCCGTACTTCTTCCACCAGGTCCAGTCGCCGTGGCCCGGGCGGAAGCAGTCCCGCCAGGCGGCGTAGTCCGCGGTGCGCACGTCCTCGTTGGCCACGAGCAACGCCACCGGCGCGCCCGTCGTCCGGCCCTCGAACACCCCGGAGACGATGCGGACGCGGTCCGGCTCGTCGCGCGGCGAGGTCAGCTCCGAGGCCCCGGGGCGGCGCCGGTCCAGGTCGGCCTGGATCGCCGCCTCGTCGAGCGGCAGTCCGGCGGGCAGGCCGTCGACCACCGCGCCGATCAGCGGGCCGTGCGACTCACCGAACGTCGTCACGCGCAGCAGCTCGCCAAACACGTTCGACATCGTCCGCGACCTCCTCCGGCGTCCGTCCCTCCGTCGCGACACGCGCCGCGGCGCAGTCACGGTACAGCGGCTCGCGCGCCGCCGCCACCGCCCGCTCCTCGGCCGCGCCCCGGCCGTGCCCCGTGAGCGGCGGCCGGTCGCTGCCGGCGGTGCGGGCGTCGCGCACCTCGGGCGGCGCGTCGAGCCAGACGACGACGCCGGTGGCCTTCAGCGCGGCCCGCACGTCGGGCTCGAGCACCGCGCCGCCGCCGGTGGCCACCACCAGGCCGTCCCGTCGCGCCAGCGCCAGCATCGCCCGTCGCTCCCGCGCTCGGAACCCCGGCTCGCCCTCCGCGGCGAACAGCTCGGCGACCGTCCGACCCGCGTCGCGCTCGACCTCCGCGTCGGCGTCGACGAACGCGAGACCGAGCCGCGCCGCCGCTTGCCGTCCGACGGTGGTCTTGCCCGAGCCGCGCGCGCCGACGAGATACAGGTTCACCGGCTCGCTCCGCCCCGCGCCCTCGCGCGGGCCGCGGCGGACCGTAGCACCGTCGTCGCGGACCCGTCCATCCGGCTACGCCGACCTGCCGCCGAACTTGCGCGTCGTCTGCGTCAGATCGTCCAGGCCCTTCTGGAGCCGCTCGAGGTCTTCCTCCGTCAACGCGAAGGAAGCTCCACACGCGTCGCACTCGACCGGGAGACCCGGACGGACGTCGCGGGCCTTGATCCGCGTCGGGTGCCGGCACTTCGGGCACGGGACCGAAACATCCATCTCGCTCAACCTCGGCATGGCGATCGCGCCTCCCTGGCGACTCCAGACTGATCGAAGATCGGGGTCGCTGGCAACAGGTTCGTGCCGCGGCCTCGACCTTGCCCGCCTAGCGCAGCCGCTCCAACTCGTCCCAGAACCCGGGGAACGACTTGCCGACGCACCCCGGGTTCGACACCCGCAGCCCCGGGCGGCGTAGACCGAGCAGTCCGAAGGCCATCGCCATCCGGTGATCGTCGTGGGGCTCGAGCGTGGCGGGACCGGGGTCGTCGCCCGGTTCGAGCCGCAGGCCGTCCGGAAGCTCCCCGACGCGGACGCCCGCGCGGCGGAACCCCTCGGCCAGCACCGCGAGCCGGTCACTCTCCTTGACCCGCGCGTGGGCCACGCCCGAGATCGTGGTGACGCCCGGGGCGAAGGCCGCGGCCGCCGCCAGCGGGGGCAGCAGGTCGGGGCAGTCGCGGAGGTCGAACGTCCGCGGCGCCGGCCGGTCGAGACCCGCCAGCAGCTCGACGATCGCGCGGTCGCCCTGCGCGGAGTCGTCCCGCAGGTTGGCGAGCCGCAACGCGCGACCGGCGATGCGCGCCGCGGCGAGCAGGAACGCGGCGGAGGACCAGTCGCCCTCCACGAAGGAGGACGTGCCCCGCGGTCCACCCGGGGCGACCCGCAGCTCCGTCCCGGCGGCGGCGTCCTCCACGGCGACGCCGAAGCCGCGCAGGCACTCGACGGTCAGCGCGAGGTACGGGCGGGAGACCACCGGGCCGGACAACCGGATGGAAAGGCCGGCGGGGAGCCGCGGCGCAACCAGCAGCAGCGCGCTGGCGAACTGGCTGCTGCGCTCCGACTCAACGGTCACCGCGTCACCGGGCTGGCCCGTGCGCCGCAGCGTCACCGGCGGACACCCCGGGCGGCCGCGCCAGGTTGCGGCGACCCCCAGCGTCGCCAGGGCGTCGGCCAGGTCGCCGAGCGGTCGGCGGCGGAGGTGCTCGTCGCCGTCGAGCGTCAGGGGGTCGTCGATGAGCAGCGCGAGCGCCGCGAGGAACCGCAGTGCGGTGCCGGCGTTGCCGCACTCCAGCGGGGCCGTCGAAACGCGCAGCGGGCCCGGCGTCACGCGCCAAGCCGCCGGGTCGGCGTCCTCGATGCGGGCGCCGAGCGCCCGCAGCGCCTCGCGCAGGCGGCGGGAGTCGTCGCAGTCCAGTGCGCCGCGCAGCTCCGAAGGGCCGTCGGCCAGGGCCGCCAGGACCAGCGCACGCTGGGTCACGCTCTTCGACCCCGGCACGGTGCAGACGACGTTCACGCGGGCCGTCCCGTGCGACCGGCCCGCGTTTCCCAGGCCGCGCGCAGCTCCGAGGGCGCGACCGGCAGCGTCCAGCCCGTGCGGCCTCCGGCCATTCGTCCCAAGCGGGCGGGGAGGGCGAGGTGCACTTTCCCGTCGCGGCGCTTCTTGTCGACCTCGAGGTGCGGGAGCAGCCGTTCGAACGGACACGCGTGGCGCGTCGGCAGACCCAGGACGGCGAGGAGCCCGGCCAGCCGGTCGCGGTCCGCGGCCGGGAACCGGGCGAGCCGCACCGCCAGCTCCGCCTCGACGGCCATCCCGACGGCGACCGCGGCGCCGTGGTGCACGCGGTGGCCGGTCGCCGCCTCGAGGGCGTGGCCGAGGGTGTGGCCGAAGTTCAGCACGCGCCGCCGCCCGCGCTCGAACGGGTCGCGCGCGACCACGTCGAGCTTGACGCGGATCGCCCGGGCCAGGGTGGGGACATCGAGCGACCCCGGGCGGCGCAGCGCGCGTCCCTCGTGCTCGAGCCGCGCGAACAGGGCGGCGTCGGCGACCACCGCGTGCTTGACCACCTCCGCCAGCCCGCCGCGCCACTCGCGGGCGGGCAGGGTGTCCAGCAGAGCGGTATCGGCCAGCACGGCGGCGGGGACGCGGAAGGCGCCGAGGAGGTTCTTGCCGGCGGGGCGGTTGATGCCGGTCTTGCCGCCGAGGGACGCATCGACCGTCGCCAGCAGGGTCGTCGGGAGCAGCAGGTGCGGGATGCCGCGGAGGAAGGTCGCGGCGAGGAACCCGCCGAGATCGAGAGCGACGCCGCCGCCGAGGGCGACGAGGCAGGTGTCGCGGCCGAGGCGGTCGGCGAGCATCCGGTCGGCGAGGCGCAGCCAGGTGGCGGCGGACTTGTGCCGGTCCCCGGGCGGGACCTCGTAGACGCGGATCGCCGGCGCGCAGCGCCGCAGGTGCCGCAGCACGGCCGGGCCGTGGAGCGCCAGCACGGTGCGGTCGGCGACGAGCGCCGCGGCGCGCCACTCCGGCCGCCAGAGGGCGGGGAGAACGTCGAGCGCGCCGGGGCCGAGCCGCAGCGGATGGCCGGTCCCGTTCGCCGTCGGGCAGCGCAGGCGGAACACTCAGTCCTCGCGCTCGTCCCCGGGCCGCATCCCGTACTTCTCGAGGCGCCGGAGGAGTTGGAAGCGGCTGATGCCGAGCAACCGGGCGGCCTCGGTCTTGACGCCGCGGGCGCGTTCGAGCGCCTCCTGGATCATCCGTTTCTCGAGGCTGCCGAGGGTGTCGACCCCCGGGACGAAATCGACCGGGAGGCGGCGTCCGCCCGGTCCGCCGCCGAGCGACGTCGAGCGGTGCATCATCCGCTCCGGCAGGTGGCGGACCTCGATCCGCCCGCCCTCGGCGATGATCACCGCCCGCTCGACGGCGTTGCGCAGCTCGCGGACGTTGCCCGGGTAGTCGTACTCCATCAGCGCCTGCTTGACCTCGGCCGACAGCGGCTCGACGGTCTTGCCGAGCTGGCGGCCGTAGAAGGCGAGGAAGTGGTCGGCCATCAGCAGGATGTCCTCGCCGCGCTCGCGCAACGGCGGGATGTGCACCGGAAACACCGTCAGCCGCTCGTAGAGGTCGAAGCGGAAGGTGCCCTGGCGGACCTGCTGGAGCAGGTCGCGGTTGGTGGCGGCGACGATGCGGGCGCGCACCGGGTGCGGCCGGCTCGCGCCGACGCGCTGGAAGGTGCGGTTCTCGAGCACGCGCAGCAGCTTGCCCTGCAGCGAGGGGTCCATGTCGCCGATCTCGTCGAGGAACACGGTGCCGCCCGCCGCGGCCTCGAGGTGGCCGTCGACGGTGCGCTCGGCGCCCGTGAACGCGCCCTTCTCGTGGCCGAACAGCAGGCTCTCCACGAGGGCGGCGGGGAGGGCGACGCAATCGACGGTGACCAGCGGGGCGCCGGCGGGGGTGGAGAGACGGTGGAGGTGCTGGACGGCGATCTCCTTGCCGACCCCGCTCTCGCCGACGACCAGGACCGTGGTGTCGGGCGAGGAGGCGACCTGCTCGAGCATGCGCGTGACGTTGAGGATGCCGGGGGAGCGGCCGAGCAGCCCCTCCCGGCGCGAGTCGCCCGGCTCCGGCATGTTGCGGCGGACCTCGGCACGCCGACGGACCTCGAGCACGCGGTCGATCAGCCGGGCGGTGGTCGCCTCCTTGACGATGTAGTCCTCGGCGCCCTGGCGCATCGCCTGCACCGCGCTCGGAATCGTCTGGTAGGCGGTCATCACGATCACCGGGCAGGCGGGCTGGCGGGCCCGGAGCTTGGGGATGATGCGGATGCCGTCGTCGTCGGGCAGCTTGTGGTCGAGCAGGATCACCTGGTACTCGGCGCCGGCGGCGCGTTCGAGCGCTTCACCGGCGGTGTAGGCGACGTCGGCCGGCACCCCCTTGCGCGTCAGCTCGCGGGCGACGGCCCGGGCGAAGAGCTGCTCGTCATCGACGACGAGCGCGCGGAAGGCCGAGACGCGCTCGCGCGCCGCCGGCGTGGCAGGGATCCCCGTCAGCTGGTTCATCGTGCACCTCGCGGGAGGACCACGGCGGCGCGGCAGCCGCCTTCCTCGCGGTTCTGCAGGTAGATCGTCCCGCCGTGGGCGTGGACGATGCGGTGGCAGACGGCCAGGCCCAGGCCCGAGCCGTTCTCCTTGGTCGTGAAGAACGGCTCGAGGCACTGCTCCGCGGGAACGGCGAGCCCCGGGCCGTCGTCATCGATCCAGACCGTCGCGTCGCGTTCGCCGAGCTGGCCGTGGCAGACGATGCGGCCGCCGTTCCCCGTCGCCTCGACGGCGTTGTGCAGCAGGTTGAAGAACACGTGGCGCAGGCCGTCCGAGTCGGCCAGCACCTCGGCGCCGGGCGCCAGGTCGACCTCCAGCGCGCGGGCGCCGAGCTTCCCGGTACGGCGCAGCAGCTCGCAGGACTCCTCGAGCACGCGGCCCAGGTCGACCCGGGCCAGGTGGGCGTCCTGGCGGGCGGCGAGCGACAGGTAGTCCTTGAGCAGCATGTCGAGTCGGACGATCTCGCGCGAGACGTCGGCCAGCACGCGGGCCGTCTCGGGCCGGTCGGCCAGCTCCTCGCCGAGGCCTTCCAGCGTGGCCCCGATCGCCACCAGCGGATTGCGGAGCTCGTGCGCCAGCGCGGCCGCCATCTCGCCCATCGTCGCCAGCCGCTCGCGCCGCATCAGGCCGTCCGCGCTCGCGTCGGCCTCGGAACGGGTCCGGATCAGCACCAGGTAGCCGGCCAGCCGGTCGCCGGGCTCCGCGAGCAGCACCGCCTCCACGCGCGCCGGGACGACGACGCCGTCGTGTCGTCGCACGGCGGCCATCTCCTCGCCGTAGCCGTTGGTCATGGCCAGCACGCGGTGGTCGAGCAGGCGGAGCATGTCCTGCGACCCGTGGAACAGCGTGCGCACCGCGGTGCCGCGCAGCTCCTGCGCCGTGCGCCCGAACAGCGCCTCGGCGGCGCGGTTGCACGAGGTGACGCGGAAGGCGCGGTCGAGGAACAGCGACGGCGCCGGTTCGCCGACCGCGAACTGCAGGAGGACGTTCTCCAGCGACGACTCCTTGGTGCGCCGCGGCTCCCAGAGCCGGCACAGCACCCGGTCCCGCCCTTCGATCGAGAGCCGCGCCAGCTCGGCCCACAGCCGGCGATGGCCCAGCCCGCCCACCCCCGGCAGGCTCACCTCGATCGGCGCCCCCGAGCGGACGGCGCCGTCCCCCTGCAGCAACGCGGTTGCCCGCTCGCGCAGCTCCGCCAGCACCTCCGTCGGCAACCCGTCGCCTTCCGTCCCGCGAGCCCGTGCCGCGCTCCCCGACCCGGTCCGCGACAGCATCGCCCCCGCCTCGTCCAGCAGCAGGAACAACGATTCCTCCGGCCGGGGTCCCTCGTGCGACGCCGACAGCACCTCCTCGCCCTCCGCCCACAGGTCGTTCTCCACGATCTCGCCGATCCGGCTCGCGTAGCGCACGCCAAGGTCCCGCTGCTGCCGGCTGAACGGCTGGCCCCCCTCCCGCTCGAAGATGATCGCCCCGAACTTCCGCGAACGGCTCACCACCGGCACGCACAGGAACCGGTGCGCCCCGATCAGTTGCTCGAGCTGCTGCAGCACCTCCGCCGGCAACGCGCCGCCCGCCAGCTCCACGACCGAGGAGGTCTCCACCACCGTGCCGTTCCGCCAGACCTCGAACACCAGGCTGTCCTCGGCCGTCTCGAATGCCACCGACAGGCCGCTCACCGGCGACGCGAAGATCGTCTCGACCTCCCGCATGGGCGTCCCCTCGCCCTGCACCCCGATTCGAAGCCTCGCCGTGCGGGTCCGCTCGTTGATCAGGATCAGCGTGGCCGTCGAACTGCCGATGATCTTCGCCGCACCACGCAGGATCGGCTCGATCAGATCACCGATCTTGCTCTGTTTTGTCGAACCGGCGGCGACGATCTCCATCTCGGAGTCCGGAGTATACACCGTAACGCCCTCCTGACCAGTCTGTGCGATTTCGCACGACTTCGTACCGCCGATCGGTGTCGCAACCCTCATGCAACAGCCCTTTCTCGGGTCGTGCCCAGTACGGCCCACGCGGCCGTCTCGCCGCTTCGCACGGCCCCCTCGAGGGTGGCGGGCAGGCCGGTGGCGGTCCAGTCGCCGGCCAGGAACAGGTTTCGGATCGGGGTCGTGCGCCCCGGCCGTCGCGCGGCCTGGCCGGGGCGGCCGAGGAACGTCGCGCGCGGCTCCCGGACCGCGGTGTGGGCGACGAGTCGTGCCGTGCGCGATTCGGGGAAGTGGCGGCCCAACTCCTCCACGATTCGTCGCACGAGGTCGGCGCGGTCGTCGTCGAGCAGGTCGCCGGCCCGGCTGAGCACGGCCGAGATGCGCTGCCCGGCGCCCGGCACGGCGCCCGGGCCGTGCGCGAAGACCCACTGGCCGGTGCCGCCGACCAGGCCGGCGAACGGCGCCGTCAGCCACGCCCGGTCGAACCACAGCTCGAGGCAGACGATCGGCGAGGTGCCGAGCCATGCGGCGTCGTCCGCCAGGCGACGCAGCGGGGCGTGCGGCGCCGCCAGCCCGGCGAACGACCACGGCGGGACGGCGAGCACGAACGCGTCGGCCGCGAGTCGTTCGCCGCTTGCGGTGACGATCGTCGAGACGGCGTGGCCGGTCGGGTCGAGCACCAGCTCCGCCGCCGGCTCGCGCGGCCGCAGCTCGACGTCGAGGCGCCGCAGCTCGGCGAGGGCCGGGGCGATCAGCACCTCGTCCAGCGTTCCCTCCGGCAGGAGCGGCCGGGCGTCATCGCGGGCGGCGAAGAAGCCCCGGTCGAGCACCGCCACGAGGAGCGCCGCGGACGTTTCTTCCGGCGCCGCGTTGCAGGTGGCGAGCACCAGCGGGGCCCAGAAGCTCCGCACGGCGTGGTCGGTCTGGCCGTGGGCGCGCAGCCAGTCGGCGGCGGTCCGCCGGTCGAGCGAGGCGGCGTGGAGGCGGGCGTCGAGCTTCGCGCCGAGCGCGGCGCGGCCGAGCGCCAGCCGTTCGACGAGTGCGAGCTGCGACAGCCCGGCCAGCGCCGGCAGCAGGTGCAGCGGGGCGGGCAGCGTGCCGATGCGGTAGTGGGCGCGCGAGCCGTCCGCGGCCGCCATCGGGATCGGTCCGTCGGCGAACGACAGCCGGTGGGCGGTGCCGAGTCGGGCGGCGAGTGCGCGGGTCGCGTGGTAGGCGCCCAGCAGCAGGTGCTGGCCCCAGTCGAGCGGCGTGTCGTGGGGCCCGCGGAACGCGCGGGCCCGCCCGCCCGTCGTGCCGGACCGTTCGAGCAGCGTGACGCGGCGGCCGGCGTCGGCCAGCCGCAGCGCCGCGCTCAGGCCGGCCAGCCCCGCGCCGACGACGACGACGTTCACGCGGTCGCCCCCGCGAGGAAGGTCCTCGGGTCGAAACGCCGGCGCAAGGCCACGCGCAGCTTCTCCGCCGAGCCGAGTGCGACGCGCCGCTCGAGCACCGGGAACCCTTCCTCTTCGATCCGCCCGAGCAGCCGGCGGTAGGTCTCGCGCAGCGCCTCCGCGAAGAACAGCCGTGGGGCCAGGTCGGGCGGCAGCGCGGCCGCGGCGAGGTCGTAGTACTCGGCCGCCCGCCGCGCCTCGAAGCGCAGCAGCCGTTCCACCGCCGGGGACGCGCGCCGCGCCGACAGCTCGGGTCCCCTCACGCCGCAGGCCTGCAGGTCCTCGAGCGGCAGGTAGATCCGGCCGCGGCGGGCGTCTTCGCCCGCGTCGCGCAGCACGTTCGTCAGCTGCACCGCGACGCCGGTCAGCTCCGCGTAGGTCTCGGCGCGCGCCGCGTCCCGTCCCGCCAGCACGCCGACGCACACCAGCCCGACGGACGACGCGACCCGGTAGCAGTAGGCGTACAGCTCCGCGAACGTCGCGAAGCCGTGCGGCTCGATGTCCTGCGCGACGCCGTCCAGCACCAGCTGCAGGTGCTCGACCCGCAGGTCGAAGCGCCGCGCCGCCCAGGCCAGCGCCTCCACCACCGGGTGCGCCTCCCGCGGCGCGGACAGCCGCGCCAGCCGTTCCCGCCACCGGTCGAGCTGCCGGCGGGCGTCGTCGGGCCGCCGCGCCCCGTCGACCTCGTCATCGACCACCCGGCAGAACGCGTAGAACGCCGTCAGCGCGTCCCGCTGCGCGGCGGGCAGGATGCGGAACGCCGTCGCGAAGCTCGAGCCGGAGCGCGCGAGGATGTGGCGGCAGGCGTCGAGCGCGGCGGTCACGACGGCGCCCCTCCCCGGCGGCGGCGCAGCATCCGTCCGGCCCAGCACAGGCCCTCGCGCGCGCCGAGCGCCGGGCGGTGGCGCAGCACGTCGGTGCCCAGCGCCCGCGTCAGCGCCAGCACCGTCCGGCCGCCGAGCCACACGGCGGCCAGGTACGCCCTGCCGGGCCAGCCGATGCTCGCCACGAGCGGCACGGCGTCGGCGAACAGCGCCGCCGTCCGGTCGAGCTGCAGGCGCAGAACCTCCGCGACCCCGGGGACGACGCGGCGCGCCAGCACGGCCTCGAGCGGCACCTCGTATCGCGCCAGATCCGCGAGCGGCACGTACAGCCGGTCGCGCGGCAGGTCGACCGACAGGTCCTGCCAGAAGTTGGCGAGCTGCAGGGCGGTACACAACCGGTCCGACCACGCGCCACGGCGCGGGTCGTCGACACCCAGCGTGCGCAGCACCAGCCGACCCACCGGGTTCGCCGAGCGGCGGCAGTAGTCGAGCACCTCGTCGAACGTCGCGTAGCGCCGTACCCGCGCGTCCTGGCGGAACGCCGACAGGAGGTCGAGGAACGGTCGGGCCTCGTAGCCGAACCGCGGGATCGATTCCCGCAGCGCCACGAACACCGGATGCTCCGCCTCGCCGGCGAAGCACCGCCGCAGCTCGAGCTCCCAGCCGTCGAGCAGCCGCTCGCGACGTCCCTCGAACGCCGGCTCGTCGGCGAAGTCGTCCGCCGTCCGGGCGAACGCGTAGACCGCGGCCAGCGCCTCGCGCTGCGCCCGCGAGAACGGTGCGGCGAGTACCGGGAAGTTCTCGTAGTGCCCGGCCGCCCGCGCCGCGCAGTACCGCCGCGCCGCGGCCGCATCCAGGCCCGGCGCGGGCCCGAGAGCCGGGGAGCCGCTCCACGGCGCGAACCCGGGCGTCGTGTCGATCGGTTGCAGGACGGCGTTCATGGCGCCGGCGCGCCTCGCACGTTCCGTGCCGCCGCCCCGGCCGCGCCCGTCGGCCGCGGCGTTGCGTGTCGGGCGTTGCGGGGAGGTCCGGTGGAAGCCGTCGGAACGGCTCGACCTATCGCTTCCGGGGCGTGCGCCGGTCACGCGGCGAACCGTCTCGCGGCTTCGGACGGAGGGTCGGAGCACTGCCCACAGTTCCGCACGCGTCGTGCGTCGGCGCACGTCCGGAGGGCGCGCGGGTCGCGGGACGCGCCCCGGGGTCCCTCGTGCGAAACCGCTCGAAACGGGCCGTGCGGGAGCGTCGGGCCGCGTGCGGAGAGCGATTCGTGGAGCGCACCCGCACGCCGCGGCGGGTCGGGACGGCCGCGTCGACCTTGGCCCGAACCTTGCTCGGGCGGCGGCGGATGCCGGTACGGCGGGACCGTGCCGCGGCGAGGTGGGCGATGGGCGAGTCGACGTTGGAGACCCTGCGCGCGGAGCTGCAGGAGGTGAACTTCGGGCTGCTCGAGCTGCTGAGCCGACGGGCGCGGCTGGTGACGGAGGTCCAGGCGGTCAAGAGCCGCGACGGGATCCCGACGTACGTCCCGGAGCGCGAGCAGGCGATGCTGGACGAGCTGGCGGAGTCGAATCCCGGTCCGTTCCCGGCCGAGACGGTCCGCCACCTGTTCAAGGAGATCTTCCAGGCGTCGGTCCGGCTGATGGAGACGGAGAAGCGCCAGGTGCTGAAGGTGAGCCGCGCCTCGGGCGAGGCGGACCTGCTGCTCCGCGTCGGGGGGGAGTTGATCGGCGGGGAGCCGGTGGTGATCGCCGGGCCGTGCTCGATCGAGGACGCGGGGCAGATGGACGCCGTGGCGCGCAAGCTGCGCGCGCTGGGGATCGGGCTCTTGCGGGGCGGGGCGTACAAGCCGCGGTCGTCGCCCTACGCGTTCCAGGGGCTGGGTCGGGCGGGGCTGGAGCTGCTGCGCGACACCGCCCGGCGTCACGGGCTGGCGACGGTGACCGAGGTGATGGACACGCGGAACGTGGACCTGGTCGCCGAGCACGCGGACGTGCTGCAGATCGGCTCGCGCAACATGTACAACTACGACCTGCTGCGCGAGGTGGGCCGCGCCGGCAAGCCGGTCCTGCTCAAGCGCGGCCTCTCGGCGACGCTCGAGGAGTTCCTGTGGGCCGCGGAGTACGTGGTGCTCCAGGGGAACCGGCAGGTGATCCTGTGCGAGCGGGGGATCCGGACCTTCGAGACGCAGACGCGGAACACGCTGGATCTGTCGGCGGTGGCCCTGCTGCGGCGGCAGACCTGGCTGCCGGTGATCGTCGACGTCAGCCACGCCGCGGGCCGCAAGGACATCCTGGCGCCGCTGGCCCGCGCCGCGCTCGCGGCGGGCGCGCACGGGATCATGGTCGAGACCCACCCGTGCCCGGCCATGGCCCGCTCCGACGCCCAGCAGCAGCTCGACTTCGACGAGCTGGATCGATTCCTCGACGAGGCGGGGCTGCGGCACGCGGCGGCCCGCCGTCGCGCCGCCGGGGAGAACTGAGCGCGCGCCGCGAAGACCCGCGCGGCCGGGAAGGAAGGACTCGCATGAAACTGTCGGTGGCCTGCAACTTCGACGACGCGCTGCTCGACGGGCTGCGCGGCTATCCGGTCTACGAGATCTACGGCAAGCTCACCGCCGACTACTTCGGCGGCGGACGGCCGTCGTTCTACCTCCCCGAGGTGACGCGCGAGGCACTGGCGCGGTACGTCGCGCGGACCCATGAACGCGGCATCCAGTTCAACTACCTGCTCAACGCCTCGGCGATGGGGAACCTCGAGTTCACCCGCGAGGGCCAGCGCCAGATCGAGGAGCTGCTGGACTGGGTGGACGGCATCGGGGTCGACTCCGTCACCGTCGCCACCATCTACTTCCTCCGGCTCGTCAAGCGCCGCCATCCGCGGCTCAAGGTCCGCGTCAGCTCGCACCGCTTCACCGACACCCCGCGCAAGGTGCGGTTCTGGGTCGACAACGGCGCCGACTACATCGTCGTCTCCGAGGTCAACATCCACCGCGAGTTCAAGGTGCTCGAGGCGATGCAGCGGGCGGCCGGAGGCGTCGAGCTGCAGCTGATCGTCAACAACTGGTGCCGCCAGGACTGCGCCATCGCCGGCAACCACGCCGTCGGCCTCAACGCCGCCTCCCAGTCCCACTCCAAGGGCTTCCCCCTCGACTACTGCTCGATCGTCTGCAACGAGCTGCGTCTGCGCGAGCCGGTCAACTACCTGCGGGCCAACTGGATCCGCCCGGAGGACCTGCACCACTACGAGGAGCGCGGATTCCACAACTTCAAGATCGTCGAGCGCAACACGCCGACGCAGATCCTGCTCGAGCGCGTCCAGGCGTACGCGAACGAGCGCTACGACGGCAACCTGCTCGACCTCGTCCAGAACTACGCCTACCCGTACGAGAAGTTCGGTCCCAAGGCCGCCGACGCCTTCTCCCTCCGCCGCATGGCCCGCTACTTCATCAAGCCCCAGGCGATCAACCTGCTCAAGTTCTCCAAGGTGATCGAGTTCGGCAAGACCGCCTCCGTGCTCTACCCGCTGATCGGACCGAACCCCGTCCAGATCGACAACCGCGCCCTCGACGGCTTCCTCGACCGCTTCCTCCTCCAGGGATGCCAGGAAACCGACTGCGAGGAGTGCCGCTACTGCCACGAATGGGCCGAGCGCGTCGTGCGGATCGATCCGGAGTGGCGCGAGCGAATGCAGGCGATCTATAACGACCTCCTGGAGGAGACGGACGGCGGCGGCCTGTGGGAGTCGTACCTGGCCACTGCCACGGAAGCCGTGGGGGACTGGGTCGGTCGCGTCCGTCCGCAGGCATGATGACGTACGATGCAGACCTCCTCATCGTGGGCGCCGGACCCGCAGGCGCGATCGCGGCGTTGACCGCGGCTCGCCTGGGTCGCCGCGCCCTGCTGCTCGAGGCGAAGCGCTTCCCGCGCGTCAAGCCGTGCGCCGGCGGCGTCTCGCCCCGCGCCCGCGGCCTCTTGCGGCGCCTCGGACTGTGGGACGACGTCGAGCGGGCCGGGTACTGGATCCGCGGCGCCCGCCTGGTCACCCCCGGCGGTCGCGATACGACCCTCGTCGGCGCCGCGAGCGCCGTCGTCGTTCCGCGCACGACGCTCGACCCGCTGCTCGCCCGCGCCGCCGTCGCCGCCGGCGCGGAGCTCCGCGAGGCGACGCCGGTCCGCGGCCCGCTGCTCGAGGACGGCCGCGTGGTCGGCGTCCGGACCGACGGCGGTCCGCTGCGGGCCCCGTGGGTCGTCGCGGCCGACGGTGCCAACACCCGCTTCTCGCTCGACCCGCGTCCCCGCCGCACGCTGCACACCTGCATGGCCTGGTTCGAGGGCCGGTTCTTCGAGCCCGGCGTGCTGGAGATGCTGTTCGTTCCGGAAGTCGCCCCGCACTACGGCTGGTTGTTCCCCGAGTCCGACACCCGCGCCAATTTCGGGGTGTGCGTCGAGGCCGACCGGCACGCGGGGACCCCGATCCGCGAGCTGTTCGCGCGGTTCCTCGAGCGGCACTACGGCCGCCGGCTGGCCGGCGCCGTGCAACTCGGCGACCGGCGCGGACACCCGATCGTCGCGAGCGCCCGGGTCGAGCACCACGCGGCGCCGGGCGTGCTGCTCGCGGGCGAGTCGTGCCGGCTGGTCAACGTCGCCACCGGCGAGGGGATCTCGTACGCGATGGAGAGCGGGCAGCTCGCCGCCGAGGCGGCCTGCGAGTCGCTGCGCACCGGCGAGGAGCCGGCGACGGTCGCGGCACGCTACGCCGCGCGATTGCGCCGCCGCCTCGCGGCTCCGTATCTCGTGTCGGACCTGTTCCACCGCCGCGGCATGCCGCTGCTCGAGGGTCTCGCGCGCCTCGGCGACCGCCCGTGGTTCCGCCGCCTGGCCCGCCAGGCCCCCGCCTGAACGGGGCGCGCCCGGTCGCCGAGTCGTCGCGGGTCGGGGCGGGAGTCCCCGGATCGAAGCCGGCGTCTCGGCGCGAGGCGTTCTCTCCCCTTTGGCAACCGGCGGCGCGTCGGCGTAGACTGATGGACGATGGCTCGGCGGTTTCCCGGAGCGGTCCTCCCGGCGGCCCTGCGCGGCGCGTTGCTCGCGGTCGCGGCGACCGGCTGCGCCACCGGGGGCACCGACGACGGGTCGCCCGTGGACGGCGGCGACGACCGGTACGACGGCCTCGAGGTTCCGGCGGACGTTCCGGGCGAGGAGGCCGCGGCAGACGGGCCGGCCGACGTCGCCGACGCCGCGGACGAGGCTTCGGCCTGTCCTCCGGGCTACGTCGAGTGCGGCGGCGTGTGCGTCGACGTGACGTCGAACGCGGACCACTGCGGCGGCTGCGGGCTCGCCTGCCCCGACGGCCTGGTGTGCAACGAGGGCGGCTGCGCCTCGAGCTGCTCGGGCACCCTCACGCTCTGCGGTACCTCGTGCGTCGACCTCTCCACCCATCGCATGCACTGCGGGGCCTGCGACCACCCGTGCAGCGACGCGCTCCAGGCGGACGGGAGCTGCCGGTCCGGAAGCTGCGTGCTGGAATGCCGCGCCGGCTGGGTCGACCTCGACGGCGCGCCCGGCTGCGAGTACGCCTGTTTCTACGTCGGCCCGACGGAGCTGTGCAACGACCTGGACGACGACTGCGACGGCGAGACCGACGAGGGGTTCGCCTGCCGCAACGGCACCACGGTCGCGTGCACCACGAGCTGCGGCACGACGTCGAGCGGTCCGTGCACGTTCTGCGGCCCGCCGACCGGCGCCGCCTGCCCGCCGCCTGCCGAGACCTGCAACGGGAGCGACGACGACTGCGACGGGTCGTGCGACGAGGGATGCCGGCACGGCATCCATCGGTCGGTCTCCCACGAGCACTTCTACACGGCGAACCGCGACGAGGCCTCGTGCTGCGGCTTCACCGTCGAAACCTACGACTACTTCTTTCTCTACGACGCGCGGGTCGGCGACACCACCGAGTTCTACCGCTGCTACCTCAGCGGTACGGGCGACCACTTGTATACGACCTCCTCGACCTGCGAGGGGGCCGCCGACGCGCTGCTGGAGGGTTCGATCGGCTTCATCGGCCGCAGCGCCTTCTGCGGCGCGATCCCGCTGTATCGGGTCTGCGGGCCGGGAGACCACTTCTACACGACCAGCGCCGCCGAACGGGACGCGGCCGTGGCCGGCGGCTGGGCCGACGAGGGGCTCGCGGGGTACGTCTGGACCGAGTAGCTACAGGAAGTTCTGGGTGTTGTAGGTCCCCCGCTCGGGGTCCCAGTAGCCGACGCCGATCTGCGAGAAGCTGCAGCGCATGATGTTGCAGTGGTGCGACAGCTCGGGGCAGTGCGGCTCGTCCGGCCCGTTCATGTACATGTCCATCTCGCAGGCCGGACCGCAGCCGTAGGCGCAGTTCTGGCCGGAGGGATAGTCGGCGTGGAACAGCCCGCCCCGGTCCGACATCTGCTTGCTGTGGTTGCGCCCGTGCGCCGACCACTCGACGTTGTACATGAGCGGCGTGTGGCACTCCGGCGTCCCCTCGTTGTCGTGCGTCGCCCGCGTGCGGTTCACCAGCTCGAACATCTCGCACTCCAGGTCCGAAGGCTCGAAGTACGTCTCGTTCGTCCCGTCGCCGTCCACGTCGTAGTTGATCGGGCCGCCCGCGCAGACCAGGCTCGTCGGCACGCAGTCGGTGCCCGCATTCGTCGAGGGGGAGTAGCCCGGGTTGCAGGCGCAGACCGTGGCGTCGCTCCAGGTGTACAGCGTCCCGTGGCCGTTGCACGCCCCCGGGTCGACATCGGCATCGGCATCGGCATCGGCATCGGCGTCGGCGTCGGCGTCGGCATCGGCGTCGGCGTCGGCATCGGCGTCGGCATCGGCATCGGCGTCGGCGTCGGCGTCGGCGTCGGCGCCGCCGTCCGGCCAGTCGTAGCAGCGACAGAGGTCGCCCAGGCACTCGCCTCCGGTGTGCCCCTCGCCTGTGCACCACGCCTGGCAGGCGATGGCCTCGCACGGTCCGGTGTCGGCGTTCGAGTCGGTCGCGCCTTCATCGACCTGCACGTCGGCCCCACGGTCGGAGAACACGTCGGGCCAGTCGTC
Source organism: Deltaproteobacteria bacterium (assembly GCA_016930215.1). Classification (GTDB taxonomy): domain Bacteria; phylum Myxococcota_A; class Polyangia; order DRWM01; family JAAZOP01; genus JAAZOP01. Next base: position 19,390 of record JAFGHH010000206.1, read on the forward strand.
GGGGATGATCGGGTGCCCCGGGTCGCAGGCCGTCGCGAGCGCCAGCGGCAGGGAGAACCAGAGAAGCTGCCTGGTCATCGCCTCCTCCCGTCGCGCACAGTTTATCACGAAGACCACGCCGCCGCTCGGCCGTCCTTCGCGAGGTCCTCGACGGGTCGAGCGACGGGCGGGGCGGGAGTCGTCGCGCCGGCCGGGCCGTCGAGGATCGGACGCGCCGGGGGTCAGTCGGCGGCCTGTGCCCGGTGCGGGAGCGGCGCCGCGACGGGTCCGGCGCTTCGGGGCGGTCGGTCGAGGCTGCGGCTCGGTCCGGTCGCCGCGCGCCAGGCGGAGTCGCGGTAGACGCGCTGGTGGTTCCAGGTACCGCAGAACGCGGGTCCGTCGCCGCCGAGCGCGGCGCGGAACGAGCCGTCGCGCGCGCGTTCCTCGTAGGCCCGCCGGCTCCGCAGGTACGCCTCGTGCGTCAGCTCCCGGCGTCGTTCCAGGGCGGCCCGCAGCCCGGTCCGGTCCCGCCAGGCCGCGGCGTCGGGACCGACGCGCGCCGCGACGAACTCCGCGCACGACCCGCTGCCGTAGGAGAACAGCCCGAGCCGCGCGCCCGCCGCGTCGACCTCGGCGTGCTCCAGCAACCCCGCCAGCGAGACGAACAGCGAGGCGGAGTAGGCGTTGCCGACCTCGATGTTGGCCCACAGCGTCGGCAGCACGCGGCGCTCCCAGTCGAGGTCCGCGCCCCCCCGCGCCGTCCCGCCCGGCGCCAGCTCGCAGAGCCGCCGGTGGGCCTTGAACGCCATCTTCGGGAACGGGCTGTGGTACAACAGGAAGTCGAACGCCTCCAGCCCGAGGTCGGTCGCGGAAGCGAAGCGGTGCCAGCAGCTCTCGAGCGCGTCGAGGTAGCACTGCATCGAGTAGTGTCCGTCGGCCAGCGCCGTCGAGCGGTACGTCGGCCGCCAGAAGTCCATCACCTCGGCCGTGTGCACCGCCTCCGGATACGGCAGCAGCTCCAGCACCCGCGGCTCGTCCCCCACCAGCATCGCCACCGCCGCCGCCCCCTGCGTCGGCTCGCCCGGCGAACCGACGTCGTAGCGCGCCACGTCGGTCGCGATCACCAGCGCCTTGCGGCCCCGACCCAGCCCGCTCTGCACCCAGTTCGCTGCCGTCCGCAGCGCCGCCATCCCCCCGTAGCACGCGTGCTGCACGTCGAACGCCCGGCAGTCCGACGGCAGGCCCGCCATCCGGTGCACGTACGTCGCGATCGGCTTCGCCGCGTCGACCCCGCTCTCCGTCCCGACCAGCACCATCCCGATCGAGGACGCCTCGATGCCGTAGCCCGCCAGCAGCGTGCCCGCCGCGCGCGCCGCCAGCACCACCGAATCCTCGTCGGCCGACGGGATCGCCATCCGCCGGCACCCGAGACCGAAGTAGTACTTCTCCGGGTCCGTCCCGTTCGCGCGCGCCAGCACCCCGAGGTCCAGGTAGTTCCTCGGCAGGTGCACCGCGAGCGCTTCGATCCCGATCCGTCGGTCCTGCAAGTCCATCGTTGCCCCGACCTCCTCCCGTTCCCAGGGACTCCTGCTGCGGAGTCGGCGCGACGGCCGAGCAATCTGCGTGCCACGAAAACGAATGCGCTCGGAATCACACGCTGTTCCAGGCGTGGTTCCTTTGCCCGTGATTACAAGTGGTTGCGTCGTTCGCGTTCGAACGCGCCGAGCGCACGAGCGAGCGATTTTCCTGCGGCCGTGCGGGAATGCGCGGATCGTGCGGAGCTGGACGCACACGAACGCACACCGCCTCGTCGGTCTTTCGGCGGCTCAACGGTTGAAGTCTTCGGGTGGCGGAAGGTAGTCGTGGGGCGGCGGCACGGGGTCGTCGAGCGGCACGTAGTTGTCGGGCGGCGGGAGCGGATCGTGGGGCGGTGGTGGCGGGTCGGCCGGCGGCAGCGGGTCGGGCGGCGGCAGCGGGTCCGGGGGCGGCAGGTAGTCGGTCGGGGGCGTCATGTCCCGGCGTCGAGCGTCCTTGGTGTCGCGTTCGTCGGTCGCGCCGGCGTCGTCCTTGGTGGTCACGCCGTGGGTGGCGCCTCCGCGCCAGACCCGGCCGGAGCCGCCTCCGCCGTCGGGCTCGTCCGGTGGCGGCGGCGGCTCGTTGGGCGTGGCGCCGGGGCCGCGGCCGCAGGCGGCGACGGCGAGCGTTGCGGCGGCGCCGGCGGCGGCCAGCGTGGCGCGGAGCCCGGGGCGGCGTCGTTCCGTCGGGCCGTGGCGGCGGGCGGCGTCGAAGATCGCGAGCTGCACCTCATCGATGCGGCGGCGGAAACCGACGTCGCGCTCGGTCACCCGCGCGCGCAGCCCGTCGGCGAACCGCTCGGTCGCGGGGGCGGAGCACGGCGCTGCGGCGTAGGCGAGGATCTCCTCGAAGGTGTCGAGCGTGTCGTGGTTGACGGCGCGCACCGTCGCGTCGACCTCGGCGCCGAGCGCCGGGCGGTCGGCGGCGGGGTAGAAGCGCCGCAGGACCTGCAGGTAGTAGCCCAGGCCGATCGTGCGGTTGGCCACGCCGTCGCAGTCGAAGTTGCGGCTGCGGAAGGCGCGGGCGAAGACCCGCAGCATCGTCTCGATCGTCGGGTCGGAGATGCGGTAGTCCCAGCCGAACTCCGAGCCCCACAGCCGGCCCTCGCGCGCCAGCCGCTCGTGGAGCGGCGTGCCGACGTAGATCTCGGTGCGGCCCGTGTTGTTCGGCACGTGGGCGTAGCGGCGCAGGAACTCGAGGTCCTGCCGCGCGGCCTCCACCGTGCCCTCGGGGTGGAAGAACAGCAGGTTGAAGCAGGCGTAGATCCCGTGCGCGGCGCACAGGTCGAGCGCGCGGGCGTTGTCGGCGCGGGTGGTGCGGCGGTTGAGCGTCCTAAGTCCCTGGTCGGAGGCCGACTCGATGCCGACGTAGGCGCGGAACATCCCGGCCTCGCGCCAGGCGGCGAGCGTCTCCTCGTGCACCTGGTCCGGGCGGACCTTGACGATCAGCGCCACGTCGTCGAGCAGTCCGCGGCGTTCGAGCGCCCGGCGGTACTCGGCGGCCTTGGCCACGGTGTCCGTGCGGGACGGCAGGAAGAAGCAGTCGTCGTGGAAGTTGAAGATCCGCGCCCCGAACCGCCGCCGCAGCTCCCACAGCTCGTCGGCCACGTTCTCCGCCGACCGCGCGCGGTGGACCGGTCCCACCGCCGCCCGGTGCCACGACTGGATGCAGCAGAACGAGCAGCGGTACCAGCAGCCGCGGCTGCCGACGACGAAGGCCGCGGGGATCCCGAGGTGCCGGGTGAGCGGCCCGTCGCGTACCGGGAAGGGGAGGGCGTCGAGGTCGTCCGCGTGGGCCCGCGGCGGTCCCTCGACCAGGACGTCGTCGGCACCGCGGGCGACGACGCCGGGGATCGCGGCGAGTTCCGCGCCGGACTCCCCGCGCTCGAGCGCCGCCGCCAGCTCGACGAGCGTCGCCTCGCCCTCGTGTCGCACGACGGCATCGAGCGCCGGCTCCGCCTCGAGCAGCGCCCTCCAGGCGAAGGTCGGGAAGTGGCCGCCGGCGACGATCGGCCCGCGGTATCCCGCCGCGCGGAGCGCCTCGGCCAGCGCGCCGAACTCGCGGGCCCGTCGCTGGAACACCATCGACAGCCCGACCAGGCCCGGCGTGGCGTCCGTCGTGCGCCGCACCGCCTCGGCCTGCTCCTCCGGGCCGCCGAACGGCACCAGCTCGGCCTGGTGGCCGGCCTGCCGCAGCGCCGCGGCCAGGTAGCGGGTGGAGAGGTTCTCTTCGTGTTCCGCGCCGATCAGCACGACCTTCATCGCGTCACCTCCTTGCCTCGAGCCGAACGTCCCCATCCTACCCGACTTTCCGACCCGCTGCGCCCCAGCTTCTTTGCGTCTTTGCGCTTCTGCGTCTCCGCGTCTCTGCGCGAGCCCTTCCCCGTTGCGCGACTTTCCGACCGGCTGCGCCCCTGCTTCTTTGCGTCTCCGCGTCTC
>JAFGHH010000207.1 GCA_016930215.1 Deltaproteobacteria bacterium
GCGGGCGGGGCGTCAAGAGGCGGGGACCCCGGGCGGGCGGCACGGCAGGACGGCCGGCAGGCGCGCGGCACGGATCGATGCGCGCCCCCGACCGTAGAACGGCCCCGGGCGCGGCGGTATGCTCGTCGCCCGGAGGAGCCGATGATGACTCGAGCGTTCGCACTCGTCCTCGCCTGCAGCCTCGGCTGCGCGCCTGCCTTCCGCGAGCCGTCCGGGCCGTCGCCCGACCCCGGCACGGAGTACCTGGTACGGCTCGCGGTGGACGGGGTCCCGCTGCCGGAGCTGACCTGCACGAAGAACCCGGTGGAGGTCCGGACCGAGCCGCCGTACTACCTGATCGACTGCCCGCCGACGGAGCTGGCGCTGACGCCGGAGTCGGTGGTCGACCTGAGCCTGGTGCTGGCGTCGAGCGGGGAGGACGAGACGTGGCCGGGGCTGGCGGCACCGCAGTTCCTGCGGAGGACGCAGACCTCGGTGACCTCGACGGCGGCGGGGGACGAGTTCCCGGACTGGGACGGGCATGCCGTGACCTTCCGGGGCCTGGACCTGAGCGCGATGGACGTGCCGGGCAGCCCCTATCGTTGAGGTCGAGCCGTCGCCGGAAGCGACGCCGGACCGACGCCGGCCGCAAGGCACGCTCGTGGGCCGCCGACGCCTTGTGCTAGACTGCGTGGTCGAAGCCGACGAACGCGTCGACGTTGCAGCAAGGAATGGAGGGCAACATGCGGGGATACTGGTTGGTTTTCGTGCTGTTGGTCGTCGCGGCCGGGAGTGTCGCCTGCGGCGGAGACGATTCGAATCCGGCCGACACGGGCGAGACGACCGAGACGACGGAAGGGGGCGCGGACGCCGACGCGGACGACGGCGGGCCGGGGTGTCCGGCGATGCCGCCGCCCGACAATCCCTGCACGTCGCCGGGGCAGGTCTGCGAATACCCGATTCCGGGCTGCGACACGATGTACTGCGAGTGCATCGACGACTCCTGGCACTGCACGGGCGGCCACTACTGCGACGCCGTGACCGAGGCGGAGACGGACGGGACCGACGTGTTTCCGGACGTGCCGGCCGACGTCGAGCCCGACACGCTCCTGCCCGACGTCCCGGTCGATGTCCCGGTCGATGTCCCCACCGACACGGCGTCGTACCCGGCGTGCGCGGCGCGCGGCGGCACCTGCACGGAGTACCGCTGGGTGATCTGCCCGGCGGGGACGGAGCCGGCCCCGACGGAGGCCCACGAGGACTGTCCGGGGGGCGGGTGGTGCTGCGTCCCGGCACCCACCAGCACCTGTTCGTCGTCGGGCTACGCGAACTGCGTGGAGGGCGAGCGCTGCACGGAGTGCTGGGCCGCTCCGGACGACACGACGCTGACCTGCGAGGCGGGGCGCGTCTGCTGCCTGGACATCTGCGACTGACGGAGCGCGGCGGGGGACGGGGAGAACGAACGATGGGATGGGGCGGGATCCGGCGCGCCGGCGGCGTGCCATTCGTGCTGTGGTGGGTCGCGGCCTGTTCATCGACCCCGCCGCCGGGCGACGGTGTGCACCGGACCTACGAGCGGGCCGACGTGGGGACGTACACGGGCGGCTGGCGCGGGGGCGCCCTGGAGGCCGGTGCGACGGAGCCGGACGGCGGGGACGAAACGCTCGAGGCGTCCGACCCGGCCGCGGACGGCGACGGCGCGGGGGAGGCGGTGGTGGTCGTGGAGGGCGGGGACTGCCCCGCGGGGGTCGCCTGCGGCCGCGTCTGGTGGACCCGCTCGTACTGCGGCGGTGCCCGGCCGCCGGACGAGCTGCTGGAGGAGCTGGCCCGGCCGGTGCCGCGGGACCACACGCAGTTCGTGGTGCGTCCGGGGACGGTCCACGACCCGCGGCAGCCGGTGACGACCCGCGTGAGCACGGACGCCGAAGGGCGGTTCTCGTTCGCGGCGGCGGCGGGCGACTACTGCCTGGTGACGGTCGACAAGCACGACTTCCTTGGACCGCAGGGGGACCCCGCGGCGGGCGAGGCGATCCCGGTGCCGATCTTCGGGTCCGGGGTGGCCGAGTGCATGGACCGTTGGGCGCGGACGTGCGACGGGGTGGTGAGGATCGCCGCGGAGCCGACGCCGGCGACCGAGTTCACGCTGCACGAGGGGTGTTCGGAGAACCCGTGCCTGCCGACGCCGCCGCGCCCGTGAGCCGTGCGGGGAACGGAGGTTGAAGATGACGACGCTGCGAGGGCGCGAGAAGGCGAGCCGGCCGGGACTCCGGGCGTTCGCGGCGGCCTGGGCCGTCGTCCTGCCGGCGCTGTTGCCGGGGTGCGGCGGCGGCGACGATTCGGCCGCGGACGACGCGGGCGGCGGCGAGATCGAGGACCACGTCCCGCCGCCGGACGACGGCGCCGACGCCGATGCCGACAGCGACGGCACGACGCCGGACGACGCCGGGGAGGACGGCGCGGTGGGCGAGTGCACGCCGGACGGCGGCGGCCCGGACTACGGGTTCCACGTGACGGTCGACGGCACGCCCGGCGGCGACGGGAGCCTCGCGGCACCGTGGGATCTCGCCACGGCGCTGGCCCACCCGGCGGCGGTGGGTCCGGGCGATACGATCTGGGTCCACGGCGGGGTCTACGCCGGGGCGTTCGACGGTCGGCTGTCCGGAACGGCGGAGGCGCCGATCACGGTCCGCGTCTGGCCCGGCGACCAGGCGACGCTCGACGGCGCGCCGTCGGACGAGACGACGTTCGCGGTGAACGGGGAGTGGACGGTGTACTGGGGGCTGGAGCTGACGAACTCGCGGACCGACCGCGTGGGCGACCGTCCGGCGCCGATCGACGTCTTCGGCCCGAACCTGCGGCTGGTGAACCTGCTGATCCACGACGGCGGCAACTGCGGCTTCTGGACGCCGGCGGTCGACCTCGAGGTCTACGGCTGCCTGATCTACAACAACGGCTACGACGACGACGACCGGGCGCACGGCCACGGGTTCTACGCGCAGAACCTGGAGGGGACGAAGCGGGTCGAGGACAACCTGATCTTCAACAACTACAGCTTCGGGGTGCACGTCTACACCGAGGGCGGCTCGATCCAGGGATTCGAGTTCGCGGGCAACGTGTGGTTCGGCAACGGCGTCGCGGCCGCCGGGACCGGGACGGAGAAGGACAACTGCCTGATCGGCGGATTGCAGCCGGCGGCGCGGATCGCGCTGCGCGAGAACCTGGGGTGGGCGCCGGGGCCCGAGGAGCGGTCGGTGCGGCTGGGGTACGACTACGAGCCGAACGAGGACGTGGTGCTGACGGACAACTACTTCGTCGGGCGGACCGAGTTCGCGCGGGCCTGGAACTCGGTCGCGATGACCGGCAACACGCTCTACGGCACGGTCGGCGGGGTCGACCCGGCGGCCCACCCGGACAACACGTACGTCGCGGCGCGCCCGACGGAGGCGCGGGTCTTCGTGCGGCCGAACCGGTGGGAGCCGAAGCGGGCGCACGTCGTGGTCTACAACTGGGCGTCGGCCGACACGGTGGCGGCGGACCTGGGCGGGGTGCTGGAGGTCGGGGACGCCTTCGAGGTGCGCAACGCGCAGGACTGGTTCGCGGGACCCGTGCTGTCGGGGACGTTCGACGGCGCGCCGCTTGCGCTGCCGATGACGGGGCTGGCGCCGGCGCAGCCGGTGGGCAACCCGACGGCGATCGACCCGTCGGAGCAGACGGGGCGCGAGTTCCAGGTGTTCGTGGTGCTGGGGAACCCGGGCGCCTGCCTGCCGGCGGGGGACGCGCCGTGAGCCAGCCGATCGACCTGCCGTGGGCGGGGCGCAGGCTGACCGTGCCGCTGCCCGACCGCTGGCGGGTGCTCGGGCAGCTCAAGCCGCGGGCGCTCCCGGCGGCGGCCGACCCGGCGGCGTCGTGTGCCGAGGCGCTGCGCGAGCCGGTGGGGGCGCAACGGCTGGCCGAGCGGGCGCTGGCGGGCCGGCGGGTGGTGATCGTGAGCGACGACCACTCGCGTCCCACGCCGGTGGCGGCGTTCCTGCCGGCGGTGCTGGCGGAGCTGCGGGCGGCGGGGGCGCGCGACGAGGACGTCGAGCTCCTGATCGCGACCGGGGTGCACCGGGACAGCACGGCGGAGGAGGTGGAGCGCAAGCTCGGCCGGGACGTCGTCGGGCGGTTCCGCTGGCGGTGTCACGACGCGAAGGACGCGGCCGGGTTGGTGGAGGTCGGCACGACCTCCCGCGGCACCCGCGTGCGGTTCAACCGGCGGCTGGCCGAGGCGGACCTGATCGTATGCGTGGGTGCGGTCGAGCCGCACCTGCTGCTGGGTTTCGGCGGAGGCCTGAAGATGCTGCTCCCCGGCTGCGCGGGGACGGAGACGATCGGGCGCAACCATCTGCAGGGGGTGGAGCCGGAGCACTTCGACTACGTGGGGGAGGACGCCGAGCGCTCGCCGATGCGCCTGGACCTCGAGGAGGCCGCGGGGCTGCTGGGCAAGCCGGTGTTCCTGGTCAACGCGACGATGAACGAGCAGGCGAAGCCGACGCGGTTCTTCTGCGGCGACCCGATCAAGGCGCACCGGCGGGCGACCGGGTTCGTGGCGGAGTTGGCGGGGCTCGAGGTGCCCGAGCAGTCCGACGTCGTGCTGGCCAACTCGGACCCGATGAACGCCGACCTGCGGCAATCGATCAAGTGCGTCGGCAACTCGCTGTACGCCTGCAAGCCGGGCGGGGTGCTGATGGGCTGTGTCTACTGCGAGCACGGGCTCGGGGAGATCTTCGTGCCGAAGCGCTCCCTGCCGTATCCGCTCCTGCGGACGCTCGTTCGGGTGCTCGGCCCGCGGCGGATCCTCGGGCTGGTCGAGCGGGTGAAGCGGGGGGAGCCGGTCGAGGAGGTGTTCGTGGGGCACTTCGCGCTGCAGATGCTGCGGCGCAACCACCACGGCGTTTTTTCCGAGAAGCTCGACCCGGCGCTCGACCGGAAGATGGGGATGGCGCGGATCTTCGGGAAGCTCGACGAGTTCGTGGCCTGGGCGGCGGCCCGGGCGCCGCGCGAGGCGACGGTGTGGGTCTTCCCCCACGGCGGCGCCACCTTCGTCCGGCCCCCCAAGGCCGCGAGGGCCTGACCGGTCTACGGAACGGCCGCGCCTCCGGGCGGCGGCCGACGGAAGGGAGGTTCGCGTGCCGAAACCGCTGGCGATCTGCCTCGAGGACACTGCGGCGATCGCGCCCAGCCGGCGCTACCTGCGCTGCGTGGCGCTCTCCGGGGCCGATCCCGGCCTGCGGGTCACCGACCAGGGCGAAGTGCTGTGGCGGCGCGAGGTCCCGGCGGCGTTCGAGCTGTGGATCTCGCAGGACGACCGGTTGATCCTGTACCGGCGGCCGGAGGGCGCGCGCATCGTCGTGCGCCGCGACGGCCGGTGGCTCGAGGCGCCGGCCGAGAAGCCGGTCGTGCTGCTGGACCAGGACCTGGTGGAGTTGGGGGAACGCCGGTTTCGGATCCACGTGCACGGCGCGGCGCCGGTGGTGCACGAGCCGTCGTGGCTCGAGGACCAGCAGCCGGCGGCCGCGCGGCGACCGCTGGCGCGCACGGCGGCCGCCCTGGCGCTCGGCGCGGCGCTCGGCGGCGCCGGCTGCAAGAAGACGGGGGACAAGGAGGCGGCCGTCGAGCCGGCGGCGGACGCGGAGGTACCGATCGAGGTTCGCGAGTTCCCGCCGGCTTCCCCCGTGCTGGCGGAGGACGCCGTCGCCGCGGCCGCGGTGGACGGCGGCGCGGAGGCGGCGCCCGAGGCGGCCGCCGAGCCGGGCGACGCGGCGAGCATCCTCGACCAGCCGCCCGACATCGAGGTCCGGGTCTCGCCGCCCAAGATCGCGATCGACCGGATGCCCGACGCGACGCCCCAACCCGACGCGACGCCGTCCGTGCCGGCGACGCCGGTCGATGCGGGAGCCGCCGAACCTGCCTCGCCCGACGCCGGCGCGGCCCAGGAGGCGGGCGCACAGGATGTCCGGCGGCTCGAGGTGCGGATCCATCCGCCGCGGCCGGTGCTTCGCGACTTTGGCCGCGGCAACGACGACCCGCTGAAGTAGCGCCCCGGCGGGCACGGGGTCCCGACCGGAGCGCGGCCCGGGCGCGGTGCTCGGTCGGCCGCGGGCCTCCGGAAGACCCCCGACCACGGCTCGTGCGTAGTGCGATCCTGCGGGGCGGAAGCGGAGGGCGGAAATGCTCGAGCAGAACCGGAACGGAGACGACGCAACGCACGGAAATACCGAGTCAAAACCTACAACGCCACGTCCCCGGGTCCGGTCGGCCAGGATGATCCGGACGCTGGTGATGACGGCGCTGGCGGCGCTGCCGATGAAGGCCTGCTCGGGGGCCCGGCAGACGTCCGCCGAGCGACCAACGGACAGCGTGTCGGTGACGGAGGGAGGCGGGGCGAGCGACGCCGGGAAGTGGGTCGCGGGCGAGCCGTCACCGGGCGATGCGGGGGTGGAGCCGGACGCGGGAGAGCCGGCGGTGCCGGACGGTTCGGGACGGGTGTGGCGCGGGGGGGACGAGGCCGACGCGGGGGCCGGGAGTGCGGACGTCCGAGTCGCGCGGGAGGACGAGGACGGCAGCGGGCGGGTGTGGCGCGGGGCGCCCGGGGAGGACCGGTACGAGGAGGAGCGGGACGCTTCGGAGCCCGAGGACGCGCGGCGGCGGCGCGACTACGTCGTCCCGCCGCCCGTGGCGGAGTACGGGGTGCCGATCACCGACTATGGGATTCCCGAGCCGATCATCCGGCCGATGTACGCGGTGGAGCCGCCGGAGGCGATAACGATGTACGGGGTGGAGCCGGTACCGGAGTACATGGCGCCGCTGCCCGACCCGATCACGTTCTACGGCGCGCCGGTACCGCCTCCGGTGGCGGCCTACGCGGTCCCGGCGCCCGACGACGACGACGACGACCTCGGGCCGGTGCTGCGCTACGGCGTGCCGGACCCGCGCTGAGGCGGCCTCGTCCGAGGCCGCGACCCGCACCCGACGACTGCGACCACGATCGCGAAACGGAGGGGGAAGGCGGCACGCCGTTCGGGGATTGACGATCGGCGACGGAGTGCGCACGGTGGGGCGCGGCGGCCGGGGGGGTTGCGAGGTCGAGGCGCTTGGGCATTCCGGCGGCAGGCTGGTAGAGGAAGCGGCCGATGGCGCGGTGGCTCCAGTTCGGGTTGTTCCTGCTGATGGTCGTGCTGTTCGTCGGCGGGTCGCACTACTACGTCTGGCGCCGGCTGGTGCACGACACCGGCCTGCCGGCGGTCTGGCGCCACGTCGGGCTCTGGGTGGTGATCGGGCTCGCGCTCCTGCTGCCGGCCTCGTTCCTGCTGAGCCGGACGCTGTCGCCGGACGTCTCGCGCTGGGTGCTGTTCCTCCCCTATTTCTGGATGGGGATGCTGGTCCTGCTGCTGTTCCTGCTCGGGCTGGCCGACCTGGGACGGTTCGGCTCCTGGGTCTGGGCCAAGGCCTCGCACGCGGCGTACTGGCTGGAGGCTCCGGCGCGGCGGCTGGCCTGGTTCCGCTGGGGCGCGCTGGCGACCGGGGGCACGGCGCTGGTCGCCTCGCTGGTCGGGTTGTACTTCGCGCTGCGACCGCCGGTGGTGGTGCGGCACGAGGTCGAGCTGCCGCGGCTGCCCCGGGAGCTCGACGGGCTGACGATCGCCCAGCTCACCGACCTGCACCTGGGCCCGACGCTCGGACGCGAGTGGCTCGCGGACGTCGTGCGACGGACCAACGAGCTGCGTCCGGACCTCGTGGCGATCACGGGCGACCTGGTGGACGGCGACGTCGAAACGCTGCGCGAGGTGGTCGAGCCGTTGCGGGAGCTGCGGGCGAAGCACGGGGTGTTCTTCGTCACCGGCAACCACGAGTACTACTCGGGGGTCGAGGCGTGGCTGGCGTACCTGCCGGAGCTCGGGATCCGCGTGCTGCACAACGAGCACGTGTGGGTCGGGGTCGAGGGGGCGCGGCTGGTGCTGGCGGGGATCGACGACCACAGCTCGCGCGGCTTCGCGACGGGCCACGGCCCGGACCTGGAGGCCGCACTGCGCGGGGTCGTCGGCGACCCGCCGATCGTCCTGCTGGCGCACCAGCCGAAGGCGGTGTTCGAGGCGTCCGCGCGGGGCGTGGGGCTGGTGTTGACGGGCCACACGCACGGAGGGCAGTTCTACCCGTGGGTCCCGATGGTGCACCTGCAGCAGCCGCACGTAAGCGGCCTGCACCGGCACGGGGGGACCTGGCTGTACGTCAGCGACGGCACGGGATTCTGGGGCCCGGCGCTGCGCCTCGGCACCACGGGCGAGATCGCGCTGTTCACCCTGCGCGCGCCGCGGTGACGGTCCCGGGGAATCCCGGTGAGCCGTGTCCAGAAGTGTCCCCGATTCGCCGTTTCGGTGTATGACGGAGGCGAGAGGACGCTCCAGGATGACGGACCAGCCAGCCGACCGCCGCGCCGCCCCCCGCATCGCGGCCACCTTCCGGATTCGGCTCGGCTACTCGTCCATCGACTCCTTCCTCGACGGATACGCCGCCAACATCAGCAAGGGCGGCATCTTCGTCCCGACGAAGCAGCCCCGAGACCAGGGCACGGAGGTCCGCTTCGAGCTGCTCCTCAAGGACGGTTCGACGGCCATCGCCGGCGTCGGCCGCGTCGCCTGGACGAGGGCCTTCGACCCGAAGCGACCCGGCGAGCGGTTCGGCATGGGCGTCCAGTTCCTGGCGCTCGACGCGTCCGGCGAGGAGATCGTCCGCCGGGCGCTCGCCTGGCGCGCCGCGCATCTGGGCGACAAGGCCAACCTCGAGATCGCCGACGACGGGCCCGAGCCCAAACCGACGCCGCCGACACCACCCAAGCCGACGCCGCCGACACCACCCAAGCCGACGCCGCCGACACCACCCAAGCCGACGCCGCCGACA
>JAFGHH010000208.1 GCA_016930215.1 Deltaproteobacteria bacterium
CGTCGGTCGTCTTCACCAGCCTCAACTGGAACGCGCCGCGGACCGTGACCGCCACGGGCGTCGATGACCTGGTCGCCGACGGCAACCAGCCGTACACGATCGTCACCGCACCGGCCGTCAGCGACGATGAGGACTACGACGAGCTGGACCCCACGGATGTCTCCGCCAGCAACACGGACAACGACAGCCCGGGCATCACCGTCTCGCCGACCGCGGGACTGATCACCACGGAAGCCGGCGGCGTCGCACTGTTCTCCGTCCGGCTGAACTCGGAGCCGACGGCGAGCGTCACGATCCCGCTGTCCTCGAGCGACGAAGGCGAGGGCACGGTGTCGCCCGCGTCGCTCACGTTCACCACCCTCAACTGGAACGCTCCGCAGTTCGTCACCGTGACGGGCGTCGACGACCCGGAACCCGACGGGGACCAGCCCTACACGGTGAACACGGAGCCGGCGACCAGCACGGACTCGGGCTACAACCACCTCGACGGGCCCGACGCCGCGGTCACGAACATCGATGACGACACGCCCGGCATCCGCGTCAACCCGATCACCGGTCTCGTGACGACGGAGGCGGGCGGGACGGCGACGTTCACGGTCGTGCTGCTCACGCAGCCGACGGCCGACGTGGTCATCGGACTGTCCTCGAGCGACGAAGGCGAGGGCACGGTGTCGTCGGCGTCCCTGACGTTCACGACCGAGAACTGGGCCGCGCCGCAGACGGTGACCGTCACGGGGGTCGACGATGACGTCGCCGACGGCAACCAGCCGTATACGCTCGTCACGGCGCCCGCGGTCAGCGCCGATAGCGGCTACAACGGCCTCGACGCCGACAACGTCTCGGCAACGAACACCGACGACGACAGCCCCGGCATCACGGTCGCGCCGACGTCCGGCCTGACGACGACCGAAGGGGGCCCGGTCGGTGTTCCGACGATCTTCACCGTCGTGCTCAACTCGGAGCCGACGGCGGACGTGTCGATCGGAGTCTCCTCCAGCGACCCGACGGAGGGCACGGCCGCTCCGACCTCGCTCGTCTTCACCAGCCTCAACTGGAACGCGCCGCAGGTGGTGACCGTCACGGGCGTCGATGACTTCGTTGCCGACGGCGACCAGCCGTACACCATCCTCACGGCGGCGGCGGTCAGCGGCGATTCCGGCTACCACGGCATCGACCCCGAGGACGTGGCGGTGACGAACATCGACAACGACAGCCCCGGGTTCACCGTGGCGCCCACGGAGGGGCTCGAGACGTCGGAGGGGCCGACCGGGACGCCGACGACGTTCACGATTCGGCTGAACTCGCAACCGACGGCCGACGTGCGGATCGCGCTCAGCTCGAGCGACACGACGGAGGGGACGGTCGCGCCCTCGGTGGTCACGTTCACGAGCGTCAACTGGGCCGTGGCGCAGACCGTGACGGTGACCGGGGTCGATGACCTGGTCGCCGACGGCGACGTCCCGTACACGATCGTCACGGCGGAGGCGGAGAGCCTGGATCCGAACTACGACGGGCGGGACCCCGCGAACGTGTCGGTGACGAACATCGACAACGACACGGCGGGCATCCGGGTCGTGCCGAATACCGGGCTGACGACGAGCGAGGACGGCGGGATCGCGCTGTTCACGATCGTGCTGAACTCGCAGCCCACCGCCAGCGTCACGATCGGGCTGTCCTCGAGCGACCTGACCGAGGGGACGGTGGCGCCCTCTTCGGTGACGTTCACCGTCGTCAACTGGAGCGTCCCGCAGGTGATCACCGTCACCGGCGTCGACGACCTGATCCCCGACGGCAACCAGCCCTATCTGGCCGTCACGGCTCCCGCGGTGAGCCTCGATCCGGCGTACGACGAGCTCGACGCGGTCGACGCGCGGGTCGTCAACATCGACAACGAGTAGTCTCTCCGTCGGGACGCTGGTCGTGCGGCCCGCTCCGCGGGCGCAAGGCGGCCGCGCGTCGCTTCGATGAACGGCTCCACGCGCACCGGGTCGAGGCGTTCGAGCACGTGGGGGCGGGCCGCCGCGCGGTGGGCTCCACGCCGACCGCCTCCAACGAGACACGGTGCCGCAGTCCGCTTCCGCGGTTCGTCACCCGGCGGGACGGCTCTCCGGCTCGTCCTCTCTGTTCTTCTGTTGCCAACCTGTCGGATGCGTGAGAAACTGAATCTCCAACAAGACCGGATGGACCGGTCGGTACGGCGGGCCTCGACGACCCTGCCGGGGAGGAGGACCAGATGCGTGCATGGGCCTGGGTGGTGCTGTCGGCCTGCGTCCTGTGGGCGGGCTGCGGGGACGACGACGACAACCCCGACGCGGACGTCGTGGACCACGTCGAGCCGGACGACACGGGGGCCGACGGAGACGACGACGCGGGCGAGGTCGAGGTCGTGGACGATGCGGGCGGGGACGAGACCACGCCGATGGGTCCGGTCTTCCTGTACCAGTCGTCGGCGGGCGACATCCCCGACGGTGGCAGCTACTACATCCCGCTGAACAACGGGACGAGCACGGTCGTGGTCTACAGCGAGCAGCTCGACCTGTTCACGATTCGCAACGACGGCGACGCCGCGGTGACGCTCAACTCGCTGACCATCACGCCGGGCACCGGCGTGATGCCCGAGGAGTTCGAGCTGCGGGAGGCGGACCTGCTGCATTCGCCGCTGTCGCTGGCCGACGAGGCGCTGGCGCCGGACGGCACGCGCGACTTCTACATCCGCCTGTTCCCGGTCGAGACCTCGGAGCGCACCGCGACGTTGGTCCTGACCTACGACACGACGCACACCCTGACCGTCAACGTCCGCGGTCATGGCGGCTCGGGCGGCACGCAGCAGGCGTTGTTCTCGCCCGACGCCTCGGCGACCTGGCACAAGGTCTGGGGCACCGCGGCGAACGACGAGACCGTGGCGGGGATGGCGGCCGACGCGGCGGGCAACGCCTACACCGTGGGCTGGACGACGCAGCTCGTCGATGCTTTCGCCTACGACCTGCTGGTCTCGCGGGTCAATGCCGACGGGGCGCTGGCGTGGCAGAAGACCTGGTACAGCAACTGGACGGCGGGGCACCGGGACTGGGTGCCGTACACCGGCGACGGGGACCCCGGCGCGACCGATTCGATCGATGAGGACGCCGGGTTCATCTACATCGCGGGCCAGACCTGCGACGGCACCAACTCGCCGGACAGCGCCTATGCGCTGGTGATGAAGGTCCAGGAATCGGACGGGGCGTTGATGTGGGACCGCCTCTTCGCCGCCAACGCCGCCCACAACCAGGCCAACGACGGCGCGACGGGGTACGCGGTCGACGTGGCGGGCAACCTGGTGTACGTCGCCGGCACGACCGGGGCCGACACCAGCGGCTCGGAGTCGCACGTGATGCTGCTGGCGCTGCAGAAGGCCGACGCGGCGCCGCTGTTCGACCTGGCGATCGACCTGGCCGCCGGAACGAACGACCGGGGCTACACGGTCCGCGGCGACGGCGCCGGTAACGTGTTCGTGGCGGGCTACACCAACAACCGCGGCTTCCTGCTCAAGCTGACCGGGGCCACCACGGCGACGCCGACCCTGGCCTGGGCCAAGCAGGTCGACCTCGGCCTCGGCTCGGCCTTCGTGTCGATGGCCCTCGACGCCGCCGGCGACGTCTACCTCGCCTGCGACCGCCGCGGCGCCGACACCTTCTTCGCCGTGGCGAAGTTCTCCGGGGCGACCGGCACGCTGACCTGGGCCAAGACCTACGACGACCCGGCCGGCTCGTCGGGCAAGAACAACGCGCACGTCGTGCGCGTGCTCGGCGATGCGCTGTACGCCGGCGGCCGGATCGCCTTCAGCGACTTCGATACCAATATGGGCGACGGGCTGATCCTGAAGGTCGCCGCCGCCGACGGCGGCCTCGACTGGGCCTCGTGGTTCTTCGGCGGCAAGGGCACCGAGGAGATGGCGACGCACTTCGTCAAGGGGTTCGCGCTGTCCGGCGCCGACCTGCTGGTGGCCGGTCAGGTCTACACCAGCAACCACAACGGCGCCTGGTACCGCGGCTACTGGTACGACGGGATCGGCGAGTGGACCGACTACGCGCCGGCGGTGACCGACATCACGACGGCCAACATGTTCAACATGGCCAACGGCTCGTTCCAGGACGCGGCCTCGCACCGCACCTGGGAGGACCCGCCCGCCGCGCTCGTCCTGCAGAATGCCGTCGACAAGACCGACGGCGCGATGCCGGACGAGGACGTGTTCCTGATGCGGCTCGACGTGCCGTAGACCGGCCCGCGCGCTCTCCGCGGCTCCGCGCCTCGTCCTCGCCGCTCCCCGGACAAGAACCCTCGGCGTTCCCCGCGCCTCTGTGGTAGATCCCCACTCATGCGCAGCTTGCCCGGCAGGTTCCCGGAGGGGGTCGAGGCGACGCTGGAGTCCTGGACGCGGCTGCCGGTGGCCGAGTGCATCGTCGGACGGCTCGAGCTGCCGGCCGAGGAGGCGGTCGTCGCCCCGATGCCGGGAGGGCTCGACCCGCGGATCGTCGCGGCCCTCCGGAAGCGCGGCGTCGAGCAGCTTTACGTGCACCAGGCCGAGGCGTTCGAGCACGCGCGGGCGGGCCGCCATGTGGTGGTTTCGACGCCGACCGCGTCGGGCAAGACGCTGTGCTACAACCTGCCGGTGGCCCAGCGGCTGCTCGAGGAGCCGGCGGGGCGCGCGATCTACCTGTTCCCGACCAAGGCCCTGTCGCGCGACCAGGAGCTGGCGCTGCGGGGCCTGCTGGGGGACGCCGAGGTCCCGGCCGGGGTGGTGACGTTCGACGGCGACACGCCGGGCGACGTGCGGCGGGCGGCGCGCGAGCAGGGCGGGGTGATCGTGACCAACCCCGACATGCTGCACACCGGGATCCTGCCGCACCACCCGCGGTGGGCCAAGCTGTTCCAGAACCTGCGGTACGTGGTGATCGACGAGCTGCACCAGTACCGCGGGGTGTTCGGCTCGCACGTGGCGAACGTGGTGCGGCGGCTGAAGCGGATCGCGGCGTTCCACGGCGCGAGGCCGACGTTCGTCTGCTGCTCGGCGACGATCGGCAACCCGCGCGAGCTGGCGGAGCGGATCCTCGAGGAGCCGGTGGAGTCGGTCGAGCGGTCGGGGGCGCCGCGGGGCGAGCGGCACCTGCTGATCTACAACCCGCCGCTGGTCGATGCGGCGCTCGGGATCCGCGCCTCGTACCTCAAGAGCGCCTGTCGGCTGGCCGAGGACCTGGTGGACCGCGGCGTGCAGACGCTCGTGTTCGCCCAGTCGCGCAACGCGGTGGAGCTGGTGCTGCGGTACCTGCGGGACCACGAGCAGCAGCGGGGTCGCGACCCGGAGCGGGTGGCGGGGTACCGCGGCGGGTACCTGCCGAACCTGCGGCGCGAGATCGAGCACGGCCTGCGGGACGGCACGCTGCGCTGCGTCGTGGCGACCAACGCCCTCGAGCTCGGAATCGACATCGGAGCGCTCGACGCCGTGATCCTCGCCGGCTATCCGGGCTCGGTGGCGGCGCTGTGGCAGCGCGCCGGGCGCGCGGGGCGGCGGCTGGCGCCGAGCGTCGCGGTGCTCGTCACGAGCTCCAGCCCGCTGGACCAGTACGTCGCCTCCCAGCCGGGCTACCTGACGGACGCCGGCGTCGAGCACGGCCGCGTCAATCCGGACAACCTCGAGATCCTGCTGGCGCACGTGAAGTGCGCGGCGTTCGAGCTGCCGTTCGAGCGGCGGGAGCCGCTGGGACGGCTGGGAGAGCAGGGGACGGGCGAGGTCCTGCAGTTCCTCGCCGAGAAGAAGGTGCTCGTCGACGGCGGCGACCGCTACCACTGGATCGCCGACGCCTACCCCGCGCAGCAGGTCGGCCTGCGCACGATCGGCGTGGAGAACTTCGTGGTGGTCGATGTCTCGCGCGATCAGGTCCTGGGCGAGATGGACTTCCGCGGCGCGCACACGATGCTGCACGACCAGGCGGTCTACCAGCACGCGGGAGAGACCTACCAGGTCGAGAAGCTCGATTACGAGAACCGCAAGGCGTTCGTCCGACCCGTCGACTGCGACTACTACACCGACGCCCAGACCTACTCGCGCGTCACCGTCCTCGAGCGCGAGGGGGAGGCGCGGGCCGCGGACGGCCGCGTCGATGTCGGCTGGGGCGAGGTGCGGGTCGTCGAGCGGGTGGTCGGGTACAAGAAGATCAAGTTCCACACCCACGAGAACGTCGGCTGGGGCGACGTGCACCTGCCGGAGCTCGAGTCGCACACCGCCGGGATCTGGTGGACCGTGCCGGCCTCGCTCGCCGAGGCGGTCGAGCTGAGTCGCCCCGCGCTGGTCGATGCGCTGCACGGGCTCGGCTACGCGCTGCGGCATCTGGGAGCGCTGCGACTGATGTGCGACCCGCGGGACCTGGTGGTCAACCTCTCCGAAACCGTCGAGGGGGAGGACGAGTCGGCGACGCTCTACCTGTACGAGGCGTATCCGGGCGGGGTGGGGTTGGCCGAGGAGCTGTTCGTGATGCGCGACGGGCTGCTGGCCGACGTCGAGGAGCTGGTCACGCGTTGCGGCTGCCGCGACGGCTGCCCGTCCTGCACCGGCCCGGCGGAGGAGGCGCACAGCGACCGGCGGCGCGGGACGCGACTCCTCGTGCGGCTCCTGCGCGCGACGGAGTCGGGCGCATGACCTACAACTTCGACCCCGACCGCTGGTACGAGAACCACCGCGAGCTGCTCGAGGAGCGGCGCCGCAAGGGGGAGCTCGACGAGGCGGCGTTCGCGGCGGAGCTGGACGAGCTCGATCGCCGCCACGCGGAGATGGTGCGGCGGCTCGACGGGACGTATCAGCTGCCGGAGGAGAAGGGCCGGTGAGGTGGCGTGGGCACACGCGGGCCGCCGAGATGTCGTCGCGCCGAATGGCCGCGCCGTCCGATGTCGCCTCGCCGGCGGGGCCGGCGGGCTCGGCCCGCGCTTCGCGCGGTCCAGCGCCGCGCCGCCACCTCCACGGGCCGCGCCATCCTGTCTACGTCCACGGGCGGCGCCTTCCGGTCTACTCCTCGGTCATCGGCGCGCCGTACACGTCGACCGCCTCGCGCTCCGGCGGCAGGGCGACCGCGTACTCGGTGATCGGCTCGTAGGGCTCCGGTTCGACGACCGCGTACTCGGAGACCACCGGCTGGTACGGCTCGATCGGCACGCCGTAGTCCGTCGCCGGGTCCGGGTCCGGGGACGTCGAGGCGTCGGCGCTCGGCTGCGGCTCGGCCGGGCCGCCGGTCTGCGAGGGGCCGCAGGCGGCGGCCGGGGCGGCCGCCAGGGCGCAGAGGACGAGCGTCCGGATCGCGCGGGGCGACCGGACCTTCGGGCGGGTCGGGGGATCCTGCGGCTTGCGTTCCTCGGTCATCGGTGACCTCCTTCGCGGCATGGAACCGGACACGGGGGCA
>JAFGHH010000209.1 GCA_016930215.1 Deltaproteobacteria bacterium
GATGCGGATGCGGATGCGGACGCGGATGCGGACGCGGATGCGGATGCGGACGCGGATGCGGATGCGGACGCGGATGCGGATGCGGACGCGACCTCGGGCTGCATCTCCGGCTCGCCCGGCACGCTGGCGGTCCGGTTCGCCTGGGAGGGCTCCGGCGCCGGCTCGACCGCATACGTGGACTACGAGGTGAACGACCTGCCGGATACCTCCCGCTGGCACGTCAGCGCGGCGTCGCGCTCGATCGGGTACACGCCGCCGTACGACGACATCTACCTGGGGGAGGGTGGTCTGCGTCTCGACGGGACGGCGTTCATCGATGTCGAGCTATCGACCGTGGGGTTGTCGGCCATCGACGGGGTGACGCTCGCGATCTACGGCCGGAGCTTCGCCACGACGACGAGCGGCAGTTTCAGTTGGCAGACGTTCGAGGGGACGGGCGCGGCGCCGACGAACCTGGTGTGGAATTCGGTGCCCTACCGCTGGTACGGCGCGGACGCCACGGACGCCTTCTCGGCCGGGGACGACGGCGTGCTGCTGCGGATCTATCCCGGTCCGTCGTCGTACGCGCTGATCGTCAACCGGGTCGAGATCTGCTTCGACGCGCACTGAATCCGCGCTTCTTGGGTCGGGTATCGGTTTGTTCCGCGGCGGGCTTCGTCGGGCGGTGCTCGCGTCGCAGGAAACCCAGGACGAAGAGTCCGGCGAGCAGCAGCAGGCCGACGCCGCTGGCGAGCCATCCGGCCGTTCGGCCCGGCGGGTCGTACTCGAACACCACCCGATGCGTCCCCGCCGGCACGCGGACCGCCCGGCACAGCACGTCGGCCGGCAGCAGGTCGTCCGGCTTCCCGTCGACCGCGACGCTCCAGCCGGAGAGCGGGGCGTCGGTCGTCACCAGCCACCCGTCCCGCTCGGCCAGCACCTCGAGCTCCAGGCGCCCGCGGTGTTCCGCAACCACGCGCGCCGTCCCGGCGGCGCCCACCGCGTCGTCCTCCGGGATGCCGCCGCGCGGCGCCTCGACGATCGTCTCGCCGCCCGGGTCGATTCCCGGGTCGGCGAGCAGCAGGTCGAGCGCCTGCGTCTCGTCCTGGACGGCGTGGGCCCGCCCCACGACGGTCGCGCGCGGGCGAACGAAGCGGTTGCGGTAGACGTGCACCGGCACGCGGTATCCGACGACGTCGGCGCGGAACGCCTCCTCGAGGCCGGGCGTTTCGATCGGCACGAACGAGGTGATCCAGGCGACGCCGTTGGCGGCGGTCGCCGTGGCCCAGGCGGAGCCGGGGCGGGAGACGCCGTCGCTGTCCATCGTGCGCGCGAGGGTGTTGACCGTCCGGTCCTCGAAGTGCTGCGAGCGTCGGGTGGGGAGACCGACGTACATCAGCGGCGAGCGGATGTCCCAGGCGACGTTGAGCGAGTGGGAGACGAGGGCGAGGGCGTCGCGGCCGAACCAGTCGCCGGCGCGCGGTCCACCGGGCCGGGCGACGTGCGGGCCGTGGACGGGGACGGCCAGCAGCGGTCCGGCGCCGAGCTGGGTCGCGGTGGGCGAGGGCGACTCGACCTCGTCGCGCGGCAGCGTCGGGTAGTAGCCGTCGCCGAACCGGCCGACGTCGTAGGCTGCCAGACCGGCCAGGGCGAAGGCCAGCAGCGTGGCGTTGCGCGCCGACCAGCGCTCGGCCACGCGCCGTGCGCCGGCGGTCAGCGCCAGGGCGCCGAGGGTCACGATGGCCAGGGCCGCGACGAGCAGCCAGCGCTGCGGCACGCGGAAGCGGTCGAAGCCCGGGAGGACCTCGAACAGCACGCGGAAGACCGGCGTGTGGCGTCCGAGCGCGATCAGCAGCGCCAGGAGTGCGAGCGACCCCAGCAGCGCCGCGCGCCGCCGCAGCTCTCGCGCCACGAATGCGTACGGCGCCAGCAGCAGCGGCAGGAGACCGACGTACGCGACGTTCTCCCAGAACACGCAGCGCTCCCCCGGCGCCGACTGGAAGCCGTCGTCCATCGGCGTGCCGAAGGCAGCCGGGTCGAGGAACATCAGCAGGTCGCGCGGGGGGTATCCGAGCACCGTCGCGTCCGTCCACGACAGTCCGTTCGCGCGAATGGTCTCCGCCGCGTAGAGGTACGACGGCAGGACCTGCACGGCGGCGACGAGCAGGCCGACCAGGACCATGCCGCCGGCGGCGGCCAGTCCCCACCCCGCCGCGCGCAGCCGCGCCCGCGGCGCGCCCGACGCCTCCATCCAGGCGCGGGTCGGCAGGTAGGCCGCCAGCGTCACCGCGGACAGGTGCGCCAGCTGCGGGTTGCCCGCCAGCCACTGCAGCGCCACCACCAGCGCCCCCAGCCCCACGGTGACCCAGCGCGGCCGCCGCACGTGGGCCTCGGCCACCCACAACAGCCACGGCAGCAGCGCCGCCGTCCGCAGCAGCGACAGGTGGTGTTCGTGCCCCAGCGCGAAGCCCGACAGCATCAGCGCCGAGCCGGCGAGCAGCGCGCCCGGGGGGCCGGCGCCGAGCGACCGGGTGAGGCCGTAGGTGCCGATGCCGAGCGCGGCGAGGGCCAGCAGCAGCGCCAGCACGTACGCCTCGTAGGGCGGCAGCAGGCCGAACAGCACGAGGTTCGGCGGGAACAGCACCCCGGCCTCGCCCTCGGCCACCAGCGGCAGCCCGTGCCCCGCCTCGGAAACCCACCACGGCAACTCGCCGTCCGCCAGCGCCTCGCCGAGCGCCCGGTGCATCGGGTACTGCAGGATCAGCGTGTCGTAGTCCTCGCTGACCGGGAACCCGCCGGCGAACGCGCCGCGCAGGTGGAACGTCGCCAGCCCGAGCAGCGCCGCCGCGCACAGTAGGTCGATGGCCCAGGTGGGCAGCCGGAACCGCGGTTCGACGGAAGCCGGGTCCGTGGCGCGGCCGCGGCTCATCCGTACTTCCAGCGCTCTCTCAGAACCATGGATCCAACTCCCCTTGCGCCTTGCGGAATTCCCCCCATCGCCGCGCCAGGCCGTCGGACGCCAAGCCCCAGACGAAGGCGACGGTCAGGCCGGCCGCCAGGTCGACCGTGTAGTGCCAGCGCAGGTACAGCGTGGCGATCACGATCTGCAGCGTCCAGAACAGGTAGAGGATCGCCACCGGCTTGTACAGCCAGTGCACGCCCCAGCGGCGGAAGGCGTGGATCGTGATGAACGACATCACGGCGGTGTGGAGCGACGGGAAGATGTCGCGCAGGGCGCCCCAGGAGTAGGCGGTGCCCGACATCGCGAGGAAGGTGCCGCCCTCGAGCGGTTCGAGCGAGGCGGCGTGGTGGACGTAGGGACCGAAGCCGGGCAGCAGGAAGTAGCCGAGCCAGCCGCCCCAGGCGTGGACGGCGACGATTCCCGTCCCGTAGCCGGCAAACCGCTCCTCGTTCCGCTCGAAGATGCAGTGGGCGATCGTGTACCCCCCGATGACGTAGAAGTACGACCAGTAGAAGAAGCCGAACCACTCCACCGTCGCGTAGTCCAGGTACGGCTGGAGCAGGGCGGCGACCGGCGCGTGGAAGATCGCGAGGTCGATCTCGGCCAGGGCCGAGTCGAACGAGCCGGGGTGCAAGGCCGGGATGATCCAACGCAGCTGGAAATAGGTCAGCAGGACGAAGATGAGCGTGGTCAGCCGGCGGGCCGCGCGGCGCACGTGCGGACGGCGCTCGCCCGGCCGGGCCCGGAGCAGCTGCGCCTGGAGGACGTAGATCACGAACAACCCGAGCAGGATCAACAGCTTGCGGTTGAGCTCGTCGGTGGCTTCCCGGAACAGCAGGGCGGTGAGGACGAACACCTGGAACGAACACAGGATCAACTCCGGCAGGCCCAGCGTGGCGAGCGCCCGCCGGAGGACCGCGGCGACCGAACTTCGCGTGCGGCTTGCCGCCTTCATGGACCGTGTCTAGCATCAATCCCGGGGCGGTTGCAAAAGCCCGGCGGCCCTGCTAGCTTACCGCCCGGTCTGCCCGGGCCGAGCGCCCGGGACGGGCGCCCGTTCCGGGGCCCGAGAGGAGTGTTGTTGCAGTCATGGTTCGCGTTCGGATGACCAGAAAGGGTACCAGCAAGCGGTCGTTCTTCCGGATCATCGTGGCCGACGAGCGGAGTCCGCGCGATGGCCGGTTCATCGAGCAGGTGGGCTGGTACGATCCGGTGCCCAACCCGGCGAAGGTCAAGCTGAACCTCGACCGGTACAAGCACTGGCTCAAGGTCGGCGCCAAGCCGACCGAGACCGTGGCGCAGATCGCCAAGCGCTACGAGAAGGCGCTGAGCGCGGCCGCGAAGTAGCGCTCCGTGCGCCGGGACGTCCCGGCACACGGGCTTCTTTCTCTGGGGGGAACGGTCGGCGGAAGAGCCCGAGCGGGCACCACAGGCGGGAGTGGGACCATGGAACTCAAGCAGTTGATCGAGTACATCGCCAGGGCTCTGGTGGACAACCCCGACAAGGTCGAAGTGCAGGAGAACGCCCTCGAGCATACCTCGATCATCCTGCTGCGCGTCGCCAAGGAGGACCTCGGCAAGGTGATCGGACGCGAGGGCAAGACGGCGCGCGCGATGAGGACGATCCTTGCGGCCGCATCGACCAAGCTCCGCAAGCGCGCGCAGCTCGAAATCGCCGAGTAGCGCGGGCGGCCCGCCCGACGCTCCGACGCTCACCGAGCTCGGGTACGTCGCCCGGGCCCACGGGCTTCGCGGCGCCGTCGTCGTGCGTCTGCATCATCCGGAGTCCGAGGCGCTCCTGGAGCTGGACGCGCTCCTGGTGCGCCGCCGCGGCGCCGACCCCGCCGCGCCCCCGGAGGAGCTGGCGCTGGCCGACGCCCGACCGCTCCCCGACGCCCAGTGGCTCGTGACCTTCGAGGGGGTCGTCACCCGCAACGACGCGGAGGCGCTCCGCGGCGCCGTGCTGTCGACGCCTCGCGACCGGCTGGCGGAGCCCGAGCCGGGCGAGTTCTTCGCCGAGGATCTCCTCGACCTCGACGTGCTCGACCCCGGCGGCCGGCCCCTCGGCCGCGTCGTCCGCGTCTACGACAACGGCGCGCAGGCGGTCGTCGTCGTCGCCGGCACGGAGCTCGGCGAGGTCGATGTCCCGTTCGTCGACGAGCACGTCGGGGAGGTCGACCTCGAGCGGCGCACGCTGGTCGTCCGCGACCTGTCGCTGCTGGTTCCCGGGAAGTAGGCGGGGCGGCGATGTCCGTGTTGCGCGAGATCCACGTCCTGACGCTGTTCCCGGACCTGTTCGACGGGTTCCTGCGCGAGAGCATCCTCGGCAAGGCGCTGGCCGACGGCCGCCTCGCCGTCCGACTGCTCGACTTCCGCGGCTTCGCCGAGGGCAGGCATCGCAGCGTCGACGACGTGCCCTACGGCGGCGGCTCCGGGATGGTGCTGATGCCCGGCCCGCTCGTCGCGGCGCTCGAGTCGCTCCCGTCCGGCACGCGCAAGGTCCTGCTCACGCCCCAGGGCCGCCCGTTCGACCAGGCCGCCGCGGTCCGGCTGGCGGCCCAGGAACGGCTCGCGCTGTGCTGCGGCCGCTACGAGGGGTTCGACGAGCGGATCCGGGAACACGTCGACGAGGAGCTGTCGCTCGGCGACTTCGTGCTGCAGGGCGGGGAGGTGGCGGCGATGGCGGTGATCGAGGCGGTGGTCCGGCTGCTGCCCGGCGTGCTGCACAACGCCGACTCGCCCACCGAGGAGTCGTTCGCCCAGGGGCTGCTCGAGTACCCGCAGTACACGCGGCCCCGCGAGTTTCGCGGGCGCGAGGTGCCCGAGATGCTGGTCTCGGGGCACCACGAGCAGATCCGCCGCTGGCGCCGCAAGGAGGCGCTGCGCCGCACCCGGCAGAAACGTCCCGAGCTGCTGGCACGGCTCGCGCCGACCGCCGAGGACCGCAAGCTGCTGGCGGAGTTGGACGCCGAGGCGGCCGCGACGGGCGCCGCGCGGCCGCGCATCGACGTCGCGTTGGTCCACCATCCGGTGCGCTCCCGCACCCGGGAAGTGGTCGCCACTTCCGTCACCAACCTCGACATCCACGACATCGCCCGCGCCTCGCGGACCTACGGCATCGATGCCTACCACCTGGTGACGCCGATCACGGCGCAGCGCGAGCTGGTGCAGACGGTGGCGGCGCACTGGCTCGAGGGCGAGTCCGGCGCCCGGGTGCCGCAGCGCGCCGACGCCCTGCAACTCGTGCGGACGGTGCCGACGCTGGGCGACGCGGTCGAGGCGATCCGCCGCGAGACGGGGACGGCGCCGCTGGTGGTGGCCACGGCGGCCGACGCGCACGGCCGCCCGACGGTCGGCTGGGCCGTGCTGCGCGAGCGGCTGGCGGTGGAGTCGCGGCCCGTGC
This sequence comes from Deltaproteobacteria bacterium, assembly GCA_016930215.1. GTDB lineage: Bacteria > Myxococcota_A > Polyangia > DRWM01 > JAAZOP01 > JAAZOP01. Next base: position 6,345 of record JAFGHH010000209.1, read on the forward strand.
TGCTGGTGTTCGGCACCGGGTGGGGGCTGGCGGACGAGGCGCTCGACCTCTGCGAGCTGCTGCTCGAGCCGATCCTCGGTCCCACCGACTACAACCACCTGTCGGTGCGCGTGGCCGTCGGCGTGACCCTCGACCGGCTGCTCGGCCGGGCACGCTGAGCGGGCCGACGAGGCCGGCGGGTGCGGCGGCCCGGAGCGCGGGCGAGGGGGGAAGGACGGACGATGATGGACGGAACGGGCGGCCGGAGGGGTGCGAGAACGGTCCGTGCGCGGTTCGGCGCGGCCCTGCTGCTGGCGTGGATTGCGGCGCCGGCGTCGCCGGCCGTCGGCTGCTCCCCGGACCAGGGTCAGGACACCGGGGTCGACGCGCGGCTCGAGGTCGATGCACCGCGGGACGGCGACGCCGAGCTCGGGGTCGACGTGGAGACGGAGCTCGGTGCCGACACCGGAGACCATGCCGACGGCGCGGCGGACGGGGAGGCCGACGCGGATGTCGCGACCCCGCCCGAGTGTCTCGGCGACGACGACTGCCTCGACTCGCAGGGCTGCTACCACGGCGTCTGTCGCTACCGCTGCACGCTCGGCACCTGCCTGCTGGCGCCCGGTGGCGGGTACTGCCTCGAGGGGTACTGCGTGGACTGCCTCGAGGACGCGCACTGCGACGGCAGCCGGTTCCTGTGCGACGACGACACCCACGAGTGCTACGCGGGGCCGGTGGACCCCTCGGCGACGAAGCTCGGCATGTTCTACAACTCGTGGCATTGCGTCGTGTCCGCGGACAACCCCGCGGGCACGCCGGTCCACGACATCTCGGAGGTGCTGGCGGGGCGGCAGAGCTGGGGCCCGATCGGGGAGTTCCACTGGTGGGACGAGCCGGAGGCGGGCTACTACTGCCTGGCGCGGAACGACGCGCTGCTGGTCCGGCACGCGACCCTGCTCCGCGACGCCGGCATCGATTTCATCTTCGTCGACGTGACCAACCACGCCTACGTGGACGGGCGCTCCGACCGCACGCGACAGATGATCCTCGAGCCGATGGAGCGGCTGCTGGCCGTGTGGAGCACGATCGACCGCGCGCCCCGCGTCGTCCCCTGGGTTCCGCTGCCGCAGGCGGGCACCGACCCGGCGCAGTACACGGTGGACGCGCTGCTCCAGATGCTCGGCCGCTACCCGGGGATGCAGCTCGAGTACCTCGGCCGGCCGCTGGTGCTGGTGACCGAGAACGAGGTCCACGTCACCAACGAGGCGAAGTTCGAGGCGCTGTCGTCGGACTACACGCTGCGCCGGATGTGGGGCGTGTTCGCGGACGACGGGCCGATGTGGAGCTTCATGCAGCGCTGCCGGGAGGACCCCACCGCGGCCGCGTTGTGCGCGCAGCGCTCGGCCGTGCTGGGCGGGCGGCTCGAGCAGATCTCGATCGCCGCGGCGTACCAGGAGACGTACATGTCCCTGCCGTCGGCGACGCCGAAGCACCGCGGGCTGACGTTCCGCCGCCAGTTCGAGACGCTGCTCCGGAACCCCGACGTCCCGATCGCGACGATCACGGGCTGGAACGAGTGGATCGCGCAGCGCCAGCCCTGCGACGCCCATCCCTCCTGCCCCTGCGCGACGTACCCGTCGGGGTGCTTCATCGACCAGTGGGACGTCGAGCGCAGCCGGGACCTGGAGCCCGGCAACAACGAGATGGGCGACTACTACTACCGGCTGCTGGTCGACTGCATCACCCTGTTCCGCTCCGGCCTGATGTGCGGCCCGGCCACGGCGGACAACCTCTGCTGCCGCGAGGCCGACGTCTAGCGCCGGGCGCCGCGGCGGCGACGGAGGACCGGCATGCTCCGCGTTCGACGTGTCGCGGCCCCGCTCCTCCCGGCCCTGCTCCTCGCCGGAGCGGCGCCGGCCGCGAGCGCCGCGGGGCGCGCGATCCCCCCGGGACAGGAGACGCTCGTCCAGGAGCTGCTCGGCGGCGACGCTTCGCTGCCCGGCGGGTGCCGGCTGCGGGGCGCGGCGATCGAGCCGGACCGGATCGTGGCCCGCTACGCCTGCGCGGCCGGCGCCGTCGTCGTCGAGCTGCTCGATCCCGAGAGCGCCGGGGACGTCGCGCGCCGGACGGCGCAGTTCGCGGTCCGGCCCCGCGGCACGCCGCCGCCGGGCTTGCTCGCGGCGCTCGAGGCGCGCCTCCGCGCGGGCGAGGCCGGGTTCCTCTGGCAGCGCCTCGACGCGCCGCCGTCGGACGGCTCGTCCGCGTCCCCGCCGGCCGCCGGGGAGCGCCCGTCGCGCCGGGGGACCCCGTGGATCCCGCTCGTCGCCCTGGCGCTGGCCGTCGCGGGTCTCGTCGGCGCGCGTCCGCGCGCGCGGGATGTCGGGCTCGCGGTCGCGCTGTGGGGCGCCGCGCTGGTGCTGCGCGCGGCCCTCGGCCCCTGGGGTCCGTTCCACGTGAACGGCCAGGGTCCTGCCTGGCTCGCCGCGGCGATCGCCGGCTCGGGGAGCCTCTCCCACTACGGTCCCGGCTACGCCGAGCTCCTCGGGCCGTTCGCCGCGCTGTGGAGCGGCTCGCCGGACACCGCCGTCTTCCTGGCCAACGCGACGCTCTGCGCCGCGATCCCCGCGCTGGCCTGGGTCGTCGCGCGGCTGCTCCGGCTCGACCCGCAGGCGGCGTTCGGCGCCGCCGTGCTGCTCGCGCTCGACCCCGTGGCGATCCGCCTGGGGGCCACCGAGTCGTACCTCCCGGCGGTGGCCGCTTTCACGCTGGGCGCGTCGGCGCTGCTGCTTGCCGCGGCCCGTTCGGTCCTCGACCGTCGCTGGTGGGTCGGCGGCGCGTTCGGCCTCGCGGCGGCGCTGCTCTGCGCCCAGGTCGTGCGCGTCCATCCGGTGGCGTGGGGCCCGGCGGCGCTGGTCCCCGCGCTCGCGCTGGCCGTTCCCGCGGTCCGTTCCTGGCGGCGTCGGCTGCTGCTCGCGGCGGGCGCCGCCGTCCTCGTGGGGACGGTCGTCGCCGTCGTGTCCGGCGGGGTCGTCGCGTCGACCTTCCGCCTGCTGCGCGACGGCGCGCTGATGCGGCCGGAGTCCCCGCATCCCGGCGTGTTGCTCGGCGCCGCCGCGCTCGTCGCGGCCGCGGTCGCCGCGACGTGGCGGCGCGACACCCGCTGGCTCGTCCTGGCCGCCGCGCCGGTCGTGCTCTACCTGGCCGCGACGGTGCAGAGCTTCGGCCAGAGCGCGATCGCGCAGCACGGGTACGCGCGGGTCCTGCTGACCCTGCCGCTGCTCGCGCTCGCCGCCCACGTGCGGGGTCGCGTCGCGATCGCCCTCACGGCCGTGCTGGCCCTGCTCCTCGTCGGCCTCGGCGTCCCCGTCGTCCGGGCGCGGACGACGGAGCACCTCGAGTACCGCTGGCTGCGCACGCAGCTCGCCGCGCTCCCGGCGGGTTGCTACGTCGCGCACGTCTCGCATGCCGGGAGCCGGACGCTCTACCTCCCGGTCTACCCGCCCCGGTACCCGCTGTCCTTCGGCGAGGGCCGGACGCTCGACCCCGGGCCGGCCGGAGCGGGCCGGTGCGTCTACTACGTCCACGGCTCGATCTGCACCAGTCCGGAGGGGCGCGCGGCGTGCACGGCGCTCGAGCGCCCCCTGGCGCTGACGCCGGTCGCGCGGACGACGCTGCCGGCGGCGCCGAGCTTCACGTCGCTGCCGTACGACCGCGAGACGGTCGAGTGCTGGGTGGCCCGCGTCGGCTATCCGCAGGCGTCCACGGCCGCCGTGCCCAGCCGCCCGTAGAACAGCTGCAGCGGCACGTGCAGCCGCTCGGCCCACGCGCCTTCGTGGTGCCCGGCCAGCGGGAAGGCGAGGTGCAGGAAGTCGCGGCCGTACTCGTAGCCCGCGCGGCTGAGGGCCAGCGCCATCGCCAGCGTGACCTCGAAGTTGTCGCCGGGCCAGCCGCTGTCGAGGTAGAACCGGCAGGGGCGCCGGCGCTCCGTGAGGACCCGCTCCACCAGGTCGTCCCGGTGCGAGAAGGTGCTGGAGAGGCAGGCGGCGTGGCCGAAGACCTCCGGCCACTCCCAGGCCAGGAAGAACGAGACCACGCCGCCGAGCGACGAGCCCATCACCCCGGTGTCGTCGCGTCCGGACCGGACGCGGAACCGGCGGTCGATCTCGGGCTTCAGCTCCTCGACCACCGACCGCCCGTAGGCCTCGTAGCCCGGTTTGGTGTAGTCGCGGAGGCGGTCGCCCGAGTGGATCCCGACGACGACCAGCTCGTCGAGGGCGTTCATGCCGTCGAGCAGGTCCAGCGACTCGTCGACCTGCCACTCGTGGCCGCCGAACGCCTCGTCGGGGAAGAACAGGTTGCGGCCGTCCTGCATGTACAGCACCGGGTGGTGCTGGAGCGGGTTCTCGTCGTAGCCCGCGGGCAGGTAGACGCGCACCCGGTGGCTGCGGCCGAGGATCGCCGAGTCGACCTCGAGCAGCGGGGCGAAGCTCCCCGTCGCGGGGGTGAAGAAGCCCGGAAAGACGTCGCGGCCGCCCTCGTGGGTCATCACCAGCAGCATGTTGGTGCCCACCGCCCAGTGCAGTTCGGCGCCGAGCCGCAGGCAGGGCTTGAAGCGCAGGAACGGCCGGCGCGCCTCGAGCGCGAAGGTGAAGCAGGTGCCGTCGTCGGAGACCGCCACGGGCTCGACGTCGCGGTCCCAGTCCAGCTCGGTGCGGAGCACGATGCGCGCTCCCGCCGCCGGGTAGCGCACGCGGAGCCGCCGCCGCAGCACTTTCTCGGTCTGGTACATCGGCACGACCTCCCGCGGGCGTCGGGCGTCCCGCACCGCCTCCCGGAGGCCCGCCCGGGCCGGTGCGCTCGCGAGGTTGTCCCGCCGGAGGGACCCGGGTCAAGGGACCTGCGGAACCTGCCGCGCCGTTCGCCGCGCCGTTCGCCGGCGCGCCGTTCGCCGCTCCGTTCGCCGCTCCGTTCGCCCTCCGTTCGCCCTCAGGGAGCCGGTCTGCCCTCACCCCTGTCCCCTCTTCCCTCTCCGCTCCCCTTGGGTTAGCCTCCCGACGCACCCTCCGGGGTCGCGAGGAGGTGGTTCCATGCGGTTGTTGACCCGTTCGGACTTCGACGGTCTGGCCTGTGCGGCGCTGCTCAAGGAGGCCGGGATCATCGATTCGATCCAGTTCGTGCACCCGAAGGACATCCAGGACGGCAAGGTCGAGGTGACCAAGGACGACGTGCTGGCGAACGTGCCGTTCGCGCGCGGGTGCGGGCTGTGGTTCGACCACCACACCAGTGAGGAGGAGCGGCTGCAGCTCAAGTTCCAGGGCGACTCGCAGACCGCCCCGAGCGCGGCGCGGGTGATCTACCGCTACTACGTCGACAAGAAGAAGCTCGACTTCTCGCGGCTGGACGCGCTGGTCGAGGCGGTCGACAAGTCGGACACGGCGCAGTTCACGCAGGACGAGATCGAGAACCCGCAGGGCTGGGTGCTGCTGTCGTTCATCATGGATCCGCGCACCGGCCTGGGACGCTTCCACGACTTCCGGGTCAGCAACTACCAGCTGATGGTCGACCTGGTGGACCAGTGCCGGACGAAGACGATCGAGGAGATCCTGCAGAACCCGGACGTGGCGGAGCGGGCGCGGGTCTACCTGGACCAGAACGCGAAGTTCCGCCAGATGCTGAAGCAGCACTCCCACGTCCGCGGCAACGTCGTGGTGCTCGACCTGCGCGACGTCGAGACGATCTGGTCCGGCAACCGCTTCCTGCTCTACGCGCTCTACCCGCAGCAGAACGTCTCGATCCAGGTGATGCAGGGGCGCGACCGGCAGAACATCGTTTTCGCCGTCGGCCACAGCGTGCTCGACCGCACCTGCAAGACCGACATCGGCTCGCTGATGCTCCGCTACGGCGGCGGCGGGCACCGGGCGGTCGGCACCTGCCAGGTGGCCCACGAGGACGCCGACCGGGTGCTCGACGAGCTGGTCGCGCAGCTCAACCGCGACGGCTAGGGGGTTCCGCAGGGGTTGGTGATGGCCGCGAAGATCGAGCCGCTTCCGCTCAAGCATCCCGTCCGCATCGTCTCCGCCACCTCGCTGTTTGACGGGCACGATGCCGCGATCAACCTGATGCGCCGCCTGTTCCAGGCCTGCGGGGCCGAGGTGATCCACCTCGGGCACAACCGCGCGGTGCGCGAGCTGGTCGAGGCGGCGATCCAGGAGGACGTCCAGGGGATCGCCGTCTCGTCGTACCAGGGCGGGCACAACGAGTACTTCCGCTACCTGGTCGACATGCTGCGCGAGGAGGACGCGGCGCATATCCGCGTCGTGGGCGGGGGCGGCGGCGTGATCCGCCCCGACGAGGTCCGCGCGCTGCACAAGCACGGCGTCGCCGCGCTCTACTCCGCCGACGACGGCCGCCGGCTCGGGCTGCAGGGGATGATGCAGCACCTGTTCGAACGGCTCGACTTCCCCACCGTGGCGGCGACCGGCAAGCCGCGACCGGCCAAGGCCAAGGGCGGCAAGCTGAGCCGCTGGGTCGGCGCGCCGGTCCCCGCGCCCGAGGACGTGACGACGGCGCGCCACGTGATGGTGGCCCGCGCGCTGACGCTGGCCGAGGTCGGCGGCAAGCGCTGGCAGGAGCTGCGCCGCGGCCTCGAGCCGCGGGCGCAGGCCGCCCGCGGGATGATCGTCGGCATCACCGGCACCGGCGGCGCCGGCAAGTCCTCGCTGTCCGACGAGCTGATCCGCCGGTTCGTGCAGGGGCATCCCGAGCGCACGGCGGCGGTGCTATCCTGCGACCCCACCAAGCGCCGCTCCGGCGGCTCGCTGCTCGGCGACCGCATCCGCATGAACTCCGTCCGCATGCCCCAGGTCTACATGCGCTCCTTCGCCGGCCGCGGCTCGGAACGCGAGGTCCCGGCCGCGCTGGGCGACGCGATCCTGGTCTGCAAGGCCGCGGGCTTCGACCTGGTGTTCGTCGAGACCTCCGGCATCGGCCAGGCCGACTCCGCGATCACGAAGTTCGCCGATTTCTCGCTGTACGTCATGACCGCCGAGTACGGCGCCGGCACCCAGCTCGAGAAGATCGAGATGCTCGACCTCGCCGACGCCGTGGTGATCAACAAGTTCGAGCGGCGGGGGAGCGAGGACGCGCTGCGCGACGTGCGTCGGCAGTACGCCCGGGCCCGCGGCCTGGTCCCCGACCCGGCGAGCCGCGAGCAGTTCCCGGTCTTCGGCACGATCGCCAGCCAGTTCGACGACCACGGCGTCAACGGCCTGTACGTCCACCTGCTCGACGCCGTCGCCGCCAAGGGCGGCCCGCGCTTCGACCACGCGATCCCGGAAGCGCGCCGCAAGCGCGTCACGACCTTCCAGCACATGTTTCCGCCCGAGCGGGTCGGGTACCTGCGGGAGATCGCCGAGACCTGCCGCGGGTACCGGGCCGAGGTCGAGGCGCAGGCGGGCCGCGCGCGCACCGCCCAGGCGCTGGAGACCGCCGGACGCGAGCTGCAGGGCGAGGCGGCCGCCGCCGGGGCGCTCGAGCGCAAGCTTGCCGAGGCCCGCGCGGCGCTCAAGCCCGAGTACCGCGCGCTGCTGGACGCCTGGCCCGCCTGCCGGGCGTCGTTCGGCGGCGAGGTCTACCGCTACGAGGTGCGCGGCAAGGCGTTCGAGGCGCCGGCGTCGTGGCAGACGCTGTCCGGCACGCGCATTCCGCGCGTGGCGACGCCGGGGGCCGAGGACCATGGCGAGCTGCTGCGCTACCTGGCGCTGGAGAACGTCCCCGGGTCGTTCCCCTACACCGCCGGCGTCTTCCCGCTCCGGCGGGCCGACGAGGACCCCAAGCGGATGTTCGCGGGGGAGGGCGGGCCGGAGAAGACCAACGCCCGCTTCCACTACCTGTGCCGGGGCGAGACGGCCAAGCGGCTGTCGACCGCCTTCGACGCCGTCAGCCTGTACGGCGACGACCCCGCCGAGCGGCTCGACATCTACGGCAAGGTCGGCGAGGCCGGCGTGTCGATCTGCTCGCTCGACGACATGAAGAAGCTCTACGCCGGCTTCGAGCTGTGCGACCCGAACACCAGCGTGTCGATGACGATCAACGGCCCGGCGCCGATGATGCTGGGGATGTTCTTCAACACCGCGATCGACCAGCAGCTCGACCACCACCGCCGGCAGCACGGCGAGCCCTCCGCGGAGGTCGCGGCGAGGATCCGCGCCGACGTGCTGCGCACGGTCCGCGGCACCGTCCAGGCCGACATCCTCAAGGAGGACCAGGCCCAGAACACCTGCCTGTTCTCGCTCGATTTCGCCCTGCGCATGATGGGCGACATCCAGCAGTGGTTCATCGCCCACGACGTCCGCAACTTCTACTCGGTGTCGATCTCCGGCTACCACATCGCCGAGGCGGGGGCGAACCCGATCACCCAGCTCGCCTTCACGCTGGCCAACGGCTTCACCTACGTCGAGTACTACCTGTCGCGCGGGATGAAGATCGACGACTTCGGGCCGAACCTGTCGTTCTTCTTCTCCAACGGGATGGATGCCGAGTATTCGGTGATCGGCCGCGTCGCCCGCCGGATCTGGGCCGTCGCCATGCGCCGCCTGTACCGTGCCAACGACCGCACCCAGAAGCTCAAGTACCACATCCAGACCTCGGGCCGCTCGCTCCACGCCCAGGAGGTCGATTTCAACGACATCCGCACCACCCTCCAGGCCCTGTTCGCGATCTACGACAACTGCAACTCGCTGCACACCAACTCCTACGACGAGGCGATCACCACGCCGACCGAGCAGTCGGTGCGGCGGGCGATGGCGATCCAGATGATCGTCAACCGCGAGCTGGGCCTCACCCACTGCGAGAACGCGCTGCAGGGCAGCTACGTGATCGAACAGCTGACCGACCTCGTCGAGGAGGCGGTGCTGTCGGAGTTTGAGCGGCTGGCCTCGCGCGGCGGCGTGCTCGGCGCGATGGAGCGCGAGTACCAGCGCGGGAAGATCCAGGACGAGTCGCTGCTGTACGAGGTCAGGAAGCACGACGGGTCGCTGCCGCTGGTCGGCGTCAACACCTACGTCAACCCCGCGACGCTCGAGGCCGGGTACGAGCCGCCGCCGATGGAGCTGCGGCGGTCCGACCCCGAGGAGAAGCAGGCGCAGATCGACAACTGTCGCGCGTTCCAGGCCCGCGACCCCGGGCGGCGCGAGGAGCTGGTGCGCAAGCTCGCCGAGACCGCCTACTCGGGCGGCAACACCTTCGACGTCATGATGGACCTCGTGCGCGTCGCGACGGTCGGCCAGATCTCGCAGGCGCTGTACGAGATCGGCGGCAAGTACCGCCGCAGCATGTAGGGAGGGCGCGATGGCCGAACGTCTCCGGATCCTCGTCGCCAAGCCGGGCCTCGACGGACACGACCGCGGGGCCAAGGTCGTGGCCCGCGCCCTGCGCGACGCGGGACACGAGGTGATCTACACCGGGCTGCGCCAGACCCCCGAGATGATCGTCCGCGCCGCCGTCGATGAGGACGTCGACGCCGTTGGGCTGTCGATCCTGTCGGGCGCGCACACCACGCTGCTGCCCCGCGTCGTCGCGGGCCTCCGCGAGGCCGGGGTCTCCGACGTCGTCGTCTTCGCCGGCGGCATCATCCCCGAGGAGGACGTGCCCGGGCTGGCGACGGCCGGCGTCAAGAAGGTCTTCGGTCCCGGCACCCGGCTGGCCGAGATCACCGCCTGGCTCGGCGCCGAGGTCCGGCCGCGCACCCGCGCCGCATAGCCCGAGCCGGCCGCGACGGACGGGTCGCGTTCGGATTCAAGCACGCCGACCGCCGAGACCCGGATGCACCGGCGAACCGCCGCCGTCCCGCCTTGTCGCGTGGCCGGGGACACGGTATCTTGCACGGCGCGACGTCCCGGACTTCCCCGCGACGAGGGTCGGACCGCACGTCGCTGAACTCGGCAGTTTTGGGGGATTCGTGGCGGGCCGTGCCCGAACGGTTCGGGCACGCCCGGCCGGCACGGGGTGGAGCAGGAGGCAGGTGCGATGAGAGGCGTGTGGGCGGCGGCGGGGCTGGTCGTGCTCGGCGGATGGGGCGGCGCGTGCGGCGGCGGCGATTCGAGCGGCGACGTCGTCGAGGACGCCGACGATACCGGCGACGCCGACATCCCGCCCGAGGACGACGCGGGTGAGGAGACCGACGCCGAGCACGACGCCGATGCGGCCGACGTGCCCGAAGACGGTCCGCCGGTGGACGAGGACGGCGACACCTACCCCGCGGGCGAGGACTGCGACGACGGCAACGCGGCGGTCCACCCGGGCGCCGAGGAGCTCTGCAACGGCGTGGACGACGACTGCGACGGGGTCCCCGACGGCTCCGAGGGGCTCGCGCGACCCTGCGGGGTGAGCGACGTCGGCGTCTGCACGCTCGGCACCGAGACCTGCGACGACGCCGGCGCCTGGGTCTGCGACGCGGTGCTGCCCGCCGACGCGGACCTCCCCGACCCGGCGTTCCTCGACGAGAACTGCGACGGGGTGGACGGCGACCTCGCCGCGGCGGTGTTCGTGTCCGCCGCGACGGGGGACGACGCCGGCGACACCTGCGCGATCGACGCGCCGTGCCGGACGATCGGCCGCGGCCTCGCCGTCGCCGCGGCCGGCGGGCGGACCCAGGTCCTGGTCCAGACGGGCTCGTACGCCGAGATCATCGACCTCTCCGCCGCGCACGACGGCCTCGGCATCTACGGCGGGTACGACGCCGAGTGGGCCCGCGGCGACTCGCTGGACCCCGCCTCCGCCACGGTCGTCACGGGCGGGTACCACGCGGCCGACGGCGGCCAGTACCTGACCGTGCGCGCGCGAGGGGTCGGCGCGAGCTTCCAGCTCCTCGTGCTGCGCGGTCCCGACGCCGCCGGGACGCTCGGCGGCGGGCAGGGGCGGAGCAGCCACGTCGTCCACGCGCTCGACGCCCGGCTCGCCTTCTCCCGCGTCGCGTTTCTGCAGGGCAACGGCGCACCGGGCCTCGCCGGCGGCGACGCGACCACGCCGGGCGCCGCGGGAACGCCCGGCAACCCCGGCGAATACGGCGTCTACTGGCTCTCCTGCGACGGCGCGCGTCCGCAAGGGGGCGCGGTGGCCTGCGGTGATGAGGACCACGGGGGCCGGGGCGGCGATGGCGGCGCGTGGTCCTGCCGGTCCTGGCTGTACGAGGAGATGCGTTTCGGGACCGACGGCGCCCCGGGCAGCTGGTGGGTGGAGATCGGCGGGGGCGTCTGGACCTGGATGCAGTGCTCGACGGGCGGAACGAACGGCTGGCCTGGGAATCCCGGGAGCGCCGGGGCCGAGGGGTCCGACGGCGGGGGA
>JAFGHH010000024.1 GCA_016930215.1 Deltaproteobacteria bacterium
ACCAAGCCGCCCGGGACGATCGAATGGGAATGACCGCTGGGGGTCCGCACGAGCTGTCGCGGGACGCCCGCGTCGGCGTCTGCCTGTCGTCCGGCTTCTTCGGCTTCTTCGCCCACGCCGGCTTCGCGCTGGCGCTGGAGCGGCTCGGCGTGCGCCCCGCGGCGGTCGCCGGCTCGAGCGCCGGGGCGATCGTCGCCGCGCTGTGGGCTTCCGGCCGCGGCGCCGCCGAGATCCGCGACCGGCTGCTGGGGCTGCGCCGGTCGGAGTTCTGGGACCTCGCCCCGCCGCTCGACTGGCTGCGCGGTCCGCCGGGACTGCTGCGCGGCGCGGCGATGCAGCGGCTGCTGGAGCGCCACCTGGCGTGCGGGACGTTCGAGGAATGCCGGTTCCCGGTGACGGTCAACGCGTTCGACGTGGGCGCGCGCCGCGCGGTGCGGCTGGACGCCGGGCCGTTGGCCCCCGCGGTGCGGGCGTCGTCGTCGCTGCCGGGGCTGTTCCAGCCGGTGCAACTCGACGGGCGCTGGCTGCTCGACGCCGGCTTCCTCGAGAAGACGCCGGTCGAGCCGCTGCTGGAGCGGCCGGACATCGACCTGGTGCTGGTGCACCACCTGCGCTCCGCGGCGGCGCCGGCCCTCGCGGGGCGCCCGCGACCGCTCGACGTGGTTCGCGGGGCGCTGGAGTCGCTGCGCGGCCGGCTGGACGAGGCGCTGCTGGCGGCGGCGGCGCGGCACGGCAAGCGGCTGGTGGTGGTCGAGCCGGACGCGCCTCGGAGCGGTCCGTTCCGGCTGGACCGTGGTCCGGCGGCGCTCGAGGCGGCGTGCGCGCACGCCCTCCGCGTCCTGCACGGGGGGGAGCGATGACGCACCCGCTGCTCCGGCTGGCACGCTGGGGCCGGCTGGCCGACCTGCGCTACGCCCTGCCCCACGTCTTCGCCGGCCGGGTGCTGGCACTGGCCCGCGAGACCCACGACGAGCTGGGGCCGACGCCGCTGGACCAGCGGGACCCGGAGTACGTCGGGGCGGTGGTCGAGGCGGTGCGCCACCTGTTCCGGCACTGGTTCCGGCCGCGGCTGGAAGGGCTGGAGAACCTGCCGGCGAAGGGGCCGGCGCTGCTGGCGGGCAACCACAACGGCGGCCTGCAGACCTTCGACGCACTGCTGGTCTTCCAGGCGGTGTGGGACCGGTTCGGGCCCGAGCGACGCGTGTACGGCATGGGGCACGACGCGATCCAGTGGGAACCGCTGCTCCGCCGGTACCTCGCGCCGCTCGGCGTGCTGCGCGCCGCGCACGGGGACGCCGAGCGGGCGTTCGAGGCGGGCCACCTGGTGCTGGTCTACCCCGGATCGGACTACGACTCGTTCCGACCGTTCTGGGAGCGCCAGCGGGTCGTGCTGGCCGGCCGGACCGGCTTCGTGCGGCTGGCGCTGCGGGCGCGGGTCCCGGTCGTGCCGGTGGTGGGCGCGGGCGGCCAGGAGCAGCTGATCGGGCTCACCCGCGGCGAGGCCCTCGCCAAGGCGCTCGACCTGCCGCGCCGGCTCCGCACCAAGGCGTTTCCGCTGGCGGTGACGGTGCCGTGGGGCCTCACGTCGGCCTGGCTCCCGTACCTGCCGCTACCGGCGCAGCTGACGGTGTCGTTCCTGCCGGCACTGCGCTGGGACCGGCTCCCGGCCGGCTCGGAGCGGGACCCGGAGGCGGTGCAGGCCTGCTACCGGGAGTTCGAGTCGGTGATGCAGGCCGAGCTGACGCGGCTGTACCGGGGCCGAATTCCCTGGCTCGGTCGCCCGGAGGACCGCGCGCACGGTCGCTGAGCCGCCGGAGCGGCGGTTCAGGCGACCCAGCCGGTGAGGTCGAGCAGCCAGACGAACAAGGCGGAGACGAAGGCGGCGCAGGGGATGGTGAACAGCCAGGCCCAGACGATGCGGCCGGCCACGCCCCAGCGAACGGCCGAGGGATTGACCGTGGAGCCGACGCCGACGATCGCGCCGGTGATGGTGTGGGTCGTGCTGACCGGGACACCGAGGAAGCTGGCGAGGAACAGCGACAGCGCGCCGCCGGTCTCGGCGCAGAAGCCGCCGACCGGCTTGAGGTCGGTGAGGCCCATGCCCATGGTCTTGATCACGCGCCAGCCGCCGAGCAGGGTACCGAGCGAGATCGAGCCGTAGGCGGCCAGGACGACCCAGAGCGGCACGTGGAACGTGTCGATGTGGCCCGTGCTGAACAGCAGCACGGCGATGATGCCCATCGTCTTCTGAGCGTCGTTCGAGCCGTGGCCGAGGCTGAAGGCGGCGGAGGAGACGAGCTGGCCGACGCGGAAGAAACGGTCCACCCGGCGGGGCGTCCAGCGGCGGAAGATCCAGAACACGGCGACCATCAGCAGGTAGCCGAGCACCGCGCCGAGCACCGGCGAGAGGACGATGAACAGGGCGACCTTGGCCAGACCGCCGGCCACCAGCACGCCGGTGCCGCAGTGCGCCACGCCCGCCCCGGCGAGGCCGCCGATCAGGGCGTGCGAGACGCTGATCGGCAGGCCGAACTTGGTACAGGCGGCGGCCCAGAGGATCGCCCCGAGCAGCGCCGCGAGCACGAGGTACGGCGTGATGATCCTCGGGTCCACGATGCCCTTGCCGATCGTCGTGGCCACCGCCACGCCGAAGGTGAAGACCGCGGCGAAGTTGAAGAACGCGGCCCACGCCACGGCAAGCCACGGCGGGAGCACGCGCGTCGAGACGATCGTCGCGATCGAGTTCGCCGCGTCGTTCATCCCGTTGACGAAATCGAAAAGCAGCGCCAGCGCGACGATGACGATGACGAGCGTCAGCATCGCCGCCTCACCCCTGCTCGATGACGATCCCCTCGATGATGTTCGCGACGTCCTCGCAACGGTCGATCGCCGTCTCGAGGACCTCGTAGATCTCCTTCCACTTCATCAGCATCCGGATGTCCTGCTCCTCGCGGAACAGCTTGGCGATCGCCCGGTGGGTCACCCCGTCGCCCTCGTTCTCCAGCCGGTTGATCTCGATGCACAGCTCCAGCACGACCTTCGGGTTCTTGCGCGACCGCTCCAGCTCGGCCACGGCCTTGGGCAGCAGCCGCGCCGCCCGCGTCAGCACCGCCGCCAGCTCCCGGCACTCCGGCGTCGCCTCCCGAACCTCGTACAGCTCCATCCGGGCCGCGGCGGAGTCCACCAGGTCGAGCACGTCGTCCAGGCGGGTGGCGAGCCGGTGGATGTCGTCGCGGTCGAACGGGGTCACGAACGTCCGGTGCACCGTCTCGACGGTGCGGTGCGTCACCTCGTCCCCCTCGTGCTCGAACGACTTGATCCGCCGCACGTGCGCGGCCAGATTTCCCATGTCCCCCAGCATGACCTCGAAGGCCTCGCACGCCGCCACGCCCTTCTCCGCCGCCTTCGCGAACAACTCGAAGAACACCTTCTCCCGCGGGATCAAGGCTTCCAGCATGGCCGCACCACCCTTCCCTTCCGCCGCCCCGTCCGCGAGGTCGAATCGGTTCCGATTCGGCGCCGGTGTACTACGGCGCCCGGCCGAAATGCAACCGGATCGACACCGAAGTGTCGCCGGAACGATACATCGGCTCATCCCGCGTCTCTCGCCCTCCGGGCGAGACACGGGATGCTCGGCCCTAGCGGCAGGGGACGCGCCAGGCGTCCAGGTCGAGGTTCTTGATCAGCGTATCGAAGTCGAGGGCGTTGGCCTGCGGGCAGATGCGGTCCGCGAGGCTCGCCGCGCCGTACTCGACGTGGAACACCGCCTTGCCCGCCTCGATGAAGGGCACCAGCAGGCCGCACTCGTCGAAGTTGGCGCACTCCTCGTTGATCGCCCAATCGAAGAAG
>JAFGHH010000210.1 GCA_016930215.1 Deltaproteobacteria bacterium
ACGCACCCGCTATCGCCATCACACCCACGTCTCAACCGCGCGCCTCCTGCGCGCATCGCGTGGGAGGGTGACACCTTGAAAGGGCTGACTCTGTGGCCCTATCGACGACAACGGCCTCCCCTCGAACCGCTTCGCTGCGCACGAACCGTGGACCGACCGGACGGGCCGTGCGCGCCGGTCTGCGAACGCATCGCACCAATGACGACACCGTCTTGTCCAGCCCTCTGCCGGCAGCCACCGCGCCGCCGTGTCTGAACATCACCACCCATGCGTACGCGCTCGACTCCGCTGACGTCGAGGACGAGTACCCATCCCCGGCCGTAACATTCGGAAACGCTGTCTCGTCAACCGCAATACGGCCTACAACCGACCCGTAGTCCACAATGGACTCCAACTCGTACCGGTCCGGCAACCCCCAATCGCTGAACCCTCCCCAAGTCAACGCGTCGCAGTACGCGACCGCCTCGTCCCACGGAAGGCCGCTTCCGAAGCCTTCACACGCCGCCGTAGTCTGGCCCGCCAGGCAGCCTTGCCAGACCAGCCCGGTCACGTTGTCCCTGACGACCGGCTCCTCTCCCGCCGACCTGGTGAACCGCTCGGACGAGGCATGGCTCACGTCCCACCCGTATTGCGCATCCTGCCCGCAGTAGGGGGTCGCGCCGCAGCCATCCGTCCCCGCCGTCCCCGGACAGGCATACACGTACTCCGCTGCCCGGCAGACACGCTGGCTCGTATCCGGAAGCGTCCAGTTCGGTCCGGGCGCGTTGCAGGAGGCGTCCCCGCAACCAGGCGACACGCATGCCTCGTCCACGCAGATGTCGTACGCCCGGTCGCTCGGCGTCGTGACGACCTCGCACGGCGTGAAATCCGGCTGACCGCCGCACGATGCGACGACGCAGATTCCCCACGCCTCGTTGCACAGAAGACCCCATCCGGAACAGTCCGCATCCTCGCTGCAGGGGACCGGGTCCCCGCCGTCGCTGTCCTCGTCGGGCGAATCCATGGAATCAGCCGCCTCGACATCCAGGCTCTCGGCCGACTCCCATGCAGCATCAGCATCCCACCCCTCCGAGTCGGGCCCATGGCCGTCGTCCACTCCGACCGTCTCCTCGGCAACGCCATCCCCCCCATCGCCTCTGTCGGAGCCCGGGCCAATGGCGCTCCAGCAGTTGAGGCAGCCGACGGCAACTCCCGCCAGCAGCGCGCTCGTTCCCGCGCGCTCAAACCGGCACCCATCGCTCATCGTGACCCTTGTGCAGTTCATGGCAACTGAGCGTAGGGAATCCGACGCCGGTTTGGTTTCCGCCGAGCCATCCGCCCATCCGGCCTGCACGGTCGAAACGGTAGCATCCGGGGTGGCGCGGGGCAACCGTGGGACCGTGCAAACGGCGTGAAGGTCAGTCCTGCGCGTCCGGCGGGACTTGGGAGTCGTCGTCGTAGAGCCTTCGACATGGCTCAGGCCCTTCGGGAGGAAGCTGGCAGTCGTCCTGCCAGGGCGGGTCGGCGAAGTCGTCGGACGAGGGTGGCGAGGCATCGTCCGACGGCCGGCCGGCGGAGGGAGGGCCGGGACCGGCCGGCGGCCGGGGCGGCCGGGAGACGGGCAACTCGTCGGGGTCGCGCGGAGGAGCGAAGGCGGCGGGCTCGGCGGACAACCCGAGTCGTTCGAGGGCTTCGCGGATGTCGGTCGGGTCGGTGGCCCGTCGCAGTCGTCATCCACGCCGACATCATGACATCTTGTCGCCCGGCATTCAGAAGCGCGCCGCCAGTTCCAACCCGACGATCGGATTCCACCCGAACAAGGTGCAGCCGCCGACCAGACCGACCGTCATCGGTTTGCCCGCGTAGCGCACTCCGGCCAGCAGCGGGATGACGGTGAGCGGAAGACCCATGTTCCGAGCTTCGAGGTAGATGTCCACCGCCTGGTCGCCGGCGGCGTTCGCGATGCGCAGACCACCGCCGGCAGCGACCTGCGCGATGGGCGCGAGCGCCCCGACGGCGACGAAGCCCACACTCAACTCCAACTCGAAGAAGCCCTGCCAGCCGGTCCACCCGACGCCGGCTCCCACGTCCAGCGCGCCGCGCCCCGTCGCGGCCCACGGCAGCACCGGGTCCACCCAGAACACCGCCCCACCTTCCAGGATCATCGCCGGCGTGTAGCCCCGCGCATGCCAGCCGATGGTCCACCCGCCGTCGTCGATGTGGTGGACACCCTCGATTCCGAGCGCCGCGCCCCCCAAGCTGAAGGCGTCGGACTGCGGTGCGGTGCCCTCCGACGGATCCATGTCGAGCGCGCCGATCGCCGTCGGGAGACGAACGAACCCGCGAAGGAAGCCCGCGAACGGAACCGTCGCCGTCAGGTCGAGGAACGCCCACGGCTCGGACAGGTGATCCACGCGCAGCAGCACGACATTGCGGGACAGCAACCGGGCTTGGTCCCCGAGGTCCTGCATTGCGAACGTCGCCGGCGGCGGGGGCACCGACGCCGTCGACCCGTCGACGGAGCCGACCGGATGCGTGTCCAAGGCATTGCCGCGCGCGGCTCCCGGGGCAAAGCAGGCGAGCGCCGCCAGCAGAGCGTAGGAAATCCGACGCCGGTTTGGTATCCGCCGAGCCACCCGTCGAACCGGCCTCCGCGGTCGAAACGGTAGCATCGGGTGGTGCTCGGGGCAACGGCGCGACCGCGCGAGGGGGGTGAAGGTCAGTCCTGCGCGTCCGGCGGAACCTGGGAAGTCTCGTCGTACAGCGGAAACTGGCAGTCCTCCTGCCAGGGCGGGTCGGCGAAGTCGTCGGACGAGGGCGGGGAGCCGTCGTCCGGCGACCGGCCGGCGGAGGGAGGGCCGGGACCGGTCGGACGGGACGGTCGGGAGAGCGGGAGGTCGTCCGGGTCGCGCGGAGGAGCGAAGCCGGCGGGCTCGGCGGAGAACCCGAGTCGTTCGAGGTGTTGGCGGATGTCGGTCGGGTCGCTGACGGGGTCGAGGACCGCCATGCGGCCGCCGCACCTGGGGCAGACCAGCACATCTTCCGCCCAGGTCCGCCGCAAGAGGTCGGCCCAATTCACGCGGGGCTGGCCGGCGAGCAGACGGCTGTCGTCCAGGCGACGCCAGTGCTCGGGGGAGAGCGTCCGCGGGACGGACGTCGGGACCGCGAGCAACGGGTCGTCTGCGGGCGTGGCGTTGCCGGGCCGGGAGGCCGCGTCGGGCTGGGCGGAGCCCGGGTCAGGCGGAGCAGCGCGCGCGGCGGCCGCTGCGGCATCGAGGAGGACTGTCATGACTGCCTGGAGAGCTGCGAGTGCGGGCCGCACCGCACCTTCGAGCCGCTCGGCGGCTGCGTCTTCGACCCGTCGTGCCCCGCCGCC
>JAFGHH010000211.1 GCA_016930215.1 Deltaproteobacteria bacterium
AGGTGGTGACCAAGGACGACCCGGAGGGGGCGCGCATTGCCCGACGGTCGGTGTGCCTGGTGCTGTACGAGGCGTTCCGGCGGGTGGCGCCGCAGGCCCGTGTGGTCTGCGGCCAGTCGTTGGGCCAATGGTACTACTTCGACGTGGAGGGGGTCGACGAGCCGTTGCCGGAGCTGGTCGCGCGGGTGCGGGCGGAGATGGTCCGGCTGCGCGGCGAGGACCTGCGGTTCGAGTCGGAGCGCGTGCCGACGGAGAAGGCGATCCACCTGTTCGAGAGCGAGGGGCGGCGGGACCGGGTGGCGCTGCTGCAGACGTGGTGGCACGAGTCGCTGCGGCTGGTCCGGGCCGGCGACTACACCGACATCAAGTACGGGCCGACGGTGCCGAGCGCGGGGTACCTGCCGCCGTTCGCGCTGCATTCGTACCCGCCGGGCTTCGTGCTCGGCTTCGGCACCCGCGGCTGCACGCTCCAGGAGCTCGACCAGCCGCCGCCCCCCGCCCCGGGCATGCTCGCCATCTACCAGGAGACCAAGGCCTGGAACCGCGTGCTCGGGCTGGCCAACGTGGGCGACCTCAACCGGGTCTGCACCACCAACGCCTACCGCGAGATGATCTCGGTCGCCGAGGGGTTCCACGAGAAGAAGATCATGGTGATCGCCGATGCGATCAGCGCGCGGCGCGACCGGGTCAAGCTGATCCTCGTCGCCGGACCGTCGTCCTCGGGCAAGACCACCTTCACCAAGCGGCTCGCGGTCCAGCTCCAGGTGATCGGCCTGCGGCCCGTGGCGGTTTCGGTCGATGACTACTACATCGACCGCGAACACACGCCGCTGGGCGAGGACGGCAAGCCCGACTTCGAGGCGCTGGAGGCGGTGGACCTCGAGCGGTTCAACGCCGACCTGGCGCGGCTGTTGCGGGGCGAGGAGGCACGGACCCCGCGCTACGACTTCGTCTCCGGCAGGCGCGCGGAGCCCTCCAAGTGGCGCACGATGCGGCTCGAGGAGGGCGACGTGATGATCGTGGAGGGGATCCACGGCCTGAACGAGCGGCTGACGCAGGCGGTACCGGCGGAGGCGAAGTTCCGGATCTACGTCAGCGCCCTGACCCAGTTGTCGCTCGACGACCAGAACCGGCTGTCGACCACCGACGCCCGGCTGCTGCGGCGCATCGTGCGCGACCGGCTGTACCGCGGGCACACCGCGGCGGCCACCATCGCCACCTGGCCCAACGTGCGGCGCGGCGAGGAGAGGCACATCTTCCCGTTCCAGGAGTCGGCGGACATGATGATGAACACCGCGCTGGTCTACGAGACCGCGGTGCTCAGGACCTACGCCCAGCGGTTCCTGCTCGAGGTGCCGATGGACCACCCGTCGTTCCCGGAGGCCTACCGGCTGCTGAAGTTCCTCGAGATGTTCGTGCCGGTCTTCCCCGACCGCGTCCCCCAGAACTCGATCCTGCGCGAGTTCATCGGCGGGTCGATCTTCCACTACTGAGGTCGGGTTGCCGGGCGCCCGGACGCCGGGTACGCTATCGTTCGAGGAGGAGGTGCGCATGGGCCGGATGATGTTGTGGCTGGCGGGACTCGCGGGGCTGACGGCGTGCTCGCCCTCCGCCGACGACGTGATGCCGCGCGACGTCCCTCGCGACGACACGGCGGACGTCGTCGATTCGCGGTGCGGCCCGGGCGGCGAGTGCGAGGATGCGTACCTGACCTGCTGTCCGAGCGGCTGCGTCGATCTGACCTCGGACCTGTTCAACTGCGGCGAGTGCGACAACGAGTGCGCGCTCAACGAGGAGTGCCAGGCCAGCCGCTGCTTCACGCCGGAGTGCTTCCCCGAGTGTGACCCGCGGCAGATCTGCTGCGACGGCGACTGCGTCGACCCCAACACCGACAACGAGAACTGCGGCCGCTGCGGCCGCTCGTGCGACGCCCCGCTGCAGTGCCTGGGCGGGACCTGCCTGTGCGGCTCCGGCGCCACCGCGCGGGCCTGCGGACCGACCGAGACCTGCTGCCCGACGGGCTGCATCGATACCTCGACCGACCGCAACAACTGCGGCGCCTGCGGCAACGTCTGCAACCTCGAGTGCGTCGGCGGCCAGTGCCGCTGCGGCGAGACCGTCTGCCCGCCCGGCTGGGCCTGCTGCGACGAGGAGCGCAGCGAGTGCTTCGACACGCGGAACGACATGGACCACTGCGGCAACTGCGACACCAAGTGCGAGACGCGGCGCGCCGACGCCTGCGTCGAGGGACAGTGCCTGTGCGGCGCGAACCCGCAGTGCTCGGCCGGCACCCCCTATCCCCTCTGCACGGTCAGCGCCGGGATGGCGCCCGAGCGCTGCTGCGGCGGCGAGTGCGAGGTGGTCAGCGACAGCGCCTGCGAGGCCTGCGGCCGTCCCTGCTCCGCCGGCCTCGACTGCCAGGGCTCCGCCCACTGGACCGGCGTCTGCCGCTTCACCTGCGAGGTCCCCGAGTAGCCCGCCCGGTAGCCCGCCCGGTTGACAAGGTAGCTACCGGAAGCTACCTTTATCGTATGCGGACCGTCGGACTCAAGGTGCTGAAGAACAGGTTGAGCGAGTACGTGCGGGCGGCTGAAGCCGGCGAGACCGTCCTGATCTCCGACCGGGATCGGGTGGTCGCGGAGCTGGTGCCCCCGAGCGACGCGCGCGCCCCGCGCGTCGCCGACGTGCTGCTCGCCGAGCTCGTTCGCTCCGGCCTGCTGACGCCGGCCCTGCGACCGCCGGGACGCCCGCCGGCGACGGAGCCCGTCGCGTCGTGGGCCGAGCTGGCGGCCGAGCTGGCGGCCCAGCGGGCGGACCGATGATCTACGTCGATACGTCCGTCGTGCTCGCGCAGCTCCTGGCGGAGGACCGCAAGCCGGACCCGGCGCTCTGGCAGCAGCCGCTGGTCTCCAGCCGGCTGCTGGAGTACGAGGTCTGGACGAGAATCCACGGCCGGGGCCTCGAACGGTCGCACGGGGAGGCGGCCCGGGAGCTGCTGGGCGCGATCTCGTTCCTCGAGCTGTCGCCGCTCGTACTGGGCCGGGCGCTCGAGCCCTTCCCGCTGCCGGTCCGTACGCTCGACGCCCTGCATCTGGCCTCCGTGGCCTTCCTGCGCGAGCGCCGCGCGCCCGTCGCGCTCGCGACGTTCGACGACCGGATGACGGCCGTGGCGCGTCGGCTGCGCCTGCCGCTGTGGCCCGAGCCGCGGGCGCCCGCCCGGCGGCGCCGGGCCTCCCGCCCGACGTAGGCCTTCGCGGACGCGTTCCCCGCGCCGCCAGCGCTGCCCCCGTCGTCCGACCCGTCACGGGCCGTTCGCCGGCGGCCCACGGCCGGGCGCTTCGACCTGATCCCGCACCACGACTTCGATTTACACGCCCCTCCCCCTCCCCTAGACTCCCCTCGTCATGCGACGCATACCCCTCGGCAGGCACACCGTTCGGCTCGAGACCCTGGACAACGGACTGGAGGTGCTGATCCTGGCGGATCCCGGCTCTCCGGTCACGGCGTTCCACACCTGGTTCAAGGTCGGGTCGCGGCACGAGCGGCCGGGGAAGACCGGGCTGGCGCACCTGTTCGAGCACCTGATGTTCGGCGAGACCGAGAACCTCAAGCATGGGGAGTTCGACCGGCGCATCGAGTCGGTCGGCGCCTCGATGAACGCCGCCACCTGGCTCGACTGGACCTACTACCACGAGACGTTCCTGCCCGATCACCTCCCGATGATGGCCGAGCTGGAAGCCGAGCGGATGGCGCGGCTGACGCTCGGCGAGGAGCAGGTCCTGCGGGAGAAGGAGGTCGTGGCCAACGAGCGGCGCTTCCGCGTGGAGAACAGCGTCGAGGGCGCCGCCAGCGAGCTGCTGTGGAAGGACGCGTTCCGCGTCCATCCGTACCACCACCCGACGATCGGCTGGATGGACGACATCCTCGGCTTCACCGTCGAGGACTGCCGGAGCTTCCACCGGACCTACTATGCGCCGAACAACGCGGCGCTGGTGGTGGTCGGTCCGGTGGACGAGGAGCGGACGCTGGAGCTGTTCCGGCGGACGCACGGTTGGATGCAGCGGCAGGAGATCCCCGCGCCGCCGGACGTGGTGGAGCCGCCGCAGGGGGTGGAGCGGTCGCAGCGGCTGCCGTGGCCGACGCCGACCCGCAAGACGTGCCTCGCCTGGCGCACGCCGGAGCTGGCGCACCCGGACCATGCGGCGTTGACCGTGCTGGCCCAGGTGCTGTTCGGCGGCCGCTCGGGCCGCCTGCAGCGCCGACTGGTGCACGACGGGGAGATCGCGACCGACCTGCAGGGCGGTCCGGGGTCGTTCCACGACCCGTCGCTGTTCGAGATCTGGGCCGACCTGCGCGAGGGTCGGACGCACGAGGAGGCGCTGGCGGCGATCGACGTCGAGCTGGCGGGCCTGGCCGCGACGCCGCCGGCGCCGGCCGAGCTGGAGACCGCGCGCAACCAGGTGCTGCTCGGCTTCCGCTCGGCGCTGGAGACCGCCGCCGGTCGCGCCGACCGGCTGGGGTTCTTCCACGTCACGGTGGGCGACGTCGGGGCGATCGAGCGGCGGCAGCAGGAGCTGCTGCGGATCGGCGCCGAGGACGTGCGCGCCGCGGCCCGCAAGTACCTGGTCCCGGCGACGCGCAACGTCCTGCTGGTCGACCCCACGGAGGCGGCGTCATGAGCGTGCGGCTGTTCCACGAACCGGGCCCGGGACTCGGGTTCGTCGACCTCGTCCTGGCCTTCGACGCCGGCGCCGAGAGCGACCCCGACGGATGCGAGGGGTTGACGCAGCTCACGATGCGGCTGATGCGCTGCGGGACGGCGGGCCGGACGCGGGCCGAGGTGGACGCCGAGGTGGAGCGGCTGGGTGCGCATCTCGAGGTCGGCGCGGGGTTGCACCGGGTGTCGATCCGCGGCCGCGTGATCCGCGAGAACCTCGAGCCGTTCGCCCGCCTGATGCTCGACCTGGTGCTCGAGCCCGCCCTGCGCGAGGACGACTTCGCGCAGGCGCAACGGTTGCTGCTGGCCGAGGTGACCGCCAAGCGCGACGACGACCAGGACCTGGCCGGCCGGGCGTTCCGGCGGGTCCTGTTCGGCGGCGGTCGGCACGGCCGGCCCTCCTCCGGCACGGCCGCCTCCCTGCGCCGGGTGACCCGCGACGACTGCGTGCGCCGGCACCGCGAGCTGTGCGCACAGGAAACGCTGCTCGCCGCCGCCGCCGGCGACGTCGAGGAAGTCGAGCTCCGCCGCCTGCTGCTCGAGCCGCTGGCGGCGCTGCCGGAGCGCTCCGCCGCCGTCCGGACGGGCGAGCAACCGACCCCGCACCGCGGCGTGCGGGTGCTGCTGGTCGACAAGCCGGAGCGGACCCAGGCCCAGGTCTACCTCGGACACCTCGGTCCCAAGCCGGGCCGCGAGCACCACGACGGGCTGCTCGTGTCGTCGGTCGCCTTCGGCGGCACGTTCTCGGGCCGCCTGATGCAGGAGGTGCGGGTCAAGCGCGGCTGGAGCTACGGCGCCTACTCGCGGCTCACCCGCAGCCGCACCGACGACGGCTGGCACGTCTGGACCTTCCCCGCCGCCAAGGACCTCGGCCCCTGCCTGGGGCTGGTGCGCGGGATGCTGCGCGACCTCCAGCGCGACGGCGTCACGGCCGACGAGCTGTCGTTCGCCCAAGGCTACATCGTCGGTTCGTCGGTGTTCCTGATCGACACGCCCGCGGATCGGCTCGAGCGGCGGATCGAGACGGCGACGCTCGACTTCCCGCCCGACTACTACGCGAACCTGCGTGGCCGCGTGGAGGCCGTGACGCTGGAGAAGGCCCGCGCCGCGACGCGCGCCTGCGTCCGCCCGGACGACCTGGTCGTCGCCGTGGTGTGCACCGTCGCGCAGTCCGGCGATGCCGTGCGCGCGGCGCTGGGCGACGGCGCGACCGTCGAGACGATCGCGTTCGACGACGACACGCTGTGACACGGATGTCCCACGGGACCGGCCTTCCGCTCGCCGCCGCGCTCCTCGCGGCGACCACGACGGTCGCCTGCCCCGGCCCGGTCCGACGACCGCCCCCGCGGGGGCCCGACGTCGGCTACGTCGAGTGGATCGCCGAGCGTCCGTGGGCGCTCGGCGACCTGCCCGCCGTCTCCGCCTCGTTCGACCAACTCTGTCTCCGGGCCGACGAGGGAGACGCACGCGCGACGGAGCTGACGGCGGCGGTCGGCCCGGCACTGTGGCTGACACGCTCGATGCTGCTGCCGATTCTCCGCGTGCTGCCGGGCGACGAACGGGTGCCCGCCGAGGCGGAAACGGCCGGCACGTGCCCCGCCGGGCCGGTGCCGTGGATCGAAGCGGCCGTCCGCGAGTTCGCCGACCCGGCGCTGCGGGAGCACGCCGTCGAACTGCTCCTGGCCGGCGAGACCCAGGGCGCCGCGGACGGCACCGGGGACGAGGCGCGCCTGGCTCGCGTGATCCTCGCCGTCACCCTGCTGTTCCCGCTCGAGGCGCTGGCGCCGGACACTGCGACGCTCGCCGACGCCGTCGCCACCCTCGACCCCGACCGCGCGCTGCTCGTGCCGGCGGAGTCCGTCGGCGGTGCCTGCGCGAACGACGCCGCGGGGCCGCTCTGCCTGTGGGAACGGCTCGCGGCCCAGGGGCTGATGGACGCGACCGGCGCCGAGGCGCTCGACCGCGCAAGCCTCGACCCGGCCGCGCTCGAGGCGCTGGCCCGGCACGGCCTGCTGAACCTCGCCGCCCGCAACCTGCTGCCGGTCGCCGAGGACCCCGAGGCGAGCCTGCGCCTGCTGGCGGCCGAGTTGACGGCGCGGCTGGCCGGGGCGTTGCAGGTGGAGCCCGAGGACGTCGCGGACGACCAACCGGGAGAACAGGACTGGCCCGAGGCGATCCCCTAGATTCTCCTCCCGGGTCGTTGGTTTCGAATCACGAGCGAGACACGTTGTCACGGCCGGGTCTGCGTCGTTTCGGGCCGTGGGGCTCGCCCGCCGCCGATTCGACCGTATCCGGCAGCGTTCGGTTCGGAGAGCGCGGGAGCAGGACGCGCGGCGTCCCGTCGTCTGGTTGGAACGGCAGGTGCAGTTGCCTGCGTCGATGCGGATGAATCCTCGAGTGCAGCCCACCACGATCCGACGAAGCGAAGCACGGTGTCCTCCGGTGACGGCGGTCGCCGTCGTGGGGCGGTGTCCTCCGGTGACGGCGGTCGCCCTGGTGCTGCTGATGACGACGTCGGCCGTTTCCGCGGTGGCACAGGGGACGGAGCCGGGCGGGAGCGGGGAGGGCGACGGGGAGATCAACCTCGAGGCGCCGGTCGAGCGTTCGGCGGAGCTTGCGCCGTGGCGCGGGTCCGAGTTCGGCTATCGCAACGTGGCGACGGTGAGCGGCATGGACCGGTCGGCGGAACTGACCTGGAACCCGTACTGGGCGATGGAGTTCGGCTTCAAGTTCCGCTGGTACTTCGACGAGCACTGGTTCGCGGGGGCGCGGCTGGACGTGACGCGCGAGGTGACGGAGGCGGACGACACGACCTACGCGGGGGAGGCGTGGGTTCAGGACCTGCTGGTGGTCGGCGGCGGGTCGCGGTTCGTGACGATCCCGGGGGTCGGGATCGACGTGTCGGCGGACGTGACGCTGACGCTGCCGACGAGCAAGCTGTCGCAGGCGCGGACGCTGTACCTCGGGCTCGGGCCGAA
This sequence comes from Deltaproteobacteria bacterium, assembly GCA_016930215.1. Lineage (GTDB taxonomy): Bacteria > Myxococcota_A > Polyangia > DRWM01 > JAAZOP01 > JAAZOP01. Next base: position 7,696 of record JAFGHH010000211.1, read on the forward strand.
CGTGCGGTTCTCGCGCGGCTGGGAGCTGGGGGGCGACTGGCAGGTCGGCTACCACGTGCGGTTCAACTCGTACCTGCACGGCGCGACGACGGCCGAGCGGGAGACGCCGCTCATTCCCACCTGCGCCTCGTCGAGCCAGGGGTGCGAGGCGTTCGTGAACACCGGAGTGCGCAACACCCAGTGGCGGGTGCAGCACGGGGTCGATCTGTCGTACCAGCCGCTCGAGTGGCTGGGGTTGTCGGTGGCCTTCGAGCACATCGTCGACTGGCTGTATCCGATCGAGGCCGACGACCCGCGGATCTCGTGGGAGAACGAGTCGCCGACGGACCTGCAGCACGCCTCGGCCTTCCAGGCGGAGGTGACGTTCACGCCGTGGCCGGCGCTGGAGATCGGGGTCGGCTACGGCACGATCAGCCCGCAGCTCGCGCCGGATGCGACGTACTACAACCCGTTCTACAACCGGTACACGACCCTGTACCTCGATCTGCGCCTCGAGATCGAGGGGCTGGTGGATCAACTGACGGAGGCGTTCGAAGGAGGAGCGGCGACATGACGCGCACGTCGTGGTGGCTCGATGGTGGAGCGAGGGTGCTGGCGGCCGCGCTGGCGGCCGGGATGCTGGCAGGGTGTGCGGAGGAGCGCGACCCGGTGGATCGGGTGCAGCCCTATGCGCTGCCGAAGTCGTTCTTCGTGGGCGAGGACTTCGCGGGCACGGCGGACGACCCGGAGTTCTGGTACCAGGCGACGTTGATCGACGTCGGCTACGGCGCCGCCCAGGACGGCCTGTTCACCTCGACCTACGCCCAGCCGGTGTCGCGGCTGCGCTGGCAGATCACCGAGGACCACCTGATCGGGCGGCTGTCCTACGAGCGGATCGAGGGCACCGACGGGCGGGGGGCCGGCGGGGCGACGCAGGACGGCGTGGTCGTCGTGGTCTACGCGATCGAGAGCCATTTCGACATCGTGCGGGCCTACAACCCGACCACCGGCGAGCAGCTCAACGTGCTCGAGGAGAACACGACCGACCGGCCGTGGAACGAGCGCGAGTACCTGCGGGTCGACTGGTCGAAGAACCTCAACGTCGACAGCTACGACTTCGACACGCTGTCGCTGCTCGGGGTCTACGGCGGGATCACCTACGAGCCGTTGTCGTACGACGTGACGGACCCGAGCGACCCGGACGCGCCGGCGTTCGAGCTCGAGGCCGGCTACTTCGACGTGACGAACAAGGCGTTCGCGCAGCCGGAGTTGATCGACCTCAGCTCCTTCGGCTGGGGCATCGACCAGTTCCCGGCCTGCTTCCTCGACCCGGACTTCATGGGCGGCACCGGGCCCTCCGGTTCCTGCAACCCGGTGGAGCTGACGATCCGGCAGTCGTTCCGGCGGGTCGAGGACCACGACTACGAGCCGGTGCACTGGGACGGCTACCGGTTCCAGGCCTACGGCGGGTTCTACACCGACCGCTACGGCTTCGCGCGCAACTACGGGATGAGCGACGCGCTGTGGTACCGGCTGCTCAACCGGCACCAGATCTGGGAACGCACGCACGTCTACGGCGACCCGGAGGCGATGACGGAGCCGCTCGAGTGCTACACGCCGGCGACCACGCCGTTCGGCGCGGACCCGCACCGCGACGAGGACGGCAACGGGACGGAGGACGAGTGCGAGTCGGCGGGGCCGGGGTCGCGCTGCGACACCTTCCGGCAACGCTGCACGCTGCCGTACGCCGAGCGGACGACGAAGACGTTGCCGTGGTACTTCGCCCACGACGGGAACCAGGAGTTCTTCTGGGAGACGGCCGAGGCGGCGCACCAGTGGGACGTGGCGCTGCGCGCCGCGGCCCGCTCGGCCCAGTACGCCGAGTGCCGGGCCGTGGGCGGCGCCGACTGCGCGACCCGCTTCCCGGTCTGGCCCGGCCAGATGGACGACTACCAGGACGCGGTCTGGCTCACCACCGAGGTCGATGCCTGCCGGCACGGCCGGGCCTATCCCGGCGAGGACTGCGACGCGCTGGCCGAGCGGCTGGGGCGTGAGCGCGGGTTCGACCCGGGCGTGATCTCGCTGGCCCGGATGCCGGAGATCATCACGTTGTGCCACAGCCCGGTGGAGGCCGGGGATCCCGAGGCGTGCGGCGGCCCGCGGCTGCCGGAGGGCCTCACGGCGGAGGAATGCGAGGCGGCGTACCGCACGGCGCGCGACGCCGAGCTGGTCGCGACCTGCCGCGCGGCGCTCAACGTGCGCCGCGGCGACCTGCGCTACCACCAGGTCAACGCGATCCGCAACCCGCAGTCCCCCTCCCCGTGGGGCATCATGGTCGACTCGATCGACCCGCTGACCGGCGAGTCGATCGCCGCCAGCATCAACGTCTGGACCTACGTCAACGACCTGTGGAGCCAGGAGGTGGTCGACAAGCTGCGCTACATGGCGGGCGAGTTCACCACCGAGGACGTGACCGAAGGCGAGTTCGTGCGCGACTGGTCGCTGGCCCAGGCCGCCGCCTCCGGCGGCGGCGTGCTGGCCCAGCTCACCCGTGAGCAGCTCGAGACCCGGCTGGGCGAGGCGTCCGGCGGTCGCCCCGTGTCGCTCGACCTGGACCGGGTGCCCGCCGCCACCGCGACCGCGATCAAGCAGCTCAAGCACGAGCTGTCCGGCGTCCAGGCCGCCCTCGGCGCCGCCTCGGCCTACGCCCCGGTGTACGAGGCGCGGCGGCGACAGGCGGCCGGCACGACGTTCGAGGCCGAGCTGATGACGCCGATGGTGCAGCAGCTGCAGGGCGTGGAGGGCCTGCCGCTCAACGACCAGGTGATGAACATGTCCTCCCCGCTGCGCGGCGGGAACCCGGACGTGCGTCGGCACCTGATGCAACTCCGCGAGGAGGCGCTCGGCCGCCGCGGCGCCTGCATCCTGGGGCCGGGCGAGGCGGAGATGCCGTTCTCGCTCACCGGGATGTCTGCGATCCTGCAGGAGAAGTTCGGGGCGTTCAACCCCTCGGACTCGCCTGCCGCCCAGCAGGAGCGTGCCGAGCGGATGCGGGAGTACGTGGCGCGCCGAGCGCACTTCTCGGTCATCGCCCACGAGATGGGCCACTCGATCGGTCTGCGCCACAACTTCGTCGGCACCTCCGACGGCTTCATCTTCCGGCCGCAGTACTGGCAGCTCCGGACGCGCAACGGCACGGTCCACTCCGAGTGTCGGGAGCTGACGACGGACGGCAACGGCTGCGTCGGCCCGCGCTACTTCGATCCGGTCACGGAGGAGGAACGCGACAACCTGATCTGGATGTGGGAGCACGGATCGATCATGGACTACGCCGGCGAGGCGTCCCAGGACCTCTTGGGGATCGGGATCTACGACTTCGCCGCCGCGCGGATGCTCTACGGCGAGACGGTCGCCGTGGCGCAGGACGAGCGGTTCGCGGCGGGGACGCCCCGCGGCCAGGGACTGCTCGACAAGATGGACAACTTCGGCGGGATCCTCGGCATCGGTTACCAGACCGGCGACAACGAGTTCCACTACTCCCAGCTGCAGAGCCAGTGGGAGCTGATCCACAACTGCCAGGTGGTGGACGACCCGACCGTGTTCCGGCCGGCGACCTGGAACGAGGCGCGCGACGGCGTCTGGCATCCGCTGCTCGACGGCCAGCTGGTCCGGGTCGACGGGCAGTGGACCCGCTGCGACCAGGCCGAGGTCGACTACGCAACCTGGAACAGCCTGCGCAACCCGAGCTCGGGCGAGACGGCCGGCTACTACCGCGGCGGCCCGTCGATCGACCCGGAGGGCCGGATCCGCATGCCCTACGGCTTTGCCACCGACCGCTGGGCCGACCTCGGCAACCTCTCGGTCTACCGCCACGACAACGGCGCCGACCCGTACGAGATCTTCAACTTCCTGATCACCTCCCAGGAGGTGTGGCAGGTCTTTGAGACCTACCGGCGGAGCAAGCAGACCTTCAGCGTGCGCAACACGGCGAGCCGGATCCTCAACCGGTACAACGCCAAGGTCCGCGACGGCGCCAAGGGCCTCGGCCTGATGAAGAACATCTACAAGGACTTCGCGCTGGCGATGGGCTACGACTTCGACACCTTCTGGCCCCACGCGGCCGGCTTCTTCGCCGAGAACATCCTCGCCTCCGGCGTGGCCTTCGACCACTTCGCCCGCCAGCTCGCTCGCCCGGAGGTCGGCCCGCACTTCGTCCCGGACCACGACACCGTCCTGCGCTCGACCTACGACTACGTCGGCACCCCCGGCGCCACGATGGTCACCGTCCCCAACGGCGCCACCGGCTACTACGGGTCGATCGGCCTCGGCGGCAAGCTCGTGGAGAACCAGCTCTGCGGCGATTGCGGCGAGTACGACTCCGAATACACCGTCAACGCCGGGTCGTACTACGACAAGATGAACGCCGCGATGCTGATGACCGAGTCGGTCGACAACTTCATCAGCTCCTCGCGCAGCGACTTCGTCGACCCGCGCTACCGCGCCGTCTCGATCGCCGACCTGTTCCCCGACGGCTACCGCCGCTGGCTGGCCAACAACCTGACCGGCGACGACCTGCTCAAGGGTCCCCGCGTCGCCGCCGACTCCCGCGGCCGCCCGACCCTCGACCCCGACGGCTTCCCCGACGCGCCGATCGGCTGGATCTCCTGGTGGGGCGACACCCCCGAGGCCTGCTTCCCCGACGGCAACACCACCCTCTGCTCGAGCTACGCCGAGCCGACCTCCGACCCGTTCCACCCGCGCGCTCCCGCCCGCACCGCCGTGATCGATCCGCAGGTCGGCTGGGAACAGCAGAAGTTCCTGATCGCCTGGACCATGCTCTACCTCCCCGAGAACGAGCAGGCCGAGTGGCTCGACCTGCTGCGCGTGTGGGAGCTCGGCCGGGACGCCGACCCGGGCTTCGACGCTCGGATCGAATTCCACAGCCCCTCCGGCCGCACCTACGTCGCCCGCACCTTCGGCAAGGAGACGATCTTCGGCCAGACCGTCCAGCGCGGCATCGCCGCCCGCGTCCTCGAATACGCCGACTCGCTCGTCGAGGCCGCCTACGTCACCGACCCCGGACCCGACCTCGACACCGACGGCAACCCCGACTGGCACGTCCCCGTCGTCTCCACCACCACCGGCCAGCCGCTCGTCCGCTGGGACCCCACCGTCGCCCAGATCGACGACGCCGGCTACATCCGTCGCGACGGCATCCCGGGCTGCAACGCCACCGAGAACGAAGCCTGCACCTGCTTCTCCAACCGCGCCTGCGTCGCCCTCTCGCGCTACCTCTCCATCCCCGCCTACCTCCGCGAAGCGCTCGACGCCTACAAGCTCGGCGAGCCCGCCTCCCGCGGAGTGTACTGAGAGACGATCGGGTCGAAGCCGTTGGCTGCTGGCTGATAGCCGTTGGCCGGATTGGACGATCGGGTCGAAGCCGTTGGCTGCTGGCCGGTTTCTTGGAGGTGGAAGCGCGATGTAGGATAATATACGACAGATAACCACCCGGAGGTGGTGATGGCCAATGCAATGTTCCCCTTCCGACTTCGTGAACCGCGGAGCCCGTTCTCGTTTCCGGTGCTGGTCGAGTTCAAGGACGAGCTGCGGCGGCATCTGGCGCGCAACATCTCCAGCGCCGGCATCTACCTCGACGCGGACCCGCCTTATCCGATCGGGGCGATCGTCCGCATCGTGTTCACCTACCCGTGCTCGGACGTGGAGCTGACGGCGATCGGGGAAGTGCGGCATCACGAATGCCATCCGACGGAGATCCTGGGCGAGTCGGTCGAGCTGATGGGCGTGGGGATCGCCTTCCTGCGTTTCGAAGACGGGGTCGTGCGATCGGTGCAACGCCTGGCTTCGTAGCGGCGTGGCCCGCGAGCCTCGTCGACCCGGCGGCGCGGCGCGGCGGCGGCGGCGGGGCGCGACGCCGCGGGCTGCGTATCGAGGAGGGGCCGCGGTTGCCCGGCCGTGCGGCGCGGTTCGTGACGGTGACGGTCACGTGCGGGCGTCGCGGCTTCGGGTCGAGCGCGGCGGCGGAAGGCCCGCGCGCGGAGCCGGGCGGGTACGGTTGGCCGCACTGGCTCTGGGCGGTGCTGCCGGTCGTGGCGGCATGTCTGTGGCTGGCGTCCGCGAGCTGACGCCTCGAGCGTTCCTCAGCGGTAGTTCAGGACGACCAGCTCGGTGATCGCGCCGCGGCGTCCGCCCTTGGAGTTGATCGCCCGGTTCGCCTGGACCTCGACCACACGGAATCCCCGGTACAGCTCGCGGATCAGCGGCGTATCGGAGTTGGAGAGCATCACCAGGACGCCGCGGCGGTCGAGCGTCGCGTAGACGCGGGCCAGCTCGCGCTGGTCGTCGGCGGTGAAGCCGCCCGGTCCGTAGCTCGTGAAGTACGAGGTCTTCGACCGCGGGTGGTACGGCGGGTCGAAGTAGACGAAGTCGCCGCGCCGCGCCTCGCCGAGCACCGCCTGGAACGGCGCGCACTCGATCCGTGCCCGGCGCAGGACCCGCGAACAGGCCCGCAGGTTGTCCGGGTCGACGATCGTCGGGTTCGCGTACCGGCCGAACGGCACGTTGAACCGCCCCTTGGAGTTCACGCGGTACAGTCCGTTGAAGCAGGTCCGGTTGAGGAAGATCGTTCGCGCGGCCCGCTCGGCCAGCGTCAGCGTCTCCGGCTCGAGCGCCCGGACGGCGTAGAAGTGGTCGCGCTCGTAGCGGTGCAACCGCAGCGCCGCCACCACGGCCCGCACCTCCTCGCGCACGGCGCGGAAGCAGTCGATGAGCTCGCCGTTGCCGTCGGACAGCACGGCCCGCGGCGGCCGCAGGTGGAAGAACACCGCGCCGCCCCCGACGAACGGCTCGAGGTAGCGCTTGTACCGTTTCGGGAACAGCGGGGCGTACTGCTCGAGCAGCTGGCCCTTGCCGCCCGCCCACTTGAGGAACGGGCGGGGCTCCCGCTCCTTCGTCGCGCCGCGTGTCGCCATCGACCGCAGTGGGCCAGGACTCGGCCCCGCGGTCAAGTCCTCGCGAATTCCCGCATCACCGGGCGGATCGGCTCGAGGAACGCGTCGCCGAGGCCGACCAGCAGCTCGCGTAGCCGCGGCGTCGCCGCCAGCTCCGGCCGTCCGGCCACCGCGCGCTCCCGCCGCGCGATCTCGTCCAGCGCGAACCGCACCGAGCCGCAGCGGCGGAACAAGCGGTCGGCCCAGTCGATCTCGTCGTCGGACGTCTGCTCCCGCGCCTTGGTCAGCACCTCGCGCAGGCGTTGCGCGTCGGCGGCGCCGGCGCACCCCAGCGCGTGGACCACCAGCGCCGAGATCTTCCCCTCGGCTACGTCTGTGCCGCGCCGCTCGCGCCCCTTGTCGCCGTACAGGTCGAGCAGGTCGTCCTGGATCTGGAACAGCACGCCCAGGTCGCGCGCGGCTTCGCCGAGCGCCGTCGCCGCCTCGGGCGCCGCCCCGACCAGCCGCGCCGCGCCGACCAGCGGGATCTCGAACAGCCCCGAGGTCTTGCCCTCGATCATCCGCACGTAGCCTGACATGCCGGGCGCCGGGTCGTCCTTGAGCTGGAACTCGCGCACCTGGCCGTCGATCACACGCAGCGTACCCCGCACCAGCAGCTCGATCGCCTCCCACCGCCGCGCCTCCGGCACCTCCAGCCGTCCGAGCAGGGCGACGGCCCAGTAGAACATCGCGTCACCGAGGTTGACCGCCTGCGCGGCCGACCAGCGCTTCCACACCGTCGGGCGGCCGCGGCGCGTGGTATCGCCGTCCTGCAGGTCGTCGTGGACCAGCGTCGCGTTGTGCAGCATCTCGCACGCCGCCGCGAACGGCCGCAGCGGCACCGGGTCGGCGCCCAGCGCCTCCGCCGTCAGCAGCGGCACCAGCGCCCGCAGCCGCTTGCCGCCCGTGGCGAGGTGATAGCCGCACATCTCGGTCAGCAGCGAGCCCTCCGGCGCCCAGGCCGCCGCCTCCTCCGCGAGCAGCCGCTCGACCTCCACCCCGTGCTCCGCCCGGCACCGCTCGAGCGCCGCCGTCACCTGGCTCATCGGCCGTGCTCCTTCCGTCCGTCCGGCAGCTCGCCGGCCAGCGCCACCTGCCAGCCGCCGGCGCGCAACCGGTCCGCGACGGCCTTCAGCTCGGACGTGCGGCACGGTGCGATCACCGCGCCGCCGCCGCCCTTGCCGGTCAGTTTCGCCCCCGCCGCGCCCGCCCGGCGCAGCGCCGCCGCCGCGCGGTCCAGCTCCGGCGTCGACACCCCGAGGTCCGCCAGGACCCGCTGCGCCGCGTCGAACGCGGCCCCGAGCGTCGGCAGGTCGCCGGTCGCCAGCGCCCCCTCGACCGCCTCCACCAGCTCCCGGATCCGCGTCGCCCGCCGCTCGAACGCCGCCGGATCCTCCGCCCGCCGCCGCTCGACCTCCTCGACCATGCTGCGGGTCGAGCGCGGGGCGCCGGTGTCGACGACCAACAGGCCGAGGCCGGGCGCAATTGCCAGCGGTCGCGGCGGCGCGCCGCGCACGAAGCGCAGCGCCCGGCCGGTCAGCGCCACCTCGGTGTCGATCCCGCTCGGGTTGCCGTGCGCGATCCGCTCGCAGGCCAGCGACGCCTCCCGCAGCTCGTCGTCGCTCCGCGCGCGCCCGGTCCGCGCGACCCAGGCGCGGCCGAGCGCCACCGACAGCGCGGCACTCGACCCCAGCCCCGCCCCGGCCGGGAGGCTCGAGCGCACCGCGACCGACAGCGCGTCCGGCGCCGGCGCGCCCCACCGCCGGTGCAGCACCTCGAGGCAGGCGCGGACGTGCCCCGCGGGCACCGGCCCCGTCCCCGCCTCGCCCAGCTCCGCCTCCACCGTGCCGCCGGGGACCGGGACGGCGAGCGCCGGGACGCCGTGCACGACGAAGTGCTCGCCTACCAGGATCGCCTTCCCCGTCGCCCGACCCACGGCCCGTGCCATCGTTCCCGCGCCTCCCCGTCAGCGCTTGCGCGCGTGCAGCCGCATGTGCCCGCGCTGGATCCCCTCGGCTGCCAGGGCGCGCAGGGCGGCGAGGTTCTGCGCCAGACCGACGGCGGCCGCGAGCTCGGCCAGGTCGCGCGCGCGCTCCACGCCGGCCAGCTTCAGGGCGGCGCGGACCCCGCGGTGCGCCTTGACCGCGCCGCCGACGACCCCCACCGCCAGCGGCAGCGTCAGCGTGCCGCGCAGCGTCCCGTCGTCGCCGACCCGCCAGCGCGACAGCGGACCGTAGCGCCCGTCGCGCGCCGCCCAGGCGTGGGCGCCGGCCTCCACCGCCCGCCAGTCCTGGCCCGTGGCGAGCAGTACGGCATCGATGCCGTTCATGATCCCCTTGTTGTGCGTCGCCGCGCGGTACGGGTCGCGCTCCGCGAACACGGAGGCCTCTTCGATCCCCTGCGCGACGTCCGGCCCCGCGAAACCCTCGCGCACCAGCGCCGCGAACGGCACGGCGCCCCCGGCGGTCACCGTGCGCCGGTCCGCGAGGTTGGACAGGATGCGCAGCCGTGCGCGGCCGCCGGTCAGCCGCTCCAGCTCCGGCGCCGCGCGCTCCGCCATCGTGTTGACCGCGTTGGCGCCCATTGCGTCGAGCACATCGAGCACCAGGTGGACGACGAGCATCGGGCCC
>JAFGHH010000212.1 GCA_016930215.1 Deltaproteobacteria bacterium
CGCCGCCCCCGCCACCCCCGCCGTCCGCGCCGTCCGCGCCGGCGCCGCCGTTCGAGCGCAGGACGACATCCGCACCGAGCTCCAGCGTCCCGAGCGACGCCAGCAGGACGGCGCCGCCGCCCCCGCCACCCCCGGCACCGCCGCCGCCGGCACCGCCGCCGCCCCCGCCGCATGCGGCCCCGTTCGTTCGAAGGCAGTCCAGCTCGGGACCCTGGCCCGTCGCGCCCCCCGCGCCGCCGCCCACCGCCGGATCGGGATGCCCGTCGCCCGCCGCTCCGACCTCGCCGAAGCCGCCGCCGCCCCCGCCGCCCGTCCCGGTTCCGCCCCGGCCACCCGTCACCCGCTCGGCATCGCCGTCGGCCGCGCCGGCACCCCCACCGGGGCCGCCGAGCCCGCCGGCGGACGGCGCCAGCGTTCCCGACAGCCCGGAGGCGTCGAGCGACGAGCCGTCCCGGAGCCGCACGTCGCCGGTGACGAAGATGCGCCCCGGCAGCCCCGCGGCGTCCGGCCGCACCGTCAGCGGCACCCCGGGCCCGAGCTCGAACGTCGCGAACATCCAGGTGCCCTGGAGGAACGGCGGGCTGGTCGTCGAGGAGCTGCCGCCGCGGTGCAGGGGCAGCATCAGCACCGTGGCGGCGATCTCGCCGGCCGTCCCCTGGAAGCGGAACCGGAGCTGCTGACCATCGATCGGGTACGGCAGGTTGTCGCTGGGCGCCGGCAACCACTTGCCGACCCGCAGCACGACGCCGCAGCGGACGTTGTTGCAGAGCCACTCGGCGATCTCGAGGTCCCCGGCGCGCGGGGGCGTGCCGGCCGTGGCCTCGATCGTCGGCGGCGCGACCACGCCGGTGAAGTCCGTGCCCGAGAAGTCCACCGCAATCCGCTGCAACCCCTCGAACAGCGGCGAGGGAGTCGCGGTCGCCACCGCCGGGGCCACGTAGGTGTCGACCGGTGTCTGCACCTCGTCCCCACAGCCGCAGCCGCACGCCAGGAACGTCGCCAGTAGGCCCAGTCGCCGCAACATCGCGCGCACGTTAGCAGAGCCCCTCGGACCGCGCCACCGCTAGTGGCCGTCCGCAGGAGCGTCGAGTCTCGAGCACGGGGTTCCCGGGTCGACCAGCTCCGGATGATCGAACGGCCCCGCGCCGCCCGGGTCGACACAGAGCCCGGTGACGCACTTGAGACCGGCATCGCACGGGACCGATCGGCTGGCGCACTCCGTGTCGAGATTGACCGTCCGCCCGCTCGTCCCGGAATCGCCCAGCGATGCCATCCATTCGTCCGTGCTCAACAACATCGAGCCGCGCCAGAACTCCACGCGGAACGCGACCCAGAAGTCGTAGCGCGTCCCCGGGAGATAGTCGACATACAGCGGGAGGCTGTCGTTCGCCAGCAACGTGAACTCGCCCGTCACCGACTCGCAGGTCCGGTAGCTGTCCGGCACGAGCGGGTCGTCCCGCCTTGCCGCAATGACGGTCACGCTCACCCGGTCGAGCTGCGACGGGATCTGCCCCTGCGAGGTGACGGTCAGGCGCACTCGCTGCGGGTCGTCGTCCCCGCAAGCCGTCGACGCCGACACGGCCGGCACGACCAGCCCGAGCAGCACCGCCCACCGGCCACGCCGGCGCGCCCCGTGTTCCGCTCCCAACCGCATGCTTCGCTCCTCGCCCACGACCGCCGTCCCCCGGGGACTACCACCCCACGATGGTCCAGTTCGCGTCCGGCGGGGGGTCCTCCGGCCACAACAAGACGCCGGCCGTCACCGCCCCGCCGACCACCAGCGCCCCGAGGATCGTCCAGAACCACCACGACTCGACGACCGAGGTCTCCTCCTCGGGCGGCCCCACCGGTGCCGTCACCGGCAGCGCCTCCAGCACGAGCTGCACCTGCGTGCTCTCGCCGGCCATGACGTCGAACGGCACGCGCGCGTCGCGGTAACCCTGGCGCCGCGCCTCGAGCACGTGGGAGCCGGCGCCGACGCGGAGCGGCTGGACGAGCGGCGTCGACCCGACCTGCTGCCCGTCGAGGAACAGCAGCGCGCCGTCGATGTTCACCCGCACCGAGATCTGCGACAGATTCGCCTCCATCTCCGCGATCAGCTCGACGACCTGCCGCCGCTGCTCGTCGGAAGCGTCCCGCCCCGCCTCGACCAGGAACTGCCGGAACGAATCGATCGCCTCGGGGAAGCGCAACAGGGCGCGCTGGCACATGCCGATGTTGTAGACCAGGATCGGCCGGCTGCTCAGCTCGCGGGCGCGCTGGAAGGCGACCAGTGCGGTCGCATAGTCCTCGCGCTCGAGCGCGCCCACCCCCTCCTCGAAGAGCCGCCGGGCCTCGAGCTCGGAGTCCGTCGTCTGCGCCGCCGCCCCGCGCGGCGCCGCCGCGCCCGCGAGCACGCCGAGCAGCGCCGCCAGGCCCACCACGGTCGACCACCCCCGCCCGCACTTCCGCTGCTTCATCCCTAGTCGCCCCAGGTCGTGATGAACGTGGTCCCCAACCGGCCGTCCCGCACGCCCGCGTCGGAGGACGCCGTCCGCGCGTCCGCCGGCGGGCGCGCCGCTCCGGCATCCACGGGCCGCGGCACCGCCACGACCTGCGTCGCGTCCGCCGACGACCCGCTCGGCCGAAACCGCAGGTCGGGCCGCACCGTGCGGTCGCGGTCCGGAACCACCGTGTCGGACCACCGCTCGTAGCGCCCGCCCGGGACATTGACCACCACCAGCACGGGCTCCGTCTCCCTCGGCAACTCGATCCCGCGCGCCGGATCCACCGCCCGACCGCCGACACTGACGCTCGCCCCCGCCGGAACCCCGGCGAACGACAGGCGGACCGTCTCCACCCGCGGCGGGCGCGCCGTTCCGACGTCCCGCGCCGGCACGGCCACCGGCTCCACGGCCGGCTCGGCCGGAGCGACGTCCGGCGGCGGTACCGGCCCCGCATCCGGCTCGGGCGCCGCGACCTTGACCGCCCCCGCGCCGGGCTCCCCGACCTCGTCGGCCGAGGCCGCGGCGTCGGCCCTCTCGCCGGGCTCCGGCGGCGGCACCGCCGGCAGCCCCGCGTCCGCCGACGACAACACCGGCACCGCGGCCGCCGCCGGGACCGGCGGGGCCGGCTCCGCATCGCGCCGGAAGGCGAAGCGGACCGCCAACACCACCGCGAGCGCGGCGAACACGACCAGCGCGACCGCCAACGCCAGGCTGCGGCGCGAGCCGGCGGGCTGCGTGAAGGCCGCCGACGACCGCCCGACGACCGTCGACGAGTGCGCCTCGACCGCGGCCGGAGCCGCGGCGACGGCGGAAACCGCACCCGGGGTCGGAACCGGCGGGCCGGGCGGCCAACCGGCGGTCGGCACCCGGCCGGTCACCGCGCCGGACGAACGCAGGGTGACCGCCGCCGCCCCCAGCGACCGCTCGGCCTGCAGCAGCTCTCCCTGCATCTCGCGCGCCGTCCGGTAGCGCTGGCCCGGGTTCTTGCGCAGCGCGCGCGCCACGACGACGGCCACCGGCTCCGGCACGTCCGGCACGAAGGCCCGCACCGACGCCAGCTCGTTGGGCGTCTCGCGCTCCGCCCACCGCTCGACCCACAGCATCTGGGCGTTGGTCGATTTGTAGGGCAGCCGGCCGGCCAGCATCCGGAACAGCACGATGCCGCAGGCGTACAGGTCGGCCCGCTCGTCCAACGCCTGCGAGAGGAAATGTTCGGGCGCGACGTAGGCCGGCTTGCCCATCAGCGTGCCCTCCTAGGTCACCGCCCGGCCCGCCTCCTCGCCGAACATCGCCCGCGCCAGCCCGAAATCCAGCAGCTTGACGCTCAGCTTGCCGCTCGGCGCATGCTCGAGATAGATGTTCGACGGCCCGAGGTCGCGATGGAGCACGCCCTGGCCGTGGGCCGCCGCCAACCCCTCCAGGGTCTGCAGCATGATCCCCACCGCCATCGGAGGCGCCAGGATCCGCTCGCGCCGCAACATCTGCTCGACCGACTCGCCCTCGAGCAGCTTCATCACGACGAACGGCCGGATGCCCTGCTCCGGGTCGCCGAACGACCACTCGTAGACGTCCACCACGTTGGGATGGCGGATCGCCCGCAGCACCTGGATCTCCCGCTCGAAGCGGGTCAAGTACGACTTCTCGGCCCCCAGATGCTCCCGGATCAACTTGACCGCGAAGGTCTCGTGCGTCGACAGCTTCTCCGCCTCGTAGACCGAACCCATCCCGCCCGCGCCGATCGCGCGGATCAGGCGATAGCCGGGAACGAGGGGAAGCGGAGCGTTGGTGCCCATCTGCACACGACCCGGTCGGAGAGATCCTAGCCTGCCCGCCCAACGAACTCAAGCCGTTGCTCGCGCTCGACCGCGCCGGCCCGCCGTCCCGTTCAGGCCCCCGTTCAGGTGCCGCGCGGGGTCTTGAGTCGCGCGTAGTACGAGTGGGCGGTGTAGAGCGCGGCGACCGGGTTGTGGCCGGTCACGCGGTCCTTCGCCACGAGCGTGGTGGTGGGCGCCGACGCGTGGCGCGTGAAGATCATGTCGTGC
>JAFGHH010000213.1 GCA_016930215.1 Deltaproteobacteria bacterium
ATCAACCGCGTGCGACCGAAGGTCGCCGCGATCGCGGAGTTCGACAAGCTCACCGAGCCGACCCCGCTCCAGGCGCACGCCTTCAAACTCCTGGGCGTCTCGCATCGGTACGGCGTGGCGTAGGCAGTCGGGGATCACACTTGTGGGCCGGAAAACCCGGCCGCAGGCCAGAATTCACGCTGGAGTGTGGCGGAACTTCGGGCTAGAGTCGCCGGCCGTGGCGAAGCAGCGGCCGCGCGTGACCCGGTTCGACTACGTCCGGTCGGTGGACGGCAGCCTGCCCGGCCGCGCGCCGGCGCAAGAGCGCCGCCTGTCGCGGCTCGAGTTCTGGCTCGCCTTCGCCGGCCCCGCGGTGCTCGTGCTGCTGCTCGGCGCGGCGGCGCTGGGCGTGGTCGAAGGCTCGATCCTTGCCTGGGTCGGTCTGGGCCTCGGAGCCGCGGTCCTGCTCGTGTCGTTGCGGCGGGAGATCGTGGAACGGGACTTGCGCGGGATCTGGCACTGGGTGGTGCTGGCGGCGGCGCCGTTCTTCTGGGATCGGCCGCTGACGATGGGGGCGATCTTCGGGCTGCGGCAGCTGCTGATGAGCCTGCGCACGCTGCTGCGCCGGCGGCGGGGACGGCAGCTCATCGACTACCTGTGGACGCACCCGGTGGAACTGCTGGCCGTCGGCTTCCTGGCGGTGATCGTGTTCGGCACGCTGCTGCTGATGCTGCCGGCCGCCAGCACCCAGCTGCGCGGCGCCTCGGTGATCGACGCGCTGTTCACGGCCACCAGCGCCACCTGCGTGACGGGGCTGACGGTGGTGGACACCGCCACGTTCTTCACGCCGTTCGGTTGGGCGGTGATCGCGGCGCTGATCCAGGTCGGCGGCATCGGCGTGATGGCGTTGTCGACGCTGGCCGCCGTCGTCGCCGGCAAACAGCTCGGGCTGGCCCAGAGCGGCGCCGTCGCCGCCTCGATGGAGACCACCGCGCCGGTCGACGCCGTGCGCATCGTTCGCGTGGTGGTGATCGGTACGGTGGTGGCCGAGGTGATCGGCGGGGTGATCCTGTTCGAATCGTTCCGGGGGGACATGGAATGGTCGCGGGCGCTGGGGTACGCCGCGTTCCACGCGATCTCCGCCTTCTGCAATGCCGGCTTCGCGCTGTGGACCGACAACCTCGTGCCGTTCCAGGGCCACGCCCCGGTGGTGCTGACCGTCTCGTTCCTGGTGATCCTCGGCGGCCTCGGCTTCCTGGTGCTGGCCGAGCTGTGGAACTGGCTGGCCTCGCGCCGTCGTCGTCGCCGCCGGATCCTCTCGCTGCACGCCCGCCTGGTGCTCGGGACGACCGCCGTGCTGCTCGCCGCCGGCATGCTCGTGTTCGCGCTGCTCGAGTGGCAGGGGGCGATGGCCGGGATGAGCGTGCCCGAGAAGCTGCTCAACGCGTTCTTCAACTCGGTCACCCCCCGCACCGCCGGGTTCAACACGGTTCCGATGGGCGACCTGTCGATGGCCTGGGTCTTCGTGCTGATCGTGCTGATGTTCATCGGCGGGTCGCCGGGCTCCACCGCCGGCGGCATCAAGACCTCCACGGCGGCGACGATCCTCCTGGCCGTGCGGGCCTACATGCGCGGCCGGGAGGCGGTCGAGGTGGGCGGCCGGGCGGTCTCCGCCGCGACCGTGATCCGGGCCGTCGTGCTGGTGGCCCTCGCGACCGCCGCCTGCTCGATCGGGTTCTTCTTGCTCGTGATGACCCAGGACGTGCCGTTCCACGAGCTGTTCTTCGAGACCGTCTCCGCCTTCGGCACGGTCGGCCTGTCGCTCGGCGCCACCGCCGAGGTCGACAGCGTCGGCAAGCTCGTGCTGGTGGGGTTGATGTACGTGGGCCGCGTCGGCCCGCTGACCCTGATCCTGCTCCTCGGCTCCAGCGTCCGCGACCCGGTGCGCTACCCCGAGGAGCCGGTGGCGCTGACCTAGTCGGGAAGGAGGCCGGAAGATGCTCGGCGACGTCGCAGTGATCGGTCTCGGACAGTTCGGCACCCAGCTCGCGGTCAGCCTGACCGAGCTGCGCGTGCCGGTGCTGGCCATCGACAGTCGGATGGAACGCGTGGAGCCGCTTCGCGCCTCGGTGGCCCGCGTGCTGTGTCTCGACTCCACCGACGAGGAGGCGCTGGCCGCGGCGCGGATCGGCGACGTCGGGGTCGCGATCTGCGCGATCGGCGACGAGGTCCAGGCCAGCATCCTCACCGTCGCCCTGCTGCACCAGTTCGGCGTCCCGCGGATCATCGCCCGCGCCGTCTCCGACCTGCACGCGCGGATCCTGCGGATGGTCGGTGCCTCCGAGGTGGTCAATCCCTCCCGCGACATCGCGCTGCGGCTCGCCTCCCGCCTGCTTCAGCCGGGCCTGGTCGACCGCGTCCCGATCGCCCCGGGCTACGCCCTCAACGAGATCGAAGCCCCGGCCTGGACGGCGGGCCGCACGCTGCTCGAGCTCGACGTCCGCAAGCAGTTCCGGCTGTCGATCCTTGCCGTCAAGCGCGCCGAGGGCGGCGTGGAGAAGGTGGTCGCCAACCCCGGCGGCGAGACCGCGATCGCGCAGGGAGACATCCTCGTCACCCTCGGCGACGACGACTCGATCCGCCGCTTCCTCGCCGGGCGCTGACGCGGGGGACGCCGATGAAGATCCGGACGCGCCTGATGTTCGTCCTCGCGATCCTCGCCGCCGCGATCGCCACCGTGACGATCACCGCCGTGACCGCCTTCTCCCGCCTGGGACAGACCCTCGCCGTCACGATGGCCGAGAACCTCCGGTCGATCGAGGCCGCCCGGGCCATGCGACAGGCGCTCGACCGGCAGGACCGCGGCTACCTCCTGATCCTCGCCGGCCAGGGGGGCCGCGGCCGCGAGGCGGTCGTCGCCGGCACCGCCGCCTTCCACGAGCAACTCGAGGTCGCCCGCGGCAACCTGACGATCGCGGACGAGGCCGAGCTGGTCGAGGCCGTGGCGGCGACCTACGTCCGCTACGTGGCCGCCGTGCAGCCGTTCCTCATGCCTCCTCCTCCTGCTCTGCCCCCGCCGCCTCCACTACCACCACCTCCTCCTCCCGTCGCCACGATCGCGCTGCCCTCCGCGGTGTCCGCGCCCGACGCTTCGGCCGCTCCCGGCAACGGCGCGGCGGACGTCGTTCTCGCGCCCAACGCCGCGGCGGACCCGACGGCCGGTGTGGTTCCGCCCGCCGCTCCCGCCGGGGAGACGGCGCCCGTCTCCCCCCCGACCGCCGCCGAGCCCGCCGCGGAAGACACCCTTGCCGGCGCCGACGAGCCGCGTCCCGCCCTCGCCGGCGGGCTGCCGCTCGACGCCATCACCTACTCGCTGCTCGCCGACGACCGCCTGCAGGAGATCCACCAGGCGCTGGACGACCTGGCGGCCGTCAATCGCCACGCCATCGAGTCCGCTTCCGCGGAGGCCTCGCTGCACGGCTGGCGCCGCTCGGCCTGGGTCATCGTCGTCGGCCTGCTCGGCGTCGCCCTCGCCGCCTTCTTCGGCCGCCGCCTCTACCGCTCGATCGCCCTGCCGCTCGAGGCGATCGAGCGCGGCATCGGCGCCGTGCGGCGCGGCGAGTACACCCGTCGCATCGGCCTCGATTCCCGCGACGAGCTGGGCCAGATCGCCGCCGCGATCAACGCCGCGACCGAGCAGTTCGCCCGGCTCGACGCGGCCCGGGAAGGGCGGGCGCGGCTCCACGAGCGGTTGACCTCGGCCGTCCTGGACACCCTCGGGCCCGACGTCCTGATCGTCGACCGGGGGGGCGAGCCGCTGGTCGTCGGCCGGAAGGCCCGCGAGCGCCTGGGACCCAACCCGATGCAGACGCTGCGCGCCGGCGCCGACGGTCTGATCCAGCCAGGCGAGATCGATCAGCGGATCCGGGCCGTCTTCGAGCTGCGCGAGTCGCGGTTGCCGCCGCCACCGCCGGGCGGTCGTGCGCCGGAGGTCGAGGTTCGACCGGTCTTCGGCCGCGGCGGCTCGGTGCTCGGCGCCGCGATCCTCCTTCCACCCGCCTGAGCCGCCGACCGGCCCGGTCCGCCCGAGCCGTTCGTTGACATCCCGGCGGCCTTCGTGCTACCCGGCGTTACCGTGGTGTTTCCGCGTGCGCGGAGCCGTGGGGGGACGGCGCGCACCCGCGGGAGACGCCGGTATTCGCTCGATTTCGGGAAGCGCGGGCTTCCGAAGGACGTGCGACCGATGAACAGATTCTGGATCGGTCTCGTGGCGCTTGCGGCGGTTGCCGTCGTGCCGAACGCCGCCCTCGCGCAACCGACCGACACCGGGGAACCGGCTCCGGTGGGCGAGGCGCCGGCCGGCGACGACACCACGACCGGCGACGACACCACGACCGGCGACGACACCACGGCCGCCGACGACACCACGACCGGCGACGACACCGCGGCCGGCGACGACACCACGGCCGTCGGGTACGACACGACTGCCGCCGGCGAGGTCCCGACCGAGCCGACCGGCGAGGGTCCCGCGCTGACCCCTCCCGACGACACGTTCTTCGGTGACGGTTCCGACACGACCCAGGTCGCCGGCGCGGGCGACACGGGCGACACGGGCGATGGCGGCGACACCGAGCCCAACCCGGCCGAGGCGCTGCTGTCGGCCTCGCGCGAGGACCGCGAGGACCAGCAGGCGGAGCGCGACGCGGAGCAGGTGACCTGGCAGGAAGAGGCGAGCCGGTTCATCGACCTCAAGGGCTACTTCCGCACCCGCGGCGACCTGTTCTACCAGCTCTACCTCGGGCGCCCCGACGGCATCGCCTTCCCCCGCCCGTACGACGACGGTGTCAACC
Source organism: Deltaproteobacteria bacterium (assembly GCA_016930215.1). Lineage (GTDB taxonomy): Bacteria > Myxococcota_A > Polyangia > DRWM01 > JAAZOP01 > JAAZOP01. Next base: position 4,830 of record JAFGHH010000213.1, read on the forward strand.
AGAACGGCTTCCCCTGCTCCGCCGGCGAGACCTGCTTCACCAACGACACGATCGCCGGGGCCAACCTGCGGTTGCGGCTCGAGCCGGTGATTCACCTCTCGAGCTACGTGCAGGTCTACGCGACGTTCGATGTGCTCGACAACCTGGTGCTCGGCAGCAC
>JAFGHH010000214.1 GCA_016930215.1 Deltaproteobacteria bacterium
CGCCGCCCCCCCGCCCGGCCCGAATCCCGTCCTTCCGCGCAACTACGGCCTACGGGCTACCTGCCTCCCCAGTGTCTGAACTGCAGGCACGCGGCGCTTTACACGGGCGGGCGGTGCTCGTATCCTGCAGCCGCGGCCGTTGGGGGTCGTAGAGCGATGCGTGTCTGTCCGCAGTGCAACTCCCAGTTCCTTGGGGCGGTCGAGCGGTGTCCGATCGACGGCACCCCGCTCGTGGAACAGGCCGACTCGCTGATCGGCCGGGTCGTCGGGGGGCGGTATCGGATCCAGGCGCGGGTCGCGGAAGGCGGGATGGCCTCGATCTACAAGGCCCGGCAGGAGCAGCTCGAGCGGACCGTGGCGGTGAAGGTGCTGTCGCGGATGCTCTCGGAGGACCCGATCCACAAGGAGCGGTTCCTGCGGGAGGCGCGCGCGGCGAACCGGATCCACCACGAGAACGTGATCGACGTCACGGACTTCGGCGAGACCGAGGACGGCCTGGTGTACCTGGTGATGGAGTACCTGGAGGGGGAGAGCCTGGCCGAGGTGGTGACGCGGGGGCCGGTGACGTTGGGCCGGGCGGTGGAGGTCCTGCACCCGGTATGCCTCGGCCTGCAGCGGGCGCACGAGCTGGGGATTCTGCACCGGGACATCAAGCCCGAGAACATCTTCCTCGAGCGGCGGCACGACGGCGGGGAGAACGTGAAGCTGCTGGACTTCGGGCTGGCGCAGCTGCTGGGGGACAAGCGCCTGACGACGGCGGGGCAGGTCTTCGGCACGCCGGAGTACCTCTCGCCGGAGCAGGCGATGGGGTCGGAGGTGACGCCGCGCGCGGACCTGTACGCGCTGGGCGTGGTGTTCTACGAGATGATGACCGGCCGGCTGCCGTTCACCGGCTCGACGGCGCGGCTGATCTACCAGCACCTGCACGAGCTGCCGAAGCCGCCGAGCCAGCTGCGTTCCGAGGTACCGGCGGAGGTCGACGAGCTGGTGCTCAAGCTGCTGCGCAAGGAACCGGCCGAACGGTACGCGTCGGCGCGGGAGTTCGACGAGGCGTTGACGGCCTGCGAGCGCCGGCAGGCTTCGAAGCGGCACACCGGGCAGGTCTCGACGATCCGCACCGCGGCCAGCGAGATCCTCAGGTTCCCGGCGGACATCGCCGACAAGTACGCCGGCCGGCTGGAGACCGCGCGGGCGCAGTGGGAGAACGCGGGGCCGCGCCGCAACGCGCGGATCGGACGGGACCTCGAGAACCTCGAGGCTGCGATCGAGGCGCTGCGCCGCGCGCAGGCGGAGCTCGAACGGAGCGATCGCGAGTTCCAGGAGTTCCTCGAGCACGGCCGCGGCACGCTCGACCGGCTGCGCCGGGCCGTGGAGGAGCTGACGCAGGACGAGGCGCGGGCGCGCCGGGAGATCGAGGGGCTGCGCACGGCGCTGGCGCGGGCCCACGCCGAGGCGCAGGAGGCGGAGCGCGAGTTCGCCGAGACGCGGGCCCAGCTGACGCGACTGCAGCGCGAGGATGCGGGGGGCGTCGCCGCGGCCATCGCCTTCGAAACCACCGGCAAGTCCGCGCGGCGTTGGCGCGATGCGGCGGCGGAGCGCGAGGCGATCGAGCGGGACCTGGCGACCAAGGGCGTCGAACTGGAGGAGGTCCGGTTCCAGCTCGGGCAGTTCCGCGGTCGGATCGCGGCGATGGAAATCGATGCCGCCAAGACCGGCGACGACGCGGCGACGGGCGACGCGGCGATCTACCGGCGACGGACGCGCGACGCCCAGCGGCTGGTGACCGCCCGCGTCGACGAGGCCGCCAAGCTGGCGGACACCATCGAGCGGCACCTGATCGGCATCTCCTAGGGCGGGCCGGCGACCCGACTCCACGCCTCGCCGCGAACCGTGGACAACGACCCCGGACCGGAGTATAGGCCGCGACCGTCGGACCCGAACCACGCGGCGGGAACAGCGGCGTCCCCGTGCGCGACGGTTCCCGGCGGGTCGGACGAAAGGGATGCCATGGCGACGAGGGTGATGACCTTCTACGGCACCTCGGTGGGCAAGAAGGTGGTGATGGCCGTCACGGGCTTCATCGTCTTCGGGTTCATCACGGTGCACATGCTCGGCAACCTCCAGGTCTTCCTCGGTCCCGAGAAGCTCAACGCCTATGCGCGGTTCCTGAAGAGCTCGAGCGCCTTCCTCTGGGCCTTCCGCGGCGTGCTGCTGGCGGCCGCGGTGCTGCACATCCTGTCGGCGACGCAGGTGACGCTGCAGAGCTGGGCGGCGCGTCCCGAGGGATACGCGGTGCAGCGGTACCGGGAGACGACCTACGCGGCGCGAACGATGCGCTGGGGCGGTCCGATCATCGGGGTGTTCGTGGTCTACCACCTGCTGCACTTCACGACGGGGCAGCTGCACCCGTCGGCGCCGTGGTTCAACGGGACCGACGTCTACAACAACGTGGTCTACGGCTTCCAGGTGCCCTGGACGGCGGCGGTCTACCTCGTCGCGGTGCTGATGGTCGGGCTGCACCTGTACCACGGCGTGTGGAGCATGTTGCAGACCGTCGGCGCGGCGCACCCGCGGTACAACCGTTGGCGGCGGTTCCTGGCCGCGACGTTCGCGTTGCTGGTGGGGGGCGGCATGGCGTTGGTGCCCATTTCGGTGCTGGCCGGCTGGGTCCACCCGGTCTAGCGGAGGGCGTGGCGATGATTCTGGATGGCAAGGTCCCGGAGGGGCCGGTCGAGCAGAAGTGGGATCAGCATCGCTTCCGGATCAAGCTGATCAACCCGGCCAACAAGCGCAAGTACCGCGTCCTGGTGGTCGGCTCGGGACTGGCCGGCGCCTCGGCGGCGGCCAGCCTCGGCGAGCTGGGGTACGTCGTCGACTGCTTCTTCTTCCAGGACAGTCCGCGCCGCGCCCACTCGATCTCGGCGCAGGGCGGAATCAACGCCGCGAAGAACTACCCCAACGACGGCGACTCGATCTGGCGGCTGTTCCACGACACGGTCAAGGGCGGCGACTACCGGGCGCGCGAGGCGAACGTCTACCGGCTGGCACAGGTCTCCAACTCGATCATCGACCAGTGCGTCGCGCAGGGGGTGCCGTTCGCGCGGGAGTACGGCGGAACGCTCGAGAACCGCTCGTTCGGCGGTGCCCAGGTCTCGCGCACCTTCTACGCCCGCGGCCAGACCGGCCAGCAGCTGCTGCTCGGCGCCTACTCCGCGCTGATGCGCCAGGTCGCCGCCGGGAAGGTCAAGCTGCATCCGCGTTGCGAGATGCTGGACCTGGTGGTGGTCGACGGGCGGGCGCGCGGCATCGTGATCCGCGACCTGATCTCCGGGAAGCTCGAGCGGCACGCGGGGGACGCGGTGGTGCTCGGCACCGGCGGCTACGGCAACGTGTTCTACCTGTCGACGAACGCCAAGGGGTGCAGTGTCTCGGCGATCTGGCAGGCGCACCGGCGCGGCGCGTTCTTCGCCAACCCGTGCTTCACGCAGATCCACCCGACCTGCATCCCGGTCACCGGCGACCACCAGTCCAAGCTGACGTTGATGAGCGAGTCGCTGCGCAACGACGGCCGGATCTGGGTACCCAAGGCCAAGGACGACAAGCGGCCCGCGGCCGAGATCCCCGAGGCCGAGCGCGACTACTTCCTCGAGCGGCGCTATCCGGCCTTCGGCAACCTCGTGCCGCGCGACGTGGCCTCGCGAGCGGCCAAGCAGGTGTGCGACGAGGGACGCGGGGTGGGCAAGACCGGCCTCGGCGTGTACCTCGACTTCGCCGACGCCCTCGGTCGCCTCGGGCGCCCCGTGATCGAGGAGCGCTACGGCAACCTGTTCCACATGTACAAGAAGATCACGGCGGAGGACCCGTACACGGTGCCGATGCGGATCTTCCCGGCCAGCCACTACACGATGGGCGGGTTGTGGGTCGACTACAACCTGATGTCGAACCTGCCGGGCCTGTTCGTGATCGGCGAGGCCAATTTCTCCGACCACGGCGCGAACCGGCTGGGCGCCAGCGCTCTCATGCAGGGGCTGGCCGACGGCTACTTCGTCCTGCCGTACACGCTCGGCGACTACCTGGCAACCGCGGGTCCCAGCAAGCTCGGCACCGACCACGCCGAGTTCGCGGCGGCGGAGGAGCAGACCCGCAGCCGCATCACGAAGCTGCTGGGGATCAAGGGCGAGCGTTCGCCGGACTCGTTCCACAAGCAGCTCGGCAAGCTGGTCTGGAACAACTGCGGGATGGGCCGCAACGACGCCCGCCTGCGGCAGGCGCTGGAGGAGATCCCGAAGCTGCGCGACGAGTTCTGGCGCAACCTGCGGGTGACCGGTTCCGGAGACACCTTCAACCAGACGCTGGAGAAGGCTTCCCGCGTCGCCGATTGCCTCGAGTTCTCCGAACTGATGGTGCGGGACGCGCTCGGCCGGGAAGAGTCGTGCGGCGGCCATTTCCGCGAGGAGCATCAGACGGCGGAGGGCGAGGCGCGGCGCGACGACGAGAGATTCGCCCATGTGGCGGCCTGGGAGTTCAAGGGGGACGGGGCGGCGCCCGAGATGCACAAGGAGCCGCTGCGCTTCGAGTACATCAAACCGGCGCAGCGCAACTACAAGTAGACGCGGAGGAGAGGCGTGCCATGAACTTCACCCTCAAGGTCTGGCGCCAGGCGGGCCCCGAGGCCCGCGGCCGGCTCGTGACCCATCCCGCCGAGGACATCAGCCCCGACACCTCGTTCCTCGAGATGCTCGACATCGTCAACGAGCGGCTGATCGCGAAGAACGAGGAGCCGATCGCGTTCGACCACGACTGCCGCGAGGGGATCTGCGGGATGTGCGGCGCGGTGGTCAACGGTTTCGCCCACGGGCACGAGCGGGGCACGACGTTGTGCCAGTTGCACATGCGCTCGTTCCGCGACGGCGACGTGATCTACATCGAGCCGTTCCGGGCCAAGGCCTTCCCGGTGATCCGCGATCTGGTGGTCGACCGCAGTGCGTTCGACGCCATCATCACCGCGGGCGGCTACATCTCGGTCCGCACCGGAGCGGCGCCCGAGGCGATCTCGGTCCCGGTCCCGAAGCCCGACGCCGAGCGTTCGATGGATGCCGCGGCCTGCATCGGCTGCGGCGCCTGCGTCGCCGCTTGCCCCAACGCCTCGGCCATGCTGTTCACCTCCGCCAAGCTCGGACATCTCGGCCTCCTGCCCCAGGGCCAGCCGGAGCGGTTCGAGCGGGTGCGCACGATGATCTCCGCGATGGAACAGGCCGGCTTCGGCTCGTGCACGAACCACGGCGAGTGCGAGGCGGCCTGTCCCAAGGAAGTCTCGATGGACTTCATCGCCCGCATGAACCTCGACCTGATCCGCGCCTCGCTCAAGCACCGCTAGCCGCCGGGGGTTGACCCGCGCCCGTCGGATGACTACGCACGGCGGTCGATGACCCAACCACGCGCCTTTTTCATCGTGCTGGATTCCGTCGGGGCGGGAGCGCTGCCCGACGCCGCCGACTTCGGCGACGTCGGCGCCGACACGCTGGGGCACGTCGCCGAGGCGGTGGGCGGCCTGCGGCTGCCGAACCTCGGCCGGCTGGGGCTCGGCAACGCCCATCCGATTCGCGGGGTCCCTCCGGTTCCGCGGCCCGAGGCATGGACCGGACGGATGGTCGAGCGGAGCCCGGCGAAGGACACCACCACCGGGCACTGGGAGCTGGCCGGCCTGCCGAACGACCGCCCGTTCCCGACCTTCCCCGCCGGCTTCCCGCCGGAGATCGTCGAGCCGTTCGTGCGGCGCACCGGCCGCGAGGTGCTGGGCAACAAGGCCGCGTCCGGCACGGAGATCATCGACGAGCTGGGCCCCGAGCACCTGGCGACCGGCAAGTGGATCCTCTACACGAGCGCCGACTCGGTGTTCCAGGTCGCCGCCCACACCGGCACGGTGCCGCTGGAGGAGCTGTACCGCGCCTGCGCGATCGCGCGGGAGATCATCGACCCGTTCCACATCGGCCGCGTGATCGCGCGTCCGTTCGAGGGGTCGCCCGGGGCGTTCCGGCGGACCTACGACCGGCGCGACTACGCGATGCCGCCGCCCCGACCCACCGTGCTCGACGCGCTGGCCGGCGCGGGCTGGCCGGTGGTCGGCGTCGGCAAGATCCACGACATCTTCGCCGGACGCGGGGTGACGGAATCGATCCACACCGAGGGCAACGACGACGGCTGCCTGCGCACGCTGGAGCTGGCCCGCACCCGGGAGCGCGGCCTGGTGTTCGTCAATCTGGTCGACTTCGACATGACGTTCGGCCACCGCAACGACGCGCCGGGCTACGCCCGGGCGCTCGAGGCCTTCGATCTCCATCTCGGCACGCTGCTCGGGCTGCTCCGCCCGGGCGATCTGCTGCTCCTCACCGCCGACCACGGCTGCGACCCGACGACGCCCGGCACCGACCACACGCGCGAGCACGTGCCGATCGTCGCGCAGCTCGCCGGGGGCGGTCCCGGCGGCGACCTCGGCCTGCGCGACAGCTTCGCCGACGTCGGGGCGACCGTCGCCGAGTTCTTCGGCGTCCCGGGCACCGGCCACGGGACCTCGTTCCTCGACCGGCTGCGCGGACGCTAGGGCGGGGCGACGGCGCAGGGGGTGCGCCAGTCGCACGTCCAGGACGGCGGCGGCGGCGCGTCGGGTGAGGCCGGCAGCGCACGCCACCCCTCGTCGGTGAGCCGCTGCCCCACCGGGCGGCGGAACTCGAAGTACGACGCCACCGGCCCTCCCGCCACGAACAGCTCGTTCGAGCCCGGTTCGCGCGCCACGACCAGCAGCAGCTCCAGCGGGCCGCTCGCCTCCTCCAGCACCTCGCCGGCCTCCGGGTTGGTCATCACGTCGGCGACCAGCGTCGGCCGCAGGTCGGCGGCCGGGACGCCGTCCTCGTCGGCCGGGAACAGCCCGGCGACGCGGTCCAGCAGCTGCCGGCAGGTGTCCGCGAAGCCGGCCAGCTCCTGTCGTTGCTGCGCGTCGAGCGGTCGATCCTCGACCTCGGCCACGGCGATCGCCGCCAGCCGCGCGAAGGTATCCTCGAACTCGCCCAGCACCCCGGACTCCGCCGAGCCGTCGGCGACGAGCTTGAGGTCGATGAGCGCGCGGCGCGTCATGCGCGACAAGGCGGCCAGCCGCGCGAACACCTCGGGGCACGGCTCGACCAGCCCGACGGGGCGCCGGGCGGAGACGCCCTTCGGCACGTAGGGCTGCTTGACGTACAGGATCGTGTCGTGGCGCAGGACGGCCCACGAGGCCAGCGCGGAGGACAGCAGCCGGCCGGACCAGGCCGGGGTGGTCTGGAACGCCTGGGTCGGCGGGGCCGTGGGCGCCACCAGCTCGCGCAGCACGTCGAGCCACGCCCAGTACAGGGTCGAGCGCCAGGCGGCCTGGCCGGCAGGCGGGAAAACTCCGGCGGCGGCGGCGAGCGCGTCGTCGTAGCCCGCGTAGGCGTCGTCACCGAGCTGCCGGAGCAGGTCGCGCGCGGTGGGGGCGCCGAGCCCGGCCATCACGTCCAGGCCGCGGGCGAAGCCGCGCACCGGTCCGGCGGCGCCCTGCACCAGCGTGAACGGCGTGCCCGACCCGGTGTGCCGACCGACGGCCGGGTAGGTCAGCCGCGACATCAGCTCGGCGTCGGGCGTGTAGCGTTGCCCGAACAGCCGCAGGCCGGCGCCCGCGGCGAGCAGGCGGTCGCGGTCGTCGAGCTGCTCGGGAGGCGCCTGGACGGCGCTGCGGCCCGTTCCCGTCAGCAGCGCCGGGACGCGCATGCCGACGATGCGCAGCCGAAGCCGGTCGATCGCCTCGGGGCCGTCGAGCATCGCGACGCTCCACAGCTCGGCCAGCGCCCGTTCGGCGGCGAGCGAGACCTCCAGCGGCGTCAGGTCGTCGGCGAACCCGGCGAAGAACGCGGTCACGCGGTAGATCCGCGACCAGGCGTGGAGCGCCGCGGTGCCGTCCACCTGGGCTTCGCGCAGCCACTCCACCAGTTGCAGCGACTGGACGGCCAGCCGGCGGGCCAGCTCGAGCGGCACGTTGCCGGCGGGCTCGGGGTCCTCCCGGGCGCGGACCTGGAACGACATCCGGCCCAGCCACATCATCGTCCGGAAGTAGCGCCGGAGCGCCTCGGTGCGCGTGTAGTGACCGCGTACGACGTACGGTGTGTAGTCCTCTTCGTAGCCGAACACGGGGCTCGGCGCCGGCCCGGAGCGCCCGGCCACCAGCGCCGTCTCTCCCTCGACCGTCTCGCGCACGCGATCGTCAATCACGGCATCCGGGTCGAGCAGCCGGCGGGCGGTGTCGAGGAAGGCGAGGTTGGCGAGGGCGGCCTCGCCGAGCGTGCCGGCGTCGTCCGCGGCGGTGCGCGCCCGCTCGCGGAGGCCGTCGAGCAGGCGGCCGAGCAGCCCGGCCAGGTGTTCGGTTTCGATCCGCATCAGCAACGCGTCGAACGCGAGGTGGTACAGGTGCAGCGCGGCGTCGGCGGAGACGTAGAGCGGAATCTCGGCGCGCTGCAGCCCCTGGAAGGCATCGCCGTAGTCGTCGCGCGCCGTGGCCTGGGGGTGGGTCAGGACGACGAACCCGAGCCGGGCGAGGCGGGCGAGCGCGGCGTCGTCGAGGCCGCGGGCGGCCAGCCGGCCGTCGGCGACGACCGGGTCGGCGCGCAGCAGCGCGTCGGGAATCGGCAGGGCCGGCGGCGTCCCGGCAGCCCGGTAGGCCGGCGGTTGCCCGGTGTGGAACTGCTCGAATCCGGACGGCGCGCCGCGGCCGCCGCGGCGCGGCATCGCGGCGGACTCCGGCGGTCCGACGGGCGGTTCGAGCGGTCCCGGGGGCGGCGGCTCCGCGTCCGGCTCGACCGACGACGGCGCGTCGGCGGCGGCGACGGGCGGCGGTCCGGCCGCATCGCGGTCGGTCGGCTCCGGTGCCGGCTTGCGGCAGCCGGCGGCGGCGAGGAGCACGAGCGGCACGAGGAGCAGGGTGGAGCGCGACATGGTTCCTCCCGGCCGGCCGCCGCGGGCGACGACCCGCATCCCGCGGTCGTGCGCGGATGCGACAGCGTTAGCCGAACCCGCCGGTCGAGACAAGCCGTGCGACGGCGTTCAGTCGGACCAGCCGCCGCCGTCGACGTCGACGTAGATCGCGTTGGTGTAGGCGAACGGGCTCGAGGCGGGCAGGGGGCCCATCGAGCCGATGCCGCGGACCAGGACGTTGTAGCGGGTATCGACCGCGGCGCGGTGGCGGACCTCGGTCGCCAGGCGCACGACGTCGTCGAGCGCGTCGGAGGCGATCAGGGCCAGCTCGAGGGTTCCGCCGCCGGCGGCGGAGTCCTCGGCGGTGATCGAGCCGTCGGTCTCGCGGGTCAGGTACAGCGGCCGGCCGTTGGCGAAGACGTACAGGAACGACAGGTCGAACTCCGGGTTGGTCTCGGCCTGGACGTACAGCTCGACGTCCGTGCCGTCGAGCGGCACGAGCTGGTCCGGCCCCAGCGCCTCGAGCCCCTCGGCGGTGACGCGCAGGAACGCACCGTTGGAGACCACCACCTGCTGCGCCCGCACGGCGGCGACGACGTCGGCCTCGGTGAGGGCGGCCGGGTCGTCGCCCAGGGGGACGAACGAGCGGGCGTAGCCGGTCCCGTCGTTCCGGCCGTGCGCGTCGCTGGTGCCCATGGCGGTGAGCGGGACGCCGTGGGCCGTCAGCCCGAGGTAGTCGGCGAAGTCCGGCACGTCGCCCCGGGGCAGGGCCTGCAGGTCGGCCGCCCGCTCGGGCGTCAGCAGCGTCACGTCGTCGAACGGGAACGAGTCGCCGTTGCTGGTCTCGATCGCCTCCCAGCCGCCCGCCAGCTCGATCCCGCTGCGACCGACTTCCCCGGTCACCGGGTCGTAGTCGACCCAGTTCATGTAGCTGTCGGTGCTGCGCGGGTGGTTCATCTGGAGCACGGGGGCCGTCGCCTCGGCGTGCAACTTGTCGTTCAGCTCCTGGGCGGTGAGGCCGACCCAGTACTGCGGGCCCCAATGGTCGAGGACGTGGGCCTCGTCGTAGGGCATCGGGTAGGCGTTGCGGTGTCCGCCGCCGCCCATGTTGGAGACCTCGCAGCCGACCATCGTCCAGAGTCGCGGACGCAGTCCCAGCTCGTCGATGCACGGCCAGTAGCTCGTGTAGCCGTCGTGGTCGGTGGCCACGGCCACGTCGAGCCCTTCGGCGGCGGCATTCGTCACGCGCTCGCACGGGGTGACCTTGCCGTCCGGGCTGTGCAGGGTGTGGAGGTGGAAGTCGCCGCCGACCCAACCCGTCGTGTCGACGACCCGGTCGAGGGTGGCGGAGAGGGTCGCCGTGCCGCCGGCGGGCACGGTCAGTTCCTGCTCGACGAACCGGTACTCGAAGCCGCGCGAGACGACGGCGTTGTAGCGGCCGGGCTTGACCGGGTAGGTGCCGGCCCCGTCGGGGGTCAGCAGGGCGCGGTGGGCCCCGACGTTCTCGTGCTCGCCGCGCACCATCTCCAGCCTCCGCTCGGGGTCTTCCACGTCGAGGCCGTACAGGGTGACCTTGGCGGGAACGGGTCCGTCGGCGTCGGCGATCGCGAGCGTCAGCTCGCCGCAGGCGCCGAGCTGCAGGTCGACCTCCGCCGTGTCGGCGTCGGCGAGGGTGCCGGTGGCGCCGGTGCCGCGCAGACAGCCGTCCTTCGCGGCGACGAGCGGCCAGCTCCCGGGGGCGACGACCAGGCGGTAGCTCCCCGCCTCGTCGGTCACGGCACTGCCGGCCGCCGGACCGCCGTCCGCGGGCAGCGCCGCGACGAAGGCGCGCGCCACCGGCACGCCGGTGCCGTCGGTCACGGTGCCGGTCACGACCGCGGACGGCCGACCGAGGTACTCCAGCAACGGCTCGAGCGCCGCCGACGCGTCGCGACCGACGGTGATCCGTCGCTCGTAGGCGGCCTGCCCGCCGGGCGGCAGCGTGTGGACGACCCACCCGATCGCTCCCGTGGCGCCCTCCGACGCGATCGGCAGCGTCAGCGGCCCGTGCTCGGTGGCGAAGCCGTACGACACGTTCCGCCGCGGCTGCTCCGGGTCGGAAGCGGTCACGATCAGCGACTGCCCGCCGTCCGTCAGGTCGCCGAAACCCCGCTCGGGGGACCACATCGAGTTGGTGGGCCCGAGCAGCAGCAGGTCGCCCATCGCCAGCGAGCCCCAGGTGCGGACGCCGTTGTTGATCGCGGTGGTGCGCACCCGCAGCGTGCGCGAGTCCGGCTCGAGGATGTAGTCGGTGACGATGCGGAAGTGGAGCTCGTTGGGACTGAGCGCATCGATCTGGGGCAGCAGCAGCGACGGCGCGTCGTTGCCTTCGACGCGCACGACGGCCGGGCGCCCGCCGTTGCCGTCGCACAGCACCTCGACCCGCTCGGCGTCGGACAACCGGTAGCCGACCACCGGGAACTGCTCGAAGAGCGTGTCGTGTCCCGGCTGTCCGGGGCGTTGGAGGTCGGCGTCCATCAGGCTGCCGCCGTAGAGGCTGTAGCCGACGTGCGCCTCGTTGCCCTGGATCACGAAGACCACGTCGCGGTTGGCGAGCTTCCAGGCGAAGCCGGGCTGGGTCAGCACGAGCTCGCCGCCGGGCAGCTCGGCGGCCGAGGTCACGCGGCCCGCCACCGCCGCGCCGGCGGCCGGCACCTCGTCGAGAGGCAGCGGGGTCGCGCGGGGCTCGCAGGCCAGTGGATCCGGCCCCGCGTCGACCTCGCCGTCGCCGTCGCCGTCGGTCCCGTCCTCGACGATCGTCGAGTCGTCGCCGCAGGCGGCGAGGCCGAGCAGGGCGCAGAGGACCCACGGCCAAGGATCGGACGGACGTCCGGCAGGATGGTGTTCGCGAGGTGGGCTGGACACGATGTCGGCTCCTTCCCGCCCCGGGGGGCGACCGAGAAACGCGATCCTCATTCTAGGGGCACGGACGCGGCGTGCAACCCGCGAACGGTGCCCGGGGCGGGAGTCGAACCCGCACGACCCGCTCGGGTCAGGGGGTTTTAAGCCCCCGGCGTCTGCCGGTTCCGCCACCCGGGCCGCGACGGAGTATAGCCCGGGGGCGGCCGGCGGATCCAAGCGACCGTTGTGGAAGGGGTTTCCTTGACAGATCGGCAGGGCCGGGTCAGCATCAATTGGCCGGACCGGCTGGCCGGACAGGCGAGGGAGGCCCAGATGAGGAACGGCGCTTTCGGGTTGGTGCTCGCGTGCCTCGCGGGGGGATGGCTGCTGCACTGCATGGGCGGCATGGACGCCAGCGACGTCCCGCCGGAGGACGGGGGTACGCGGGACGAGAGTGAGGTCGGCGCCGACACCCCATCGGACGACGGCGGGTCCACGGACGTGGAAACGGACATGCCCGAGGGACCGGACCCGGTGTGCAACGCGGATGAGCTGCATCAGGCCTTGATGGATGCCCAGGACGGCGACGCCATGGTGCTCATCGGTGCGGAGTGCGTGATCGAGGGCACGTTCGAGGTGCCGGCCGGGGTGTCGCTGTGGGGAAGCTCCGGGTCGGTGCTGGCGACTCCGGAGGCGGGTGACGTGCGGCGACCGGTCCTCACGCTGCAGACGGGTGCGGACACGACCGCCGTCCAGAACCTGACGATCCGCTCGTCGTCGAACTACGGCATCGTGGCCGTCGGCGACGGCAGCGGAGCGGTCCTGCTCAAGGACCTGCTCGTGGAGGCCACGCGCGGGGTGGCCGTGGGGCTCGAGGGGCTGGCGAGCGTGGAGCTGACGAACCTGACGCTGGACGGTTCGCACACGGCGACCGAGCTTCGTCGCGCGGACCCCTCGCTCGCCGACCCCGGCGTCGAGGCGACGCACGGGCTGGTGGTCGTGCGGGGCGGTCACGCGACGATCGACGGCCTCACGATCCGGGGTTTCGCCGTCATCGGCGGCGTGCTGATCGACGACGACATCGCGTGGTCGACGGGGGTGCTGGAGCGGAACGGTCTGGCGGGGCTGGTGACGCACGGCGTGACCGCGACGTTGACCGGGCTCGAGCTGCGCGGGCTGCGCAGCCCGCATGCGTTCCCGCTGGACACGACGTTCGACGAGACCCGCAGCTGGACCGGCCCGCCGACCTTCGGCGCGGTGTTCCTGGGCGACTCGGTGGTCGAGACGGTCGGCGTGTCGATGGAGCGGGGGTTGCACTTCGGCCTGGCGCACGACGGCGGGGAGGCGACGCACGACGGGCTGACGGTGCGCGAATGCGGCGACACCGGCGTCTGGGCGCAGGACGTCCGGTCGCTCACCCTGCAGGGAACGACGGACGCCCGGGCGCTGCTGGAGGGCAACCACTTCGCCGGGGTGATGCTGTACGAGCCGGACGCGGCGACGATCACCAACGTGGACGTGGTCGGCACGGAGTACGGCTGCCACGGCTGCGGCACGCTGGACGAGGTGCAGGCGGGGGACGGGATCCAGGTCGTACTGCCGAAGACCTCGCTGCAGCTGTCCGGCATCGACCTCGTCGACAACGCCCGGATCGGCCTGCTGCTCGACATGGGCGGCGCCAGCATGAGCGGCGTGACCGTCATGGACCTCGAGGTCAGCGCCACCGACGTGGCGTACGGGGCCTACGCGCAGAACGCCACGGGAATGGAGGAATGGGACGCGGCGGTCGAGCGGCTCGGCCCGCTCGCCGGCTACGACAACGCCCTCGACGGCGAGCTGCTCCCGATCGGCGGCCGCCTGCCGCCGAAGGCCTTCCCCGCGGTCTCGCGGCTGACCCGGGGCGGGCTGGTCGGGATCATCGATCCGATGCCGCCGTCCTAGAGTTCGTCGCCTTCCACCAGCGCGCGGTGGGCCGGGACGTCGCGCAGGAACTTCACCCGCCAGGCGAGGTCTCCGATCCGGCCGGCCAGCTCCCACAACCGTTGGCAACCACGCTCGCGCACGAGCCGGGCGTCTTCCGGTCGACCGACGGCGGCCAGTGCCCGGCTCGCGACGAGAAACACCTCGGCCTCGTCCTCCTCGAGTCCGCCGATCTCGTCGCGTAGCGCCAGCGCCCGGGTCGCACACGCCAGGGCGCCTTCGGGGTCGGCGCCGGAGAGGCGGGCCTGCGCGGACGCGACGAGCGCCAGGATCACCAGGCCCGGCGAACCGACGCGGTCCGCCTCCGTCACGGAGGTCGCGGCCTCGCGCACCGCCTCGGGAATCCGGCCGGCGGCATCCAGCGCGCGCGCCCGGTAGACGTGGACGACGACGCCGAGCCGGGCGTCCCGGGTCAGGCGGGCCAACTCGGCGGCCTGGTCCAGACGATCGAGCGCCTCCGGAACGCGACCGAGTTGTCGCAGCGCGTAGGCCAGATTGCAGAGGGCATAACCTTCGCTGCCGCGCAGGCCGAGGCGGCGGCAGACGGCGGCGGCCTCCAACAGGGAGGGCACCGCCGACTCGTACGCGCCAATCCGGTTCTGGACGTCGGCGAGGTTGACCTCGGTCGCCGACATCCGGCGCACGTCTCCTGCCTCCCGGCAGATGCCGATCGCGGTCTGGAACGCATCGCGACGTTCGACCAGGTCGCCCTCGGCGCCGGCCAACTCGGCGCGCCGGGAGGCGACGAAGGCGCGGACGCGGGCCGAGGCCTCGACGGCGGCTGCTTCCGCGTCCTCGAGCGCCCGGCGCGCCTCGACCAGCCGCCCGGCCGTGGCCAAGGCCGTCACCTGCCAGGCGCGCACGTGGGCCGTGGCATCCGCATCGCCGGCGAGGCGGGCACGGTCGAGGGCCCGGTCCGCCACCGCCAGCGCCTCGGCGAGCCGGCCGGTACGCCACAGCAACTCGGCGCGTTCGGCGAGCATCCGGGCGTGCGCACCGTCGTCGGGCACGAGCTCCAGCGCCTCGGTGATCTGCCGTTCCTGCTCCTCCCGCCGGCCGAGGTAGCCCAGGGCGCTCGCGAGGTCCCGGTGCAGCTCGTAGCGCCGCTCGGCGGGCGGACCGAGGGCCAGGGCCTTCTCGGCGCAGCGGACCACGGTGGACGAGTCGCCGCGGGTCGCCGCGGCCGACGCCGCGTCGCGGTACCAGCGCGCCGCCTGGACGCCGTCGCCGCCCCGCTCCCAGTGGACCGCGACCTCCTCGGGCTCCGGCTGCGGCGCCGCCGCGAGGTGCGCCGCGGCCCGCCGGTGCAGCTCGACCCGCGCCTCGTCGGCCAGCAGGCGGTACGCGACGTCCTGCACCAGCGTGCTGCGGAACTGGTACTCGCGCGCCCCGCCGGCCCGCGCGCGGGCCCGCGAGGCGAGCACGATCTCCTTGCGCGCCAGCGAGTCGAGCAGCTGTTCCGCGTCCCCGGCCCCCAGCGCCGCCGCCTCGACGACCGTGAACGGCCGCGCGAGCACGGCCGCGCGCTTGCACAGGTCCTTCTCCGCGGGCCGCAGGTGGTCCAGGCGCGACTGCACGGCCGCCTCGATCGTCAGCGGCAGCGGCAGCTCGCCGCCCTCCCCTTCGCGATCCAGCAGGTTCCGTTCCCGGAGCTCCAGCAGCAGCTCGCGCACGAACAGCGGGTTCCCCGCCGTCCGCTCGACCACCGCCCGCAGCAGCGGCTCGGAGAGCGACCGGCCGGCCACCGCCCCGGCCAGCCGCGCGGTGTCGGTGGCGCCCAGGCCGCGCAGCCCGATCCGCACGACGTCCAGCCCGACGAACGGCTCGTGCCCCGACTCGGTCAGCTCCGGTCGCGCCGTCGCCAACACCAGCAGCGGCTGCGCCGCGAGACGATCGAGCAGGTCCTCGACCAGCTCGAGCGACGCGCCGTCGGCCCACTGCAGGTCCTCGAGGAACAGCGCCGTCGGCGCACGCTCGCACAGCGCGGCGAAGTAGTCCTGCGAGGCGAGCCGGAACCGGTCGCGCACCACCTGCGGATCCCGCACGGCGGTCGACCCGACGCCCGGGCGCAGCTCCACGCCGAGCAGCTCGGCGAACGGCTCGGCCCAGCCGAGCAGCGGATCGGTCTTCCCCGTCGCCTCGGCGATCAGCTGCCACACCGCGGCCCGCCGCTCGTCCTCCGGCGCTTCCGGCTCGAGCCGCGGCCAGCCGTGCTGCGCGGTGCCGACCCGCGCCCGCTCGAGCAGCGCCGAGACGACGAGCGCGAAGGCGGTGTCGCGGCGCAGCGGCCGGCCGCGTCCGGTGAGCATGCGGGCCTGCGGCGCCTGCGTCCGCAGCAGCCGTTCCGCCTCGCGGCGCAGGCGGGTCTTGCCGATCCCGGGTGGCCCGGTCAGCAGCGCCGCCGACGCGCGCCGGTCGCCGAGCACGCCTTCGATGCACTGGCGGAGCTGGGCCAGCTCGGCCTGGCGGCCCACGAGGGCGGCGGGGCCGTCGTCCTCGGCATCCGCCGCGCCGACGGCGGGCGGCTCGCCGAGCAGCAGCTCGGAGAACTCGCCGCGCAGCGGCTGGAGCGGCAGCTGACGGCCGAGGGCGCGCGCGGCGGCGGCCGAGACGGCGACGCCGATCGCGCCGGCGACGCAGCCCGCCTCGGCATCCCGCAGCACGGCGCCCTCGATGCCGGTCCCGCCCTGCGCCGCCCGGCCCGAGGCGACGGCAACGCGCATCGCCGCGGGTCGAACCTCCAGGGCGGCCCGCGCGGCCCGGCGGACTTCGTCGCCCTCCCACGCCTCGCCGCCGAACAGCCCCAGGGCGCGGTTGCCGAGCAGCGGGAGGAACAACCCGCCCTGCTCCTCCACGGCGCGCTCGATGCGCCCCCGGTCCTGCACCCCCTCGGCCAGCAGCAGCGCCACCACGCGCTGCTCGCCCGCCGGGATCGACAGCGACGAGCCCATCACGGGCAGCGACATCGTCGCGGCGAACGACAGGTCCGCCGAGGAGATCGCCCGGCCGAACTCCTGCGCCGTCGCCCACCGCTCGTCCATCGGCTTGCGCAGCGCACGCTCGATCACGGCGGCCAGCGGCGGCGGCACGCCCGGCGCGACCTGGGCCAGCGGCGGCGGGTCCTCCATCAGCACGGCGACGACGCTGGCCAGCGGCGTCTCGCGGGCGAACGGGGTCCGGCCGACGACGGCCTCCCAGAGCACGACGCCGAGCGACCACAGGTCGGTGCGGTGGTCGAGATCGGCCCGGCCGCGGGCCTGCTCCGGGGACAGGTACCAGGGGGTGCCGAGAACGGTGCCGACGGTGGTCAGCCGCGTCTGCTCGCCGCTCCAGACCAGGGCGATGCCGAAGTCGAACAGCTTGACGGTGCCGTTGCGGCACAGGAAGAGGTTGGACGGCTTGAGGTCGCGGTGGACGATGCCGGTGCCGTGGGCCGCGGCAAGGCCCCGGCAGACCTGGGCACCGACGTCGGCCGCCTCGGCCGCCGACAGCGGTCCGCGTCGCAGGCGCTGTTCCAGGGACTCCCCTTCCAGCAGCTCCATCGCGAGGAACGGCGTACCGTCCGCGGTGCGGCCGGCCTCGAGCACCCGGCAGACGTTGGGGTGGTCGATGCGGATCTGCGCCTCGCGCTCGAACCGTCGAGCCGCCTCGCGGCCGGACGTCCCGGAGGCGTTGAGCAGCTTGACGGCGGCCGGGGTGCCGCCGGGGCCCTCGGCCCGGAACACGACGCCCATCCCGCCCTCGCCGAGCTTCGCGCCCAAGCGGAAACCGGGGACCGTGCCGTCGGCGGGCGGCGGGGTTCCCGGCACCGACGTGCCGCCCGGGCCCGGGAGCCTGGCCTGGTCGTGACTCATCTCGCGAGGCGGATGCTCGACCGTGGGTTCCGGCCTGTCAAGCGTTCGACGCACACCGGCCGCAGGCGTGCCGGGTCGTGCCGCGACCGCACCGCGCGAGCCGTCCGCGCCGGGCTCCGGCCGGCCCGCCGACCGGCGCGGGATCACGACCCGATCCGGCGAACGACCGAGAACGGCGGCCGGGAGCGGCGGCTCGGGAACGGAGCTTGCAGCGGGACGAGGCCGCAGGGAGGTGCGCCGATGCGATTCCTCGTCTCGGGCTTGCCGCTGATGCTCCTGGGCTGCTCCGGTGGGATCGATCTGCTCGGCGAGGGCGACGACGGCGGGCCGGAATCCCCGGCCGACGCGATCGATGTACCGCACGACGCAACGGACGCGCCGCCCGATCGCCCGGTCGACACCGCGGACCCCGACACCGCGGAGTGCCGGCAGGCCTGCACGACGGCGGAGGACTGCGTGCCGGTGTCGTGCTCGTGCACCTGCGCGGGATGCGGAGGGTTCAGCTACGAGGACGTCGTCCACCGCGACTGCGAGGCGGCCTGGTACGCGGAACACGACTGTTCACCCCCGACGATCTGCCCCGGGGTCTGCTGTCCGCCGCGGCGGGTCGACTGCATGGAGGGCACGTGCGTCGTGATCGACGGCCTCGAGCCGTGCCCCGCGCCGGTCGGCGAGGGCGAGACGGTCGTCACCGCGATGATCACCACCGACCCGGAGCACTTCGTCGACCGCGAGGTCGTCGTCGTGGGGACGCTGACGACGTCGCGCTGCTTCCTGTGCAACGACCTGGGGCCCTGTGGTACCTGCTACCCGTCGCTCACGCTCGATGGAGTCATGACCCTCCACGGCCCGGAGGCCGGCGGGGCGATCTGCGGCGAGCTCATCGAATGCCGGGAGCGGAACGACTCGTGTCTTCCGCGCTGGGAGTGCCATCCGTTCGAGATCGGCCGGCGGGTCCGCGTGCGCGGGACCTGGCAGCAGGTCATGGACGAGCCCTGGGAGACGACCCTGGACGAGCTCCTGAACAACTACCGCCTCGCGGTCGAGGCGATGGAGCCGGCCGACCCCGTCGCGGGCGCCGGCCTCTACGCGGGAACCATCACCGTGACCTACTCGGACCACCCCTCGGTGACGCCGTTCTCCTCGCCGGTCGAGCTGGTCTTGGCGCAAGGCTCCGAGGGCGCGATCGCCGAGTTGATGGACCCGGGGACGGCGATCCCCTGGGACGGTGTCGTGGCATCGGGGTGGCACCTCGGCGCTCCCCCGGCCGAGCCGGGCGACCTGGTGTTCGAGGCGGACCTGGGCCTGGGTCGCCTGATCCTTTCCGCCGTGGCGACCGGATTCGCGGGCTCCTACGTCTACTCCTGTTCGGGGCTCCCCTGCCGGGTCGAGTCCTCGCTGTCGCTGACGCAGGTCCACTGAGCCGGGCGGGCGCGGGTCCGCGCCGGCGGCGGGGTCAGGGTTCCGCCGCGTGGGCGGCGATCTCGGCGGGGGTCAACGCGCGGGCCCACAGCCGCACCTCGTCGAGCCGGCCGTCGAAGTGGCTCCAGTGGCCGCCGCCGAGCCAGGCGCCGGTGAGTGCCAGATGGTCCGTCCAGGCGGACGAGTTCGAGCCGCTCGACGGTTGCGGGCGTCCATCGACGTAGACCGCGAGGCCCGAGCCGTCCTGGGTCACCGCGACGTGGTGCCAGCCGGAGCCGAACGACGTGCTGGTCGTCACCGAGGCGAGCGCGGCGTCGTCGTCCTCGATCAGCAGCAGGATCCGGCCCTC
The DNA here is from genome assembly GCA_016930215.1 of Deltaproteobacteria bacterium. GTDB lineage: Bacteria > Myxococcota_A > Polyangia > DRWM01 > JAAZOP01 > JAAZOP01. The sequence continues at coordinate 19,465 of JAFGHH010000214.1, forward strand.
GGTCGTACGGCGCAGCAACAGGAAGTTCTGGTAGCCGTCCTCGAAGAGGTTCGCCAGATCGCGGTTGTCGTCGAGCGTGTCGGCGTCGAACCACAGCTCGAGCGTGCCCTCGGCGGTCGCCAGGCCGGCCGGTGCGGCGACCTCGACCCGGTCGTCGGTGCCGTCGAAGTCGAGCGCTCCGCCGACGCGGCCCGCAACCCAGGCGGCATCCCCGGCGAAGCCGACGAGCGTGCCGTCGTGGCCCTCGCCGGACGCATCGCGGGCGGTGGTCCCGGCTCCGTCGTCGAGGCTCCAGGCGGCCAGCGCCCGACCGCGGCGGAAGTCGGCGGCGATCGCGGCGGCATCGAGCACGTCGGCGTGCAGGCGCAGCTCGTCGAGCGACCCGGCGAGGTGTCCGGCGGAACCGGCGCCGAGCGTCGCGCGGGCGGGCGTGACGTGCCCGGTCAGCAGCGGACCGTCGGTCCCGGTGGCGGCCGCCGCCGAGCCGTCGAGGTACAGGCGCGCGCCGCTGCCGTCCTGGGTCAGCGCGACGTGGTGGAACCCGGGCCCGCCGAGGCTCGCGGTCGAGGTCAGCTCGACCGCGGTCGTGCCGGCCTGGACGGCGCGGACCAGCAACCGGTCGTCGGCGGTCCGTCCGAGGAGGAACGAGTTGCGCCCGTCGGCGTCCCGGACCTCGAAGACCGTCTGCTCGGCCGACGCGGTGCCGCCCTCCAGCCACAGCAGCAGGGTGCCGGTCGGCGTGGCCAGGCTCGCCGCGGGGCCCAGCGCGACCTCGTCGTCGACGCCGTCGAACGCCAGCGCCCCGCCGACGATGCCGGGGACCCAGGCCGTGGACGCGTCGGTGCCGAGCAGCGTGCCGTGGTTGCCGTACAGCGACGAATCCTCGGCCGCGGTGCCGCCGCCGTCGTCGAACGTCCAGCGTCCGAGCAGCGCGCGCGGCAGCAGCGGCACCGCGAGGCGGATCTCGCCCCAGGCGCCCGCCGGGCACGGCGTGGCATAGGGGGAGTTGATCCGATAGGCCCAGTTGCCGGCGTGGGGTTCCATGCTGCTCGTGCGCCCCGAGAACGGCGCGCCGCTCCGGGCGAAGGACCAGCCGCCGCCGTCCTCGAAGTCGTCGCCGTCCGCGGTGCCGCCGAACAGCTTCACGTCGTCCCAGAACACGTCGAGCTCGATCAGCTCGCCATCGACCGCGGCGAGGCTCTGCACGCGCAGGGTCAGGTCGAGGCGTTCGCGGCCGGCGGCCGCGGCGTCCAGGTCGACCGAGACGTGCTCCCAGCCCTCGACGTCCGCCACGTCGTCGGACCAGACCTCCGCGCCGTCGACCAGCGCCTGCTTCTCGTAGAACCCGGCGAGCGGGCCCGCGTAGCTGTCCTTGACCCAGAAATCGAGCCGGTAGCCCGCGGCGTCCGGCGACGCCGTGACGGGCGAGAAGGCATCGACCCGCGCCCCGCGTTCGTCGCGCACCGTCGTCCGGCACAGGTACCTGCCGGGCGCCGCGTAGGAATGCTCGACGGTGATGCCCTCCGCCTGCTCCCCGTCGCCGAAGTCCCAGCGCCAGCCGTCGAGGGGACCGAGCGGCCAGGAGCTGGCACGGGCGTCGCCGCGGGTGGCGAGCGGAGCGCGGCCGAAACCGGGGCGCAGCTCCGCCCGGGCGACGGGCAGCACGGTGCCCGCCGGCACCTCGAGGCCGAAGTGATTGTCCTCGGCGACGAGGTTGCCGACCGCGTAGACCTGCCGGATCGCGCGGGCCGGGTCCGCGCCGTGGAACCAGTTGTGATGGATCAGGGCGCCCTCGGCGGGGACGCCGCGGATCACGATCGCCGACTGTTCGACGTCGCGGAAGGTGTTGTGGTGCAGGACGATGCGGTTGCCGGCGATGTCGGGGTTGCCGGCGGCGTGGCGGGCGACCTCGTCCGCGGCGAGCGCCCGGTCGTAGACGCGGACCTCGTCGAGCATTCCGGCGAGGTTCCCCGCGGGACCGTCGCCGACCCAGACACCGGCCAGCGCGAGGCCCGCGGTCCAGGCGTCCGCGTTCGTGCCCGTCGTCGGCGTGGCCGTCCCATCGATGTAGACGAGCACGCCGGTGCCGTCCTGGGTCACCGCGACGTGGTGCCAGTCGCCGGGGGCGACCACGCCCTCGGACGCCAGCGCGACGCGCGGCACGCCGCCCGTGGTGACCTCGACCTCGACGTGTCCGGCGGCGTCGAGCCCGACGACGCAGCCGTCGCCCGCGGCGGTGAACAGATCGAGCAGGCCGGCCGCGCGGCCGCCGGCGGCCGGCCGGACCCACAGCGTGAAGCTGCCCTCGGGCGCGGTCAGGCTGGCGTCGGTGCCGCACTCCAGGCGGTCATCGACGCCGTCCAGCTCGAGGCCGGTGTTGACGACGCCGGCCACCCAGCAGGTCGCGGGGTCCATGCCGGCCAGCGTGCAGTCGTTCGCGGGGTGGTAGCCGGAGACCGAGCTGTCCCCGGCGTGGGTCCCCTCGCCTTCGTCCAGCCGCCAGATCGCCTTCGTGTCGTACTTGTCGTAGTCGGGCGCGCCGTGCATGTCGAAGCCGTGGCCGTTGGCGTGTTCGAGCACGAGATTGTAGCGCGCCTCGTAGCTCGTGCCCGGCCGGCCGGTCGCGGCGATGTGGTGCCGGCAGAAGTCGAACACGTTGCCCTCGATGAGCGCGGCCGCGCGGTCGAGGACGACGCCGTAGCCCAGGCCGGCGCGGCGGGTGTGGTGGATGAAGTTGTGGTGCACGAGGGCGTCGTCGGCGCCCTCCCCGAGCGAGACGGCCGAGGTGCCCCAGGCCCACAGCTCGCAGTTGTCCACCTCGAAGCCGCGGAAGCGGCTGGAGATCGCCCCCGAGTGGACGACGAGGTCGTAGTCGTGGTCGCCGATGTCGGGGTTCGGGCCGCGCAGCCGCAGGCCGGTCAGGCGGACCCCTTCGCCCCGCACGACGAACAGCGGATAGGCGAACGTGTCGCAGGCGATCAGCCCGCCGGCGGATCCGTCCCGCCCGCGGCCGCTCGCCAGCGTGACGCCCCCCGGGAGGTCGAGGTGGTCGTGGCCGTCGAGGTCGATCTCGGCCGCATCCGCGACGTAGATCGCCGAGCCCGCGACCGCCGCCGCCAGCGCGGCCAGCAGCTCGTCGGCCGTGGAAACGACGAAGTCGGCGTCCGCGGGGTCGAGGATCCGCGAGTAGCCCGGGCCGCCGCCGAGCGGCTCGCCGGTCAGGTTGATCTCGGCGCCGTAGCAGCAGTCGGTGCACGGGTCGTCGTGGAAGTCGTCGTAGACGCAGGCACCGTCCACGCAACGGCCCGCGCCGGCATGGGTGCGCAGCGTCGCTTCATCGACACACGAGGGCGGCGGCGGGCTGCTGCAGTCCACGCCGATGCACGGATCGTCCGGACCGTCGTCGGCACCGTCGGCATCCGCGCCGGAGCCGTCGGCATCGACTTCGTTGCCGTCGAGGACGTCGTCGACATCGACGTCCGAACCGCCGTCCGTCCGGTCGTCGTCGCCGCAGCCGGCGAGCAGCGCGAGCAGCAGCGCGGCGGCGCACCCGGCCCTTCGTCCCCCGGAGCATCGTGTGTCGTTCGTCATGTCCGCCAGCGTAGCACCGATGCCCTGGTCCGGGGACCCCGGGGATTCCCGCGCGGGCGGGCCGGCCGGGGGCCGTGCGGGCGCGTCGCGGCGGCCCGGTTGCGCGGGGCGCCGGCCGGTGGTTCAATGTCGCCGCCTCGTCGCCCCGGGCGACGGCGGAAGGAGCGGACGATGCGCAGGTCGATGACCCTGGCAGTGCTGTTCGGGTCGAGCGTGCTGGCGGCGGCGGCGTGCGACGGTCGAGGGCGCGCGCCGGAGGCGGCACGCCCGGTCGGGGAGGCGGCGGCGTTGCCGGCCGGCCCGGCGGAACGCTCGGAAGGCGAGGAGTTCGCGGTCGAGGCGCGGCACGACGCGGAGGCGACGGTCGGACAGGCGACGACCGCGGTGTTCGTCGGCACGGGCAGGGACGACTGGCACGTCAACCCCGAGTACCCGGCGAAGCTCGAGGTGCTCGCGGCGGAGGGCTTCACGGTCGCCGAGACGGTGCTGCGCGTGCAGCACGCCGCGCGGTTCGACGAGCAGCAGCTGCGGTTCGACGTGCCGCTGACGCCGACGCGGGCCGGCGAGCTGCCCGTGCAGTTCAAGTTCAAGTTCGGGCTGTGCAGCGGCGACCGGTGCGTGACCCGCGAGGCGACGCTGGGCTGGACCTACGCGGTGGGCGGGGGTTGAGCGTGGCGCGCGAAGCGAAGCCCCGCACGAGCCGTCCGCCGGCGCCGCCCAAGCCCCCGGCGGCCGACGTGCTGCTCGGGGAGCTGGCGGAGCGCGCCGCGCGCACGTTCGTCGAGCGGCGGCAGATCCTGTCGTTCGAGGAGTACGTGGGGCTGCTGCTCGCGGAGCCGCAGGTACACCTGCGCGACGCCTCGACGTACCTGCGCGACGCCTTCGACCACTACGGCCGGAAGACCATCGACCGGCCGTGGGGGAGCACCGACCGCTGCCGGCTGTTCGACGCGGAGTTCGACGACGGTCGCGACCGGCTGGTGGGTCACGAGCCGGTGCAGGACGCGTTCTACCGGATCCTCTCGGGGTTCGTGCGAGACGGCCGCGCCAACCGGCTGGTGCTGCTGCACGGCCCCAACGGCTCGGCCAAGACCACCTTCGTGCAGTGCATCATCCGGGCCCTCGAGCACTACTCGAGCACGCCGCCCGGGGCACTGTACCGGTTCCACTGGATCTTCCCCACCGACCGCATCGAGCGGGGCGGGCTGGGGTTCGGCTCGGGCGGGCGGTCCGCCAAGGGGCCCACCACCTTCGCGAACCTGGAGGACGCCGACATCGACGCCCGGCTGGCCTGCGAGGTGCGCGACCATCCGCTGCTGCTGCTGCCCGACGCCTACCGGCGGGAGGTGTTGAAGGCGGCGGTGGAGGCGCACGGGGGCGAGCTGCGGGTGCCCGAGCGGCTGTTCCGCACGGGGTTGTGCCACAAGTGCCGGCAGATCTTCGACGCGCTCAACGCGGCCTACGCCGGGGATCTGCGCAAGGTGCTGGCGCACGTGCAGGTCGAGCGGTACACGGTCTCGCGCGGCTACCGTCGCGGGGCGTGCGTGATCGGCCCGCAGCTGTCGGTCGACGCGGCCGAGCGACAGGTCACCGCGGACCGTTCGCTGGCCGCGCTGCCGACGGCGTTGCAGAACGTGGCGCTGTTCGAGCCGTACGGGGAGCTGGTCGACGGCGCGGGCGGGTTGATCGTGTTCGACGACCTGCTCAAGCGGCCGCTGGACGCCTTCAAGTACCTGCTGACGACGATCGAGAACGGCGAGGTCACGCTCTCGCACTCGATCCTGCGCCTCGACGCGGTGATGGTGGCGACGAGCAACGAGGTGCACATGGAGGCGTTCCGGCGCCATCCCGAGTATGCCTCGTTCCGCGGCCGGCTGGCGACGATCCGCGTGCCGTACCTGCTGGAGCATCCGCTGGAGCGCGAGATCTACGAGCTGCACATCGTGCCGCAGGTGGAGCGCCACGTGGCGCCGCACGCGGTGGACCTGGCCGCGCGCTGGGCCGTGATGACGCGGCTCACCCGGCCGGACAGCGAGCACTTCGAGCGGGGCGTGGGGCGGCTGGTGGAGGAGCTGGCGGTGGACGGCAAGGCGGCGCTCTACGCCGGCGAGCTGCCGGTCGAGGGGCTCGACCCCGACCAGGCGAAGGCGCTGCTCGGGGCCGTGCCGCAGCTGCGGTCGGAGGCCGCGGCCGCGGCGGACGCGGAGAGCCTGGGGGGCGCCTCGCCGCGCGAGGTGCGGTCGGTACTGCTGCTCGCGGCCCAGCGCGACGATTCGGCGTGCCTGTCGCCCTTCGGCGTGCTGGCCGAGCTGGCGGAGCTGACGAGCCACACCGCGGACTACCAGTTCCTGCAGCAGCCGGCGGAGAAGGGCGGGTTCCACGACCAGGCGGAGATTCTGCGCCGGCTGCGCGAGCTGTTGCTGGACCGTATCGAGGACGACGTGCGGGAGTCGTCGGGCCTGATCGAGCCCGGGCGCTTCCCGGAGATGATGGAGCGGTACGTCCGCGAGATCCGGCACTGGGTCAAGCAGGAGCGGGTGACGGACAAGGCGACCGGCCAGGAGCGCGACGCGGACGAGGCGTACATGGCCCAGTTCGAGAAGTACGCGGGGGCCGGCAAGGACGCCGCGGCCTTCCGCAACGAGGTGATGACGCGGATCGGCGCCCACCGCACCGACCACCCGGGCCGGCCGCTGGACGTGCCGGCGCTGTTCCCGGAGATGATCCGCCGCGTTCGGCGCGCGGTGCTCGAGGAACGGCGGCCGCAGATCCACAAGCTGGCCGAGCGGCTGCTGGTGCACTTCGACGACCCGGCGGCGGTGCCGGCCGACGACCGGACGCGGGTCGCCGCGCTGCTGGAGGCGCTGGTGTCCGGGCGCGGCTACTGTCGCGAGTGCGCGCGGGAGGCGGTGGCGGCCCTGGTCCGCACGCGGCTGCGGGGCACGGCCGACTGAGGACCGGTCGGGTGCGCGCGGGCGGGGTTGACCCTGGCCCGTCCGCCCCGTCCGTGATAGGGTTCGGCGGGTCTCGAACCGGCTGGCTCGCCGGCCGAACGTGGGGGCGGGATGAGCGGCGACGATCGCATGGATCGCGACGACCAGGGACCGGCCACCAGTACCACGTCCACGACGGGAATGTCGCTTGGGCGTGCGGACTCCCAGCAGCTGCTCGTGCTGCCGCTGATGAGCTACACGGCGATCACGACGGACCGGGAGATGGCGACCAGCTTCGTCCGCCTGCTGCTCCAGGCCTCGAGCAAGATGATCCCGACGCGCGAGTGGTCGGCGCAGGACCTCCGGGACATCCTCGGGTTCGTCCTCGAGGGCGGGGGCGACCCCGTCCCGACGCTCGAAGGCCGCTACCTGCGCAAGCGGCTCAAGGAGCAGTTGGCGCGCGCCGAGCGCTACCAGGAACCGTTCTCGCTGATGTTCGTCAACCTCAGCGAGAACGCCGACACGATCCACCACCAG
>JAFGHH010000215.1 GCA_016930215.1 Deltaproteobacteria bacterium
AGGAGGGCGTCGCGGACGATGGTGTCGGCGACGGCGCGGGCGACGCGTGCCCGCCCGCGATGGTCTGCGGGACGGCGTGCTGCGTCGCCGGCGAGCTGTGCTTCGACGGCCGCTGCGTGCGCGACGGCGGTCCGTGCGCCGACGACGACGCGTGCGGGGACGACGCGTGGTGCGAGCCGACCCTGGGACGCTGCCTTCCGTACGACGACGTCCACGACCGCAACGAGGAGTGCCGCTCGACCCTGCGGCCGGGCGACTTCCGCACGCGGGTGCAGTGCGAGTTCGCGGCGCCCCCCGCCGAGGATGCCTATCCGTCGCACGTCAACGCCAGCAGCCTGCCGCTGGTCGTCGACTTCCGGCGTGACGCCGGCCCCGACGACCCGCCGCGGCCGAGCCTGGTGGTCGTGATGGGGCCGACGGACGGCGGGACCGCGATCCTCCGGGTGCTCGACGGGACGACCTGCGAGCTGCTGGGAAACCTGGCGGAGCACACCGTGATCCAGGGCACCGCGCCGGCCGCGGGGGATCTCGACGGGGACGGGCGGCCGGAGGTCGTGGCGCCGCTCGAGGCGGGCGGCGTGGCGGCCTGGAGCTGGGACGAGACGGCGGGAGAGTTCCGCGTGCTGTGGCGCAGCACGGATACGACGGCGAGCGGGCACAGCTACGCGACGACGCTGGCCGACCTGGACGACGACGGCACGCCGGAGATCCTGGTCGGCGCGCTGGTCTACGGCGCCGACGGCACCCTGCTGAGCGCCGCGGCGGGGCAGGGCGACGGCTACTGCGGCTCCGGGCGCGGCTACGTGGCTCCCGGCATCGCCGTCGACGTGGACCTCGACGGACGCCTCGAGTTGGTCCAGGGCACCGGCGTCTGGGAATGGTCGGCGGCGGCCGGCGACCTCGTGCGGGAGAGCTACTGGACCGGGGCCGGCCTCGAGGGTCCGGCGGCGGTGGCCGACTTCGGCGATTGGCCGTCCGCCGCGGGCGACGCGCCCGGCAGGCCGGAAATCGCCGTCATCGGCTCCGGTCACGGCGCGCTCGTCTCGGTCGGCGGCGACGTGGTCTTCGGCCCGGTGGCCTTCCCCGGGGTCGGCGACGGCGGCAATCCCACCGTCGCCGACTTCGACGGGGACGGGCGGCCCGAGTTCGCCACGGCGGGGCTGTCGAGCTACACCGTGTTCGACCCCGACTGCCTTGCGGGAGCCGCACGCGGCGGCGCCTGCGGCTCCGGTCGCATCGACGGCATCCTGTGGACCCGCCCGATCCAGGAGAACAGCTGCGCGATCATGGGGTCCACGGTCTTCGACTTCGAGGGCGACGGCGCCGCGGAGGCGGTGTACGCCGACGAGTGCTTCGCGCGGGTGTTCGACGGCCGCGACGGCCGCGTCGTCTGGTCGCGGGCACGCTCCAGCGCCACCTGGATCGAAGGGCCGACGCTCGCCGACACCGACGCCGACTACCACGCCGAGATGGTCATGACGGCCACCGACAGCTACCGGCCGTCGTGCCCGGCGACCGACCCGATCGATCCGGGCATGGGCTGCACGGACGACGCGGAGTGTCCGGGAGCGGCGCCCCACTGCGCCGGCGGACTGTGCCGCTGCTCCGTCGCCGACGATTGCGGGGATGCCGAGCTGACCTGCGCCGCGCCGCTCGACGGCTCCGACGCCCTCGGCAACGTCTGCCGTGCCTCGTTCCGCTACTCCCACGGCGTGCGGATCTATGCCGACGTCCGCGACCGCTGGGCCGGGTCGCGGATGATCTGGAACCAGCATGCCTACGACGTCACCAACGTGAACGACGACGGAACGATCCCCCGCGGCTCGGCCGTCCGGCGCAACTGGGAGGTTGCCGGCCTCAACAACTTCCGCCAGAACGTGCAGGGCGACCTCGAGCGGGCCGCCGCGGCCGACCTGACCGTCGCCGGCGCCGATTTCGGGCGCGACTGCACCGAGGACGACCCGGAGCTGCCGCTCGTCGCCCGCGTCTGCAACCGCGGACTGCTCGGCGCGGCCGCGGGCGCCGTCGTCGTCTTCTACGACGGCGACCCGGCGTCGGGCGGGACCGAGGTCTGCCGTACGACGACGACGCGGGCGCTGGGGACGGCCGAGTGCGAGGAGGTCGGCTGCACATGGTCCGGTCCGCCCATCGCCGTGCCGCTCGACGTCTGGGTCGCCGTCGACCCCGACGCCGCGTTCGCCGAGTGCCTCGACGGGAACAACTTCGGTACGCTGGAGGCGAGCTGCCCGCCGCTGATCGGGTGAACGGCGAGGGAAGGCACGGGAGCGACGCATGACCGACCCGCAACGCACGCCGCCGCTTCGTACGTCCGGAATGCGGATGGCCGCGGCGGTGACGTTCGCGATCTGGCTCGGACACGCGGTCTTCGCGTGGTTGGCGGCGTCCCGGCTTCCCGAGCGGTACCCGGTGCACTTCAACCTGGCCGGGCAGCCGGACCGCTGGGCCGTCCGGGGCGACTTCGAGTGGTACCTGCTGGTGCTGATGGGCGGGGTGTTCGGCCTGGGGCTCACGCTGCTCGGCCTGTTCTTCCACCGCCTGCCGCTGCGCACGATCAACGTGCCGGGCAAGCGGCAGCTGCTCGCCCTGTCTCCCGAGCGGCGCGCGCCGGTGCTCCGCGTCGCGGCCTGGATGGTCCTGCTGCTCGGTCTGCTGATCGTCGCGATGTTCGCCTCGATCCAGTACGCGATGTACCGCTCCGCGCATGCGGGTCGCGTCGATGCCCTGCTGTTCGTGGTGCTCGGCCTGGAAGCGGCGTCCCTGCTCGCCCTCGTCGTCGGCTCGCTGGTCGTGATGCGCCGCCGGCTCCGCGACGTGCTCGGCGGGTCCTCCTGAGCTACTGCCTTCCGAACTCGGCGCGGCACGCGACGAAACCGTCGGCTCTGACTCGGCCCCGGATCGGGTACACTGCGGCGGCGGAGGTGGGGCGATGACGAAGGTGGGCGGCGCGAGGCGCGGGCGCGCGGCGTGGGTCGTCGGGCTGGTCGCGGTTCTCGGCGCGTGCGGGGACGATTCCGGCGCGCCGGGCGACGGCGGCGACATGCCGGGCGGGGACGCCGACGCCGACGTCCTTCCGGAGGACGCCGACGGCGACGATGGCGCGGACGACGCCCCGTTCGAGGGCTGCCCGGGCGACCCGCCGGAGTGGTTGTGCCACGCCGACCCGCCGAGCACGCTGCTTCCGCCGGGCACGACCGCGCTGCCGTTCGCGGTGTACAGCCACGAGCCGGCGAGCTGCCGCTGGTCGCTCGGGTCCCCCGCGGAGTGGTCCGCGATGACCCCGTTCGACTCCGGCGACGGGACCCGCGCGCACGGCGCGACGTTCACCGGCCTGTCGCCGGACCCCACGGTGGTCAACGAACTGTACGTGCGCTGCGACCCGCGGCCCGACGAGCTGCTGCACCTGCGCTATCGCGTGCTGGCGGACGTCGAGCCGTCGTTCCCCCGCACCGGCAACCTGTGGGGCTGGTGGGGACTGCGCGAGGTGAGCCTGGAGCATTGCGCGCGGATCGATCTGTTTCTCGGTGCCGAGCCTTCGGCGGACGAGATCCGCACGCTGCGCGGGCTCAACCCGGACGTGCTGGTGCTGGGGAGCATCAACACCGTGGAGCGTTCCGAGTGGGACGAGGGCGAGGTGCCGGAGGACTACTGGCTGAAGGACGTGCACGGGAACCGGATCGAGGTCTGGCCGGGGGCCTGGCGGCTCAACCTGACGAAGCCCGAGGTGGCGGAGTTCCAGGCGCGCTACGCCTACCAGGCGATGCTCGATGCCGACCTGATGCTCGACGGGATGTTCTTCGACAACTTCTTCACCTCGCAGTCGTGGCTCGACAGCGACATCCACGGCACCGAGGTGCAGCTCGACGCGAACGAGGACGGCGTGGAGGACGACCCCGCGTGGCTCGACGCCGCCTGGCGCCGGGGGGTCTACGACGAGCTGCGGGCGTGGCGGCGCTGGATGCCCCACGCCTACGCCTCGGGACACCTGCCGCGTCCGCCGGATGCGGAGCTGGGGGCGATCTTCAACGGCGACAGCATCGGCTTCATGACGGCGGACGTGCTGGAAGGGCGGCGCGGGTTCGCCGACCTGTGGGCCGCGTACCACGACTGGTGGACCGTGCGGCCGGCGCCGTCGATCACGATGGTCGAGTCGTCGCCGCACGACCAGCTCGCCTACGGCTACGACTACAGCCCGCTCGACCACATCCCCGCCTCGACGCTGGACTTCGCGCGGACGTACTACCCGTTCGTGCGCCTCGGCCTGGCGTTCACGCTGATGAACGACGGCTACTTCGCGCACGAGTTCGGCGACACCTGGCACGGCAACGACTGGTGGTACGACGAGCTGGACCACGACCTGGGTCGGGCCTGCGGCGCGGCGGAGCGCGTGCCGGTGGGCACGCCGTCGACGGACGACCTGCTGGACAACGGCGACTTCGAGGCGCCGCTGGAGGGGAGCTGGAGCCTGTGGGCCGACTCGTCCATGGGCGCGGCGGCGACGGCGACGCGGGCGACGGCCGACGTGCACGCGGGGAGCGGCGCCGCGCGCATCGACATCGCCGCCGCGGGCGACGGCACCGACTGGCGGATCAGCTTCTCGCAGGGCGACCGCGCGGTCGTCGCCGGGATGAGCTACGACCTGTCGTTCTGGGCGCGGGCGGACGCCGCCCACGAGCTCACCGTCGGGCTGCAGAAGGGAGCGGCGGACTGGCGCAACTACGGGCTGTGGCGGCGGGTGACGCTGTCCGCGGACTGGCAGCGGTTCGAGGTGACGTTCGAGGCCAACGAGACGGCGGCGGACGGGCGGTTCCAGTTCGCCGTCGGGACCCGCGCCGGCACGGTCTGGCTCGACGACGCGCGGATCGTCGAGCATCCGGCGGACGTCTTCCGGCGCACGTTCGAGAACGGGCTCGCGCTGGTCAACGGCACGCGGGAGCGGCAGACCGTGGCGGTCGGGACGGGCTACCGCCGGCTGCTCGGGGCCGAGGCGCCGCGTTGGCAGTTCATCGTCGACGACGCCGACCCGGCGTTCGCGGCGTCCCCGGAGTGGGTCGCGGCCGACTACGACAGCGGCGAGTGGATGGCGACGGGGCCGTTCTACCACGATTGGGCGGAGGGGTGCCGGCGGCTGGACGGGACGACCGGCGAGGCGAGCTGGCGGCTCGAGCTGCAGGCGGATGACACGTACCTGATCGACGCCTGGTGGCCGGCGGCGCCGG
>JAFGHH010000216.1 GCA_016930215.1 Deltaproteobacteria bacterium
CCTGCTCGCCTCCGCGCTGCTGCTCGGCGGCCCCGCCGCCTGCCTCGGCACCGCCGGCGGCGCCGACGACCCGACGGTCGACCGCATCCTCCGGCAGCTCGACGAGACCTCGCGCCAGCGCACCGCCGACGCCCGACGCCTCGAGGACCTGTCCCGCCGCATCGCCGTGCTCGAGACCCTGTTGCAGGCCGAGCGCGAGCGGCCGGCGGCCGAAGGCACCGCGCTCCCCGCCACCCCCCCGCCCGGGGCGCCCGCGGCCTCCGGGACGTCGGCCACCCCCACGCCGCCGCTTCCCGTGGTCCACCTGACCCCGCCGCCCGCCTCCGGCGAGCCGGTCGAGACGCTGGCCCTCGCCCAGGGTGCGGCGACGCGGGCGGCCCCGGACATCGCGGTCGCGGAGCCTGCGCGGGACGAACCGGCCAACGAACTGTCCGACATCCCCTACCAGGGCGTCGGCTTCGGCAACGACGGCGGCGACGGCTACCTCCGCGTCGGCGCCCCCGACGCCGGGACGATCCGCCTCGTCGGCACCCCCCGCACGACCCCGGGCGCCCCCGAGACGACGCCGGTTCCGCCCCCCGCCCCGGGCGGCACCCCGTCGGCGGCCTTCGGCGCCGTCCCGCGAATCCCCCCGATGGTTCCCGGGCCTCCGACGGCCGTCGCGACGCCCGAGACGGCGGCGGCCTCCGCCGTGCCGGCCTACGAGGCGGGCGTCGAGGCGTACCGCGACCGGCGCTGGCAGGAGGCGATCGGCTGGTTCGAGCGCGCGCGGGTCCAGGGCCTGGGCGAACCGAAGGCCGCGCTGGCGCTGTTCTTCCAGGCCGAGGCGACCTTCCAGACCCGCGCGTACCTCGATGCCGTCGGCCTCTTCGAGCGGTTCGTCGGTCGCCATCCGGACCACGCCCGGGCGGCCGAAGCGTTGCTGCGGATCGGGACGGCCTCCGAACGGCTGGGGGACGTCGAGCGGGCGGCGGAGTTGTACCACCGCATCGTCGCCGAGCATCCCGCCTCGGCGGCGGCGGCCACCGCGGCCACCCGGCTCGAAGCGGCCGGGACGGAAGGACGGCAGCCATGAGCAGCTTCCACGGTTGGGGCGCGTTCCTGGGCCTCGCGTTGCTCGGCACCTCGGCCGGCGCCCAGACGGTCGCCGTCAACGACGGCGGCGGACCCTCCGATATCGGGTGGACCTCCGCCGGCTCCGGGGACACCCGGGTCCGCGAGGCGGCGCGCAGCGGCGGCAGCGTGGCCATCGGCGGCCGGCTCGCCGTTGCACCGGCCCGCTACGTCGTCCGCCGCGGCGACACGCTGTGGGACATCTGCAGCTCCAACCTGCGGAACCCGTGGCTGTGGCCCGAGGTGTGGAGCCTCAACCCGGACATCACCAACCCGCACTGGATCTACCCGGGCCAGGTGCTCCGCCTGCGGCTCGCCGGCGACGGCGACGTCGCCGCCGGGTCCTGGGGCGAACCGACGACCCTGGGCCAGCCGTCCGGAGGCACCGTGTTCTTCCGCAGCGAGGGGTACATCGACGAGAACGCCCCGGACGAGGACGCCGACGAGGAGGACATCCCCGAGGAGCAGCAGCCGCCCGGCCGCATCGTCGCGTCGTGGGAGGACGAGATGATGCTGGCCTACCCCGACCTGCTGTACGTCCGCTTCGACGAGGACTTCCCGGTCCAGGCCGGACAGCAGCACACGGTCTACCGGGTGCGCGAAACGGTCTACGACATCGTCGACGAGGACTCCGACGAGGAGCCGCGGAAGCTGGGCCGGATCGTCGAGATCCTCGGCACCGGCTCCGTCCTGTCGTACGACTCCGAGGCGCACCTGGCTCGCGTGCGGCTCGTGGAATCGGTCAACCCGATCGAGCGGGGCGACTTCGTCGGCCCGATCCAGCGCAACTTCATCGTTTCCGAGCCCCGCGCCGCCGAGGCCGATCTCGACGGACGGATTGTCGCCACCCTCCGCCCCCGCATCAACAGCGGCCAGGGCTTCGTCGTCTTCGTCAACCGCGGCTACGAGGACGGCGTGCGGGACGGGAACCGGTTCCAGATCATCCGCGCCAACGATCACTACCTCGAGAGCAACGACGACGACATCCCGGAGGACCTGCCGTTCGAGTGGATCGGCGAGTGCCAGGTGCTCGAGGCCCGCAAGACCGCCTCCACCTGCCTGATCACCGCCTCGACCCGCGAGATCTTCGTCGGCGAGCGCGTCACCCTCTCCCGCGGCCGGTAGCGCCCCTCTCCTGCTGCCTCGAGGCAACGGTCGCCGGCCCCGGCGCGCCCGACGTTGTTGCGCCCGGGCAACGGGGCACGGAGCGGCCGCCGGGCCGCCCGGAAGACGCGGCCCGCGGCTGCCGGAAACGCCCCTGCATCCCGGGCGTTCGACGGCGGCCACCCTCCCCCCGCCCCGCGCACCCGCCTGGCACGGGTCTCGTAGAGGCCGGCCGCGCGGCCGTCGCGGCGACCCGCCGCCACAGGGAGGCGAACGATGAACCAGCGGACGAGGTGGGCGTGGTGGGGTTGGTGGATGCCGATGGCCGTCACGCTCGCCGCCTGCCTGCCCGAGGAATCCGAGACGATCCAGCTCGTCCGGCCGCGGCCCGACGCGACCGATGCGGCGACCGGCCCCGACGCCGACGCCGATCCCGACCCCGGGTGGATTCCCGGCCCCGATGCCGACGCCGACCCGGACCCGGGCCGGGCCCCGGACACGGCGACGACCTGCGGCTGCGATTTCGGAACGGCCTGCGACTACGACTGCGACTGCGACCCCGACTGCCCGTGCGGCTGCGACACGACCTGGGCCTGCACCGCCGGCTGCGGCTGCGACCCGGAGTGCGACCCGGCCTACGGCTCGTGCGTCGCCGACGGCGTCTGCAACCCGCGCTGCCCGACCACCTACCCCGACCCGGACTGCTCGGGCGGCGCCGACGCCGGCACGGATACCGGCAGCGACGCCGGTGCGGCCGCCGACACCGGCGGCGCGTGCAGCTACCCGACCGGGCCGTACGAGTTCAACCGCGTGGGTCGGGTGGTGCCGCCGATGGCCTGGCCGTCGGCCGTCGCCGCCGGCGAATCGCTGGCGGCCGACCTGGCGCGTCTGCACTGCGACCCGACGGTCCACAGCGTCTTCCTCCAGGTGGTCACCACCGTCTGCCCCAACTGTCCGCCGCGCATGAGCGAGATCGCCGGCCTGCGCTCGCACTGGGAGGCCACCGGGGCGAAGTGGATCTTCCTCGTCGGGGACGCGTCGAGCGCCGCCGCCGCCGATTCGTACCTCGCCCGCTACGGCGTCGGCTTCGGCTGGCGCTCCAACGACGCCGACAACACGGCCGGCGGCTTCACGGTCACCGGCTCCGGGATCTACGGCGGCGTGCCGTGGACGGCGGTGATCGCCACGCGCGACATGACGCTGCGCTACGACGAGCCCGACGACCGCTACCTCGACCTCGCCGCCATCGCCACCGAGCTGGCCGGGGAATGACCCGCCGCTCCCCGCGGACGTCGACGTCGGCGTCGGCGGCCCGTTGCCGCGCGGGCGCAGTGGCGACCACGGCCCGATCGCTGCCTGGCGCTCCCACTTGACGATCCGATCGGGGCGGACCACGCTCCGGGGAGACGGGCGCGTCGCGCGCGCCCCGGGGAGCACGACATGCGACGAGGCTGGATCCTGCTCGCAACGCTCGCGCTCGGCACGGCCTGCGGGGACGACGACGGACCGCGGGACGAAGGGACGAACGACGACGCCGGCGACGTCGAGCCCGACGACGCCGGACTCGACACGCCGGACGCCGCCGACGACGCGGCGGAAGACGGCGAGGCGGAGACCGACGTGCCGCTCGGTCCGGGGCCCGGGTTCGACCGCTACTGCCGCGGCGCCGCCTGGGACGCGACGCTGGAGCCCGCCACGCTGTGGGAGCTCGAGGGCAACTCCGTCGGCTACATCAACGACACGCCCGCCGGCACCCTGGAGGGGGTCAAGATCGTCCCCGACCACCCGTTCCACGTGCGCGCGATCCGGGTCGCGTTCGCCGCCGGGAGCGGCACGGCGAGGCTGCGCCTGATGCAGACCCTCGGGCACTCCTACCCCGGCGACTGGCCGCGGCTGGACCGCGGCACCGCCAACCTGATGACGCCGCTCGAGGTCGAGATCGCCGGCGCCGCCCCGGACGTCTGGTTCGAGTACGACGTTTCCGACCGCAACGTGTTCCTGCTGCCGCGTGAGTCGTACATGATCGTCTACGAGCACCTGACCGCCGCGCCGTACCTGGCGATCCAGGAGCTGCTCCCCGGGCAGTCCTCGTGGGGCACCTTCGTCCCCGTCGAGGGCGACGGCGGGGGGCTCGGTGACGGCAACTACCGGATGCAGGTGGTGGGGGACTACTTCTGCAGGTGGACCGCGGCGGAGCGCTGGTTCGAGTCGAGCGGCGCGATGCCGGCGGTCGCCGCCTCGCCCCAGCAGCTCGCGGTCGCCGACGTCGACGACGACCTCCACGACGACCTCGTCCTGACGCTCGGCGGTCGCGCGCAGGCCTGGCTCGGCCGCGGCAACGGCACGTTCGCCGACGCGCCGTACGACCCGTTCCCGGAGGCGCCGAGCGCGAACCTGGTAGTGTTCGGCGACCTGGACAACGACGGCGACCGGGACGCGGTCGTCGCCACCTACGTCAACTGGGACGGCGACGGCGACGGCTTCACCACCCTCGACGGGGACTGCAACGACGCCGTCGCCGCGATCCACCCCGGGGCCGCGGAGGTCCCCGGCAACGGCATCGATGACGACTGCGACGGCGTCGCCGACGACGGCGCCGACACCTCGGACCGCGACGCGGACACGTCCACGATCGCCGACGGCGACTGCGACGACACCCGGGCGACGGTCTTCCCCGGGGCTCCCGAGCTCAACGACCAGCTCGACAACGACTGCGACGGCGAGGTCGACGAGGACCACGTCACCACGGTGCAGCTCAACGACGGCACCGGGCACTTCACCCGCGGCCCGTCGCCGGAAATCGAGCTGCGCGCCCCCACCGCGGCCGCGGCGCTCGGCGACGGCGACCGCGACGGCTTCCTCGACGTGTACCTCGGCAACTGGTGGGCGCACTACCCCACCGGCCCCGCGGTCCCCGACCACTACCTCGAGGGCCAGGGCGACGGGACGTTCCTCGACGTGACGGCGACGACCGGCATCGCGCGCCCCGTCCCGCAGCCGTGCTACGGCGTGCGCTTCACCGACTACGACGGCGACGGCTGGCCCGACCTCTGGGTCGGCAACTACGGCGGCTCGTTCAACCTGATGTTCCACAACCGCGGCACCGGCGCGTTCCACGAGCTCGGCGACACGCTGGGCTACAGCCAGGACCACCTCGGGCCGCTGGCCGGCACGACCTTCGGCGGCGAATTCGGCGACCTGGACAACGACGGCGACGTCGACCTCTTCGAGGCGGACATCTCGCACCCGCGCTACGGACCGTCGAGCGACCAGAGCCGGATCGTGCTGAACCTGGGCGGCCCGGACTGGCGCACCGAGACGCATCGCGAGGACTTCGGCTTCCACTGGGACGAGGGCGACATCAACCCGGCCCTCGGCGACTTCGACAACGACACCGTCCTCGACGTCGTCATGGCCTCGGTCTACTCGGGCCACTTCGCCCGCCTGTACCGCGGCCTCGGCGGCGGAATGCTCGAGGACGTCACCTACGAGGCCGGCGTCGTGGTGCAGCTCACCGGCCGCGTGCTGTGGACCGATATCGACGAGGACGGCGACCTCGACCTGTTCTTCACCGACGGCGACGGCGAGCCGTGGACCCACCTGTTCCTCAACCGGATCGGCCGGGACCGGGCGTGGGTCGAGCTGCTGCTCGAGGGGACGACGTCCAACCGCGACGCGGTGGGCGCCCGCGTCACCCTCCGGGCCGCCGGCGTGAGCCAGTTGCGCGACGTCGAGGGGGGCGGCGGCCACTGGAACATCCAGGAGTCCCGGATCGTGCACTTCGGGCTGGGGGACGCGACGACGATCGACTTGTTGTCGATCCGCTGGCCGAACGGGACCACCGAGACGATCGCCGGCGCCGCACCCGGAGGGCGCTATCGCGTGGTCGAGGGTTCGGGCGCGGCGGTGCCGCTGCCCTGACGGGCGGCGCCCCGGCCCCGGCGCGCCGCCGGCCCCGGGGCGTCGGCTCGGGTCCTCCGCCGATCCCGGCGAATTCCGCGTTCGTCCTCGACCCTTGGAATTCCACCCGGGGATCTGCTAGAAGCCGTCGAACTCGCCGGGACAATTCCGGCGCACGCGGAAGAGGACTGCCCGTGAAGGGTTTTTCCAGGTTCATGACCCCGTTCCGCCCGCTGCTGCTCCTCGGGCTCTGGCCCTGGCTCGCGGCCTGCCCTCCCCCGCCGGCTCCGCCGGCGGCCCCGGTCCCCGGGCCGGCGGACGCCGGGCTGGCCGACCGGCTGCGGACGGCCGACGGGCTGCTGACCACCGCCGGCGGCGTGCTCGAGTGGCAGGCGGAGCCGGTCTTCCTGACCGCCGGGCAGTCGTTCGCCCGCCTGGTCACGTTGCCCCCGGGCTCGTGCTGGTACTTCCTGGCCCTGGCCGGTAACCGTATCGGGGACCTCGACCTGACGCTGTTCGACCTGGCCGGGCGGCGGCTGGACGTCGACGACCAGCGCGACCCGCACCCGGTGATCGTGCACTGCGTCTCGGGCGAGGCGCCGGAAGAGGCGGTGGTCTCGCCGCTGGCCTACGAGGGGACCGGCGAGGTCGTGGTGGCGCTGTACCGCTTCCCGCCGGACGGAGCGCCCCGGCGGGGGGAGCTCGATTTCGAGGACGCGGCACCGCCGGCCGGCCCGACCACCGAGACGCCCGAGGAGGCGCTCGAGCGGATGGACCGGTTGATGCGCGCGGAGGGCTTCCGGCCGCTCGGCGACAGCGAGCGGCTCGAGCTGTCCGGCCGCGGCGAGACGGCGCGACCCCGTCGCGTCCCCGCCGGCACCTGCCTCGGCGTGGCGCTGGTCGGCGACGAGGACGCGATCGACCTCGACCTGCGGCTGCAGCTCGGCTCGCGCAAGGTCGCCGAGGACCGCGAGCGGTCGCGGGACGCGCACGTCACGTACTGCACGGAGGCCGAGGTCGACCTGCGGATCTACGCGGTGTCGGCCCAGGGCCCGGCCGGCGGCACGCTGGCGTACTACGAGGCGCGACCGGAGGACCGGGTGTTCGTGACGCCGTCCGAGCTGCCGGACGAACCGCGGGCCGACGAAGCGGGGGGCGGCGAGCGGTCGTTCGAGCAGGCGGCGCTGGAGCTGGACCGCGCGCTGCGCGCCGGCGGATTCGCCCGCGAGGGCGCGCCGATCGAGGGCACGCTGGCGATCGGCGAGCAGGCGGTCCAGCGGCTCCAGCTCTCGCGCGGCAGCTGCTACGAGATTGCCGCGCTCCCGCGCCCCGGCGGCATCCGCGACCTCGACCTCCTGCTCGACGACGGCGCCGGCAACCGCGTCGCCGAGGACCGGTTGGAGACCAACGAGCCGCGGATCGCGTTCTGCCCGGACCGCACCGGGACGTACCAGCTCGTCGTGCACGCCTACGACGGCGGCGGGGGCTACGTCGCCTGGGTCTACCGGCTCGGCGCGACCACCAGCGACCTTCCCGGCATCTCCGGACGGCTGTCCACGGCCTACGCCCGGCTATCGGCGCAGCTGTTCGGCAAGGGGTTCCATCCGGTCGGCACGCCGAACCAGCAGCCTGCCGATGCCGGACGCCAGGACTCGCACGCCCTGCGGCTGGAGCACGGCAACTGCTACGTGGTGGCGGCCCTGGCGTCGGACGAGGGGATGGACATCGACATCGAGGTGCGCGACTACCTGCTGCGCGGCGTGTCGGTCGACGTCGCGCGCGAACCGGACGCCCGGGTGTTCGTCTGTCCCGACCGCACGGCGGAGTTCCACGCGACGGTGACGGTGGCGCGGGGCCGGGGCCAGTACATGCTGGTGCTGTTCGAGAACAAGGCGGAACGGACGACGGCCCGGGACGCGGATCCGGGCCGCGGGGAATGACGAGCATGGGCACAGCGGGATGGAGATGGATCGTGCCGGCGGGCCTGGCCCTGCTGGCGGGCTGCGTGCCGGCGGCGACCGGGACCGCCACGACGGCGGCGGGCCACGAGCTCGGTCCCGGCGACTGGCGCACGGACAACGCCCCGGCCGCCCAGGCCATGGCGGCCCTCGGCCGGACCCTCGCGCGGCACGACTTCGCGCCGACCGGCGACGAGGGCCGTGCGTTCATCGTCCGCCAGCGCACGCTCACCGTGCCGCTGGAGGTGGAGGCGGGCCGCTGCTACGTGTTCGCCAGCACCTCCAGCAACGAACTGGCCGACCTCGACAGCTACCTGTTCCACGCCTCCGGCGCTCCGATCGACCAGGACCGCCGGCGCGACAGCCATCCGACGATCCGCCACTGCCCGGCCGAGACCGGACGCCTGTACCTCGCCTTCGAGGCGTTCGACGGCAACGGGCTGTTCTACTGGACGGTCTTCGCCGGGCCGGGCGACTCCGCGCTCGGCGTCGAGGACCTGTTCCCGGACATCGCGGACCAGCCCGGCGCGCCCGACCCGGCGGCGCAGGGCAGCGAGCCGGCCGCGGACCGGGCGCGCGTCTTCGCCGAGATCATGCTGCCGCGCGGCTTCACGCTGGCCGAGCAGGCCCCGCCGATCCACCTGGCCAACGGCGCGGACGACACCCGGACGCTCGAGCTGTCCGCCGACCTCTGCTACACGTTCGCGGCCTACGGCGGCGCGGGCGCCACCGACGTCGACCTCGTCCTGACCGCCCCCGATGGCCAGATCGTGGCCCTCGACGAGGCGCCGGCGCTCGACGCCTACGTCCAGTGGTGCCCGGTGACCTCGGGGACGTTCGCACTGAAGACCACGATGGCGGGCCAGGCCGGAGAGGCCTTGCTGTGCCGGCTCGAGGCGCCGCTCGATCGCGTCGGCGGCCTGGACGGCCTGTGGCTCGGCGAGCGGCGCCCACCGGGACCGACGCACCGCGACCTGGAGGACGGCGCGGCGCAGCTTCGCCAGCGCCTGGAGCGCCTGGGCTACCGCGTGGACGACGCCGAGGCGCTGCAGGGTACGGCGGACCAGATGGTCCTGCGCACGCACTCCCTGGCGTTGACGGCCGACAAGTGCCACGTCTTCGGCGCCGTGGGCGGCCCCGACGTCGCGGACCTCGACCTGTACCTCTACGACCGCCACGGCAACGAGGTGGCGGCGGACGAGTCGCAGAACGCGACGCCGCTGGTGCAGGTCTGCCCGCAGCAGAACGAGACCTTCCGGCTCGACGTGGCGATGCGCGGCGGCAGCGGACCGTACCGGGTGCTGCGCGGCGCCTCCCCGGCCGTGGGCGCCGAGGCGATGCGCGAACTGGACACCGTGGCGCGGACGCGGCTCCGCGCCGTCGTCGACCGCATCCACCTCGCGGAGCTCGAGCCGCTGGCGCCGCCCCAGACCGCCGAGCTGCGGGCGCGCGGCGTGCGCCGCTTCCAGAACGACCTCGCCGGCGGCCAGTGCCTGCTGTTCGTGGCGGTCGGCAGCCAGAACGTGGTCGACATCGACCTGTACGTGATGGGCCCCGACGAGGAAGTGGTGGGTCGGGACGACCAGCCCGACGCCATGCCGAGCGTGCAGTTCTGCGCCGCCTCGGACGGCACCTACTCGACCGACGTCCGCCTGATCGAGGGCAGCGGGTCGTTCACGCTGCTCCAGTACCGCACGGCCGCTCCGACGGCCGCGGCGGGCGGGACGCCCTGAACGGCGTGCGGCAAGACGGACCGGCGGGGGGCTCGGCGGCACGACCGGACGGTCGGGCGCGGGTCCGGCCTCCCCGCGGCACGGCCGTCGCGTGGTTGATCCCGCTGCTGCTGCTTCCGGCGCCGGACGCCCCGGCCCAGCCCTCGCCGTTCGGCCTGCCCGTGGTCGAGATCCTCGTCGAGGGCAACCGGCGCACCTCGGACCACGACCTTCTGGCGCGAATCCACGGAGACCGCTCCTTCTCCGACAACACGGTGCTCCGCGTCGGGGAGCTGCTGACGGTCGAGAAGGTGCGCGGCGTCGTGCGCGCGCTGTACCGGACCGGCTACTTCCACGACGTGCGGGTCGACGCCGCGCCGAACGCTGACGCCTCGGGCGTCGTGGTGCGCTTCGAGTTCGTGGAGCGGCCCGAGGTGGAGGAGGTCCGGGTCGAGGGCGAGGACGAGCTGGACGAGGACAAGATCCGCGAGAAGATCTCGCTGCACGAGCGGTCGATCTTCTCGCAGCAGGCGGCGCAGGCGGATGTGGAGAAGGTCCGCGAGCTGTACGCGTCCGAGGGGTATTTCCTGGCGGAGATCGAGTGGGAGACCGAGGCGCGGCCGAACGACCGGGTGCTGGTGACCTTCCGCATCCGCGAGGGCGAGCAGGTCAACGTCCGCGAGGTCGTGTTCGTCGGGAACGACTCGATCCCGGACGCCGAGCTGCTGGGCGTGATGAGCACGTCGCCGGTCACGATCTGGAGCCCGATCACCGACAGCGGCCGCTTCAAGGAGAGCGACTTCGAGCGGGACCTGGTGCTGATCAAGGCGTACTACCTGGACGGCGGATTCCTCGACGTGGAGGTCGGGCCGCCGCGGGTCGCGCTGTCCCCCGACCGCCGCGACATCTCGATCACGATCCCGGTGGTCGAGGGCCCGCGGTACACGCTGCGGCGGGTCACGGTGCTGGAGTACGACGCGGACGGCGAGGAGATCGAATTCCTCGGCGGGCGCGCTGCGGTGCGCGACCTGGTGCAGACGGACCCCGGCGACCAGTTCAGCCGCTCGGACATCGGCCAGGACCTGATGGCGCTGACGCGCTACTACAAGGAACAGGGCTACGCGAACGTCAACGTCAACCCCGACGTGCTCCAGCTCCCCGGCTCGACCGAGGCCGACCTGATCTACCGCATCGTCCGCGGCACGCCGGTGTACATCGAGCGGATCGAGATCAAGGGCAACGACAAGACCGAGGACCGCGTGATCCGGCGCGAGATCCAGATTGCCGAGGGCGACCTGTACAACGAGACGCTGCTGGACCTGTCGCGGCGCCGCATCGAGCAGCTCGGCTACTTCGAGACGCCGATCGCGATGTCGACGCGGTCCGGTTCCGACGAGCGGCACGTGGTGGTGACGTTCGAGATCAAGGAGAAGTCCACCGGGCAGTTCCAGGTCGGCGTCGGTCTGTCCTCGATCGAGAACTTCATCGCCACCGCCCAGATCGCCCAGGAGAACTTCCTCGGACGCGGCCTGTCGGTCACGCTGGCCGCCCAGCTCTCCTCGATCCGCCAGCTGTTCCAACTCCAGTACTCCAACCCCTACTTCCTCGACACGCGCTGGCTCTTCGGCGCCGGGATCTACAACTCGACCCGCATCTACACCAACTACACCCGCCAATCGACCGGCGGGAACCTGACCCTCGGCTACCCGTTGACCCACGAGCTGCGCGTTTCGCTGGGCTACCTGCTGGAGTACGTCGACGTCTCGACCAGCGGCGGCACGACCCTCTTCGGCGGCTCCACCGCCGGCACGCTGCGCGACCTCCCGCTCGCCAACCTGTTCAACGACGGCTGGACCTCCGCGGTCCGCGGCTCGATGTCCTACGATACCCGCAACAACCGCATGTTCCCCACCGACGGGCAGATCAGCGGCATCACCGCCGAGTGGGCCACGCCGTACCTGCTGTCGGATGCCGACTTCACCCGCTTCTCGCTCTACTCCCGCTGGTACTTCCCGCTCGGGCTCGGTTTCGTGTTCAAGGCCAACGCCGAGTTCGGCCTGGTGCTCTCGCCGGCTCCGGAGGGCGTGCCGATCTACGAGCGCTACATGCCGGGCGGGATCATGGACGTGCGCGGCTTCGAGCGGTTCTCGCTGGGGCCGCGGCTGCGCCTGCCCCCGCGGCTCGACCCGAACGCCGACCTGATCCCCGGCGGCGTCCCGGTCGGCGGCAACATGCAGCTCGTGATCAACGCCGAGTTGGAGTACCCGATTGTCGACCGGCTGGGGCTGCGCGGCGTGTTCTTCATCGATGCGGGCAACGCCTTCAACCTCGAGGACACCCTCTGCGCCGCCAGCGGCGGCCACGCGATGTCGGTCTTCAGCGACCCGTGCAACCACAACCCGTTCCTGCTGCGGGTCAGCGCCGGCTTCGGCTTCCGCTGGATCTCCCCGATGGGGCCGCTGCGCTTCGAGTGGGGCTTCCCGCTGTGGCTCGAGGAGGGCGAGGAGACGTACCAGTTCGAATTCATGGTCGGGAACCTGTTCTAGCGCCCGATGTTGAATGCGGACGGTGGGTTCGGCGTCCTTGACCCTGTCGCCGCCTTGGCGGTATGAAGCCCGGGAACAACGACCCGGGTACGCGGGTTTTCGTAGGCGCCGGACGGCGGCGCCAAGGAGTCACGGAGGATGGGCAACAGGATCCTGGGCGCGCTCGCCATCGCTCTCGTCGTCGGGGCCGTCGCCCCGACGATCTACGCCGACGCGAAGTTCGCCTTCGTCGATCTCCAGAAAGCGCTGAACGAGACCGAGGACGGCCGGCGGGCCAAAGCCGAGCTC
This sequence comes from Deltaproteobacteria bacterium, assembly GCA_016930215.1. Classification (GTDB taxonomy): domain Bacteria; phylum Myxococcota_A; class Polyangia; order DRWM01; family JAAZOP01; genus JAAZOP01. Next base: position 12,622 of record JAFGHH010000216.1, read on the forward strand.
AAGGCGCTGTTCGACCAGCGCCAGACCGACCTCGACCAGCGCGCCAAGGAGTTCAAGGCCAAGCTCGAGGAACTGGACAAGCAGCGCGAGGTGTTGACCCCCGAGGCGTACCAGGCCAAGAACGCCGAGCTGCAGAAGGCGCTGATCGAGCTGCAGAACACCTACGCCCGCTACCAGCGGGAGCTGGCCGAGAAGGAACTGGAGCTGACGAAGGCGATCTTCGAGCGGATGGAGCAGATCCTGCGGCGCATCGGCATGACCGACGGCTTCGAGATGATCTTCGACAAGTCCGAGGCGGGCCTGGTCTGGGCTCCCGAGCACCTCAATCTGACCGACAAGCTGATCCAGATGTACAATTCCGAGAACCCGGTCAAGGGCGGGACCACCAAGGCCCCGACCAAGACGCCCTGAGCCGGGCGGCGCAAGACCACCGACACTCCCATGCTGCGTTGGCACCGGCGTCCCGGCGACGCCCCGACCCTCGGCGAGCTCGTCGCGGCGCTCGGTGGCCGCCTCGTCCACTGCCGACGCTCCGTCGTCGTCTCGACTCTCGGCGCCACCGACGCGCCCGACCCCGTCTCGCTCGCGCCGCTGTGGCACGAACGCTCGGTCGGCGACGTCGGCGCCTGCCGCGCGGCCGTGCTGCTCGCCGACGCCGCGTTCGCCGCCCGCGTCGCGGACACGGCCGCCGACCGCGGCATCGGCCTGTGGATCCACCCCCGCCCGCGCCGCGCCTTCCGCGGCGTTCTCGAGCGGCTGTTTGAGCCGCGCGCGGCGTGGGACGAATCCGAGCCGTCGCGAGCGGTCGGTGGGGCCTGGGTCCACCCGCAGGCCCGGCTCGGCGACGGCGTGCGGCTCGCCCCCGGCGCGGTGATCGGCGCCGACGCCGAGCTCGGCGACGGCGTGCACGTCGGCGCCGGCGCGGCCGTCCTGCACGACGTCACGATCGGCCCGCACGCCACGCTCGGCCCGGGCTGCGTCGTCGGCGCCGACGGCTTCGGCCTCGACGCGGCCCCCGGCGAGCTGTCCCCGGAGCCGCTGCCCCACGTCGGTCGCGTGGTCCTCGGCGCCCGCGTCCGCCTGGGCGCCAACGTCGTCGTCGCCCGCGGGACGCTGGGCGCGACCTCGATCGGAGACGATTCGCAACTGGACGCGCTGGTCCAGATCGGCCATAACGTGCGTATCGGTCGCGGGTGCGTGATCTGTGCGCAGGTCGGCATCGGCGGCTCGAGCGTCGTGGGCGACGGCGTGTGGATCGGCGGCCAGGCCGGCATCGCCGACCACTGCCGCGTCGGCGACCGGGCGCGTCTCGCCGCGCAGAGCGGTGTGATCGGCGACGTGCCGGCGGACGAAACGTGGGGCGGCACCCCGGCCGTGCCGCACCCGCAGTGGATGCGCGGGGCGGCCGTGCTGGCCCGCCTGGCCCGAGGGAGGGAGCCGTGAAGAGATCCGTCAAGGGAGCCGTGAAGAAGCCGCGACGCCGGAAACCCGAGCCGCCGAAGCGCCGTGCGGCGAAACCGTCGCGGGCCAAGGCCCCCGCCCGCCGGCGCGCTCCACCCCGCCGCCCGCCGAAGCGTCCCGACCTGGCCGAACCGCGGTCGATCCTGCGGCACCGCCCGCCCCTCCTCCTCGTCGACCGCGTCGTCGCCTCGACCCGCGGCCGTTGGCTCGTCGCCGCCTGGAAACCGCAGGCCTCGTGGCCCGTCTTCCGCGGGCACTTCCCGGGCGAGCCGATCGTGCCCGGACTGATGCTCGTCGAGGCCATCGCCCAGGCCTCGGCCCTGCTGGCCTACGAGACCGAGCCGTTCGACGTTCGCGGCACGCGGATGTACCTGATGACGGTCGAGCGGGCGCGCTTCCTGGCCCGCGTCCGGCCGGGCGAGCTGCTCGAGATCCGCACCGACCTGGTCGACCGTCGCGGACCGCTGTGGCGGTTCGAGGGCTCGATCGCCTGTCGCGGCCGGCTGGCGGCGGACGCCCGCATCGTCGCCGCGCTGCTCGTGCCGGGTCGCTCCGGCGCCCGCCGTCGGGGTTCCCGCGCGTGACCCCGCGCCGCCGCACGCCCGCCGCCGTCCACCCCACCGCCGTCGTCGCGGGCGATCTGCGACTGGGCGAGGGCGCCGTGGTCGGGCCGCTGGCCGTGCTCCGCGGCCCGCTGCGCCTCGGCCCCGGCTCGGTCGTCGACGGCCTGGCGGCGCTCGAGGGCCCCGCGGTCTTCGGCCGCGACACCCGCGTCCACCCGTTCGCCGCGCTGGGCGGCCCGCCGCAGGACCGCACCTACGACGGCGAGCCGACGCGGCTGGTGGCGGGCGACGGCAACGTCTTCCGCGAGCACGTCACGGTGCACCGTGGCACGCGCAAGGGCGGCGGCGTCACGCGCCTCGGCCACGGCAACCTGTTGATGGCCGGTGTCCACGTGGCCCACGACTGCCGGCTCGGCGACGAGATCCAGCTCGCCAACGGCGTCTCGCTTGCCGGCCACGTCGAGGTCGGCGACCACGCCGTGTTCGGCGGCCACGCGGCGGTTGCGCCGTTCGTCCGCATCGGCCGCGCGGCGATGGTCGCCGGCGGCGCGATGGTCGACCGGGACGTTCCGCCGTTCTGCGTCGTGCGCGGCGACCGCGCCTGGGTCGCGGCGCTCAACGTCGTCGGGTTGCACCGCCGCGGAGCCGGGCCGCGCTCCGTCGAGGCGCTGCGCCGGGCCTTCCAGCTGTTGTTCCGCGAGTCGGGCCCCTTCGCCGCGGCGCTGCGCGCCTGCGCCCCGCTCGCCCGCCGCGAGCCGCTCGTCGCCGAGCTCGTCCGCTTCCTCCGCCGCTCGCGCCTCGGCGTCCGCCGCGCCCCCGACGACTGGGTGCATCCCCCCAACTGACCGCCTTGCCGTGTCGCGGGAGTTGGGCTAGCGTCCGGCCCGCACCATCACGGTGACACCACAGTTTCCAAAGGAGGTCGTTGCCAATGAAGGACGTCGTCATCGTCAGCGGGGCCCGGACGGCCGTCGGGAGTTTCGGCGGATCCCTCAAGAGCGTGAAGGTCGTCGACCTGGGCGCCCTGGTCATCAAGGAAGCGATCCGCAGGGCCGGACTTCGACCCGTCGTCGGCCCGAACGACCGCGCGATTCGCCCCGATGCCCTCCGGGACGTCGAGCAGACCGAGCTCCACCGGAAGTTCCACGACTACCCCGCGGACGCGACGCCGGTCCCGTTCGACGAGTGCATCATGGGGAACGTGATCCAGGCCGCCCAGGGCCAGAACACCGGGCGCCAGGCGGCGATCTACGCCGGCCTTCCCGAGGAAACGACGGCGATCACGGTGAACAAGGTCTGCGCGTCCGGCATGAAGGCGATCGCCCTGGCGGCCCAGGCGATCCGGGCGGGAGATGCGGAGGTCGTCGTCGCGGGCGGCATGGAGAACATGTCGATGGCGCCCTTCGCCAGCCTGGATGCGCGCTGGGGCTACCGGATGAGCATGCCCTACGGCCAGCTGGTCGATTTGACCGTCTTCGACGGCCTCTACGAGATCTTCCACGGCTACCACATGGGCCTGACCGCCGAGAACATCGCCACGCGCTACGGCCTCAGCCGGGAGGAGCAGGACCAGCTGGCCCTGGTGAGCCACCAGCGGGCGATGGCGGCCAACGCCGGCGGCGCCGTGGCCGACGAGATCGTCCCCGTGGTCATCCCGCAGAAGAAGGGGCCGCCGACGAAGTTCGACCGGGACGAGCGGCCGATGGAAACGTCGATGGAGAAGATGGCCAGGCTGCCTCCCGCCTTCAAGAAGGACGGCGGGACGGTCACCGCCGGCAACGCCTCCGGGATCAACGACGCCGCCGCGGCCGTCGTCGTCATGTCCGCGGACAAGGCGAAGGACCTCGGCCTCCAACCCCTCGCCCGGATCAAGGGCTGCGCCTCCGGCGGCGTCGACACCGCCTACATGGGGCTGGGACCCATTCCCGCCACCCGCAAGCTCCTGGCGAAGCTCGGTCTCACCATCCAGGACTTCGACCTGATCGAGCTCAACGAAGCCTTCGCCTGCCAGGCCATCGCCTGCATGCGCGAACTCGACATCAAGCTCGACAAGTGCAACCTCAACGGCAGCGGAATCTCCATCGGCCACCCGATCGGCTGCACCGGCGCCCGCATCACCTACAGCCTCGCCATGCAGCTGAAGAAGAGGAACCTCAAGCTCGGGCTCGCAACCCTCTGCATCGGCGGCGGCCAGGGCATGGCGATCGCTCTCGAGCGCGTCTGACCCGCCTCGCCCGACCGACCGATCGAAGGACGCACGCCGCGCCGGGGAACCGGAGCGACCGGCCGGACACCAAGGCCGCGTCGGAGCGCCGTCGGAAGGTGGCAGATGAACGAATCGCGCACAACCCCTTCATGGTTTCCGGTTGTTGGGCTGCCGTTGCTCGCGCTCGCCGCGTGCGGACCACGCTCCGCGCCCGTTCCCCCGCCCCCGCCCGACGACGAGTCCGCCCCGCCCACGGCCTCGCCGCTGCCGGCCGTCCCGCGGACGGAGACGGCCGCCGGGACCGCCGCCGACCCGACCACGACTGCCTGTCGGGTCGTCGACGACCGGGTGGAGGTCCTCGAGGGATTGGTCGTGGCCGTCGAGGGGTTCGAGCCGTTCCGCCTCTTCGCGCGCGACGTTTCCGTCACGGCCGAGCTCGCGACGGACGCCGCCCCGACGGTGCAGGTGCGCGGCCGTCTCGCGTTCTCCGCTGCGATCCCGGAACTGCCGCTGCGACCGGAGGGTGGACCGCTCGTCGGCCGCGGCGTCACCCTGACGAACGACTCGCGCATCCTGCACGCCGCGGTCGACGGCGACGGCCTGCGGTCCGACGTCGTCGTCGGCCTGGGCGTCACGGTGCGCGGCGCGCGGTTCCCGTGCGGATCGCTGGCGGTCGACCTCCCGCGCCGCGCGCCGGGGTCGGCGCCGACGAGCACGCCCGGCGAGCCGGCGCTGTTTCCCGTCGTCCTGCCCTTGCGGCTCGCCGACGGTCCGTCCGCGGAGCCGACGCTGACCGTCGAGGCCGACGACCCGGCCCTGCTGCCGTTCCTCGAGCGGGATCGGCAGGGGGCTGCGGTGCTGGTGTCGCTCGAGTGGGAAGGCGGCGCGACGCTTTCGGGATGGGCGCCCGGCGACGCCTTCGTCGCCGGCGTCGCCCCGGGGTTCGGCGGTCCGTCGGGCGGCGGCGAGGGGACCTGTCCTCCGCCCGGGCGGTGCGGCGGACCGCGGCTCTACTGCGGCCCGGCCGACGTCGCGAACGGGGCGACGGTCCACGTCGAACCGGATGCGGGCGCCTGGGCCGCCGTGGTCGACGGTCGGCAGTTCGAGGTCGTCGCGGTCGAGGGCGAGGCGTGGGTCCGACTCCGGCTCATCCCCGGCCTGACCGAGGGCGACGGCTGTGGAGACCTGCAGCACGCCTGGGTCGCGCGCGAGAAGGTCCGCTTGCCGCAGGACGGTCCGCGGCCGCGCACCGGCGCCTGCGACGACGGCACGACCGGCATCATCGCCCTGCCGCAAGAGGTCCACCTGCCGTGCGAGAGCCTGGTCGGCTGCGCCGACTCGGCCGCGTTGCCGGTGATCGTGCGCAACTGTTCGGCCGAGACCGTCGTGCTGACGCAGCTCGAGTTCACCGCCCGGGAGGGCGGCGCGATCCGCCGCTGGGAGCCGACGGCCGGCTCGGCCCGGCTCGAGCCGGGCGATCGGTTCGAGGACACGATGCAGTGGGGTGCCGGCTCGTTCGAGCTCCGGGTCCTCGGACAGACCGAGGACGGCTTCCCCTTCGACGCCGTCGCGTCGCTGACCGTCCGCAATCTGGTCCGCGAGGCGGCCCAGGAGGCCTGCCGCGCCTGCGACGGCACCTGGGGCCGTTTCGGCATCCTGCAGCTCGAGGGTTGCGACTGCGCCACCCGCGACGCCGGCCGTCCCTGTACCTCCGCCGACGACTGCGAAGGCCGCTGCATGTTCGACGGCTGGTCGCCGCTCGCCGACGACGACCCGGCGGCCGCCGGCGCCCCGGCCTGCGCCGCCGGGGAGCAGCGACTCGTCGCGCGCGGACGCTGCAGCGAGCGGACGGCGGTCTTCGGCTGCGTGAGCGTGGTCGACGAGGTCCTGTACGACTGCCGCCGGCCGGGAACGGCCGGCCGAATTCCGACGACCTGCATCGATTGAGCCTGCGGCGCGCGGACCCCGCGCAGGATGGGTTCCTGCGCCGCGAACGACAGGGGCGCAACCCGGGTCCGCACGTCCGTACGCCCGAACGGCGGCTCCCGGAAGACCGCACTTCGCGTTCCCCGTCCCCGACCGGTCGGCACGCCGCACCGGAGAGTCCACCGCGGAACGCCGGCGGCGGTCCCGTGGATCCGCCACGTCACGGCGCGGAAGGAGTGTGCTGGACGATGTGCTCGGCGTGTACGTTGAAGTTCATTCCGCCGACCGGCACGACCATGGAGACCGGCGCCCTGAAGATGGGGCGCGTGGGACCCGACGCTGCTACCGAGACGATCTCCTTCAGAGTGCCCGCCGCGTCGCCCCACACGGCGCGCACGCCCACGGTCTTCATCCGGACGGCAATCCGATCGCACACCACCTGGAACGACTCGTTGGGGTACGCCGTCGGATTCATCCCCATGACGGGAAGGGGAACGGGGACGGGCGAGGACTGGTCCGGCATCCCGGCAACGGACGGCGAGCCGGAGGGCGCGCCGAGCGTGCGGCGACGCGGGTTGACGTCGAGCTCGAGCCGCGCCACGGCCTGGCCGGGGGTCGTCTGCACCCCCGCGGCATGGCACTCGTCGCCGCCGTCCAGCTCGAAGTCGAAGCTGTCGTAGCGCAGCTCGCCCGAGCCCTCGACCGGCGGCAACCCGCCTCCGGACGCCGCCGCCCCCGGGGACGGCGCCGCCAGGGCGAGCGACACGTCGCCCATGCTGAACCGTGCCGTCATCCCGAACCCGTCCTCGGAAGGCAGCGAGATGGTGATGGTGGTCCCGAAGGAGAACGTCAGGCATCCGCCGAGCCGCGCGTCGGGCTCGCGCCCGAGCAGACCGAACGGGTCGGCGGTGCCGAGCGCGCCGGCGGTCGCGGCCCAGCGCGCGGCGCCGACGGCGTTCTCCAGGCCTTCCTCCTCGTCCGCGCAGCCTCGCACGGCGCGCTCCTGCTCGCTCGCCAGGGCGGTGCCGACGCCGACGAGCGCGGCGCGGTTCTCCGAGCCGAACCCCTCCGTCTGGCCCCAGTCCTCGACCGTGGCGCGCCACGAGAGGAAGTCGGGCAGCATCGCCTCGAGCCGCTCGGGGTCGTCGGCCAGCCCGCGCAACTCCGGAGCGACCAGGCCCTCCCACCAGTTCCGCAGCAGCCCGTCCAGGGCCGCGACGTCGGCGGGGTCGACCGGCGAATCGGGGTCCGCCCGTTGCCGCTCGACGATGCGGTCGATGATCTCGGTCGCCTCGGCGTAGACCTGTCCTTCCCACCCTTCCGGCGCGCGTCCGCGCTCCGCGGCGGCGTCCTCGGGGGTCTCCCCGCCGACGCCGTAGCCGGAGAAGTGGTGGACGGCAACGGTCCGCCGACCGTCGACGACCCGCCAGGGAACACGATGCACGTTGCGCCCCTCGCCGCTCCACGCGACCGCGCGGGCCCGGGCCCCGTCCGGCGGCGCGGGACCGTCGATCGTCAGGGTCGCGCTGTGGAAGAGCTGCAGGCCCTCGGGCGCGAGCTGCACGCCGACGATCGCTCCGCCGGAGAGCGGCAGGCCCTCCGCGGTACGCAGCGGCGTGAGCGTGACCTCGACGGCCGAGATCAGGGCGCCGGGCGGCACGACGAGCGAGATCGTCGCACCGTCCGCCGTCCGGGCCTCCACCGTCCCCCCGGCGGGGCGCAGGACCGCCTTCGCCGCGCGCTCCGCGTCCGGGACGAGCGTCGCGTGGAGCGGTCGGGCCGGCGCGAGCTGCGGCACGGGTCGCCCGGACTCCGGGACCGCCGGCGCCGCGTCCGGAGAGGCCGCGGCCGCGGTCGAGGAGCCGCCTTCGCCGGTCGACGCAGCGGCGCCCGGGTCCGCAGGCGGAGCCCCGGGCTCCGCGTCGGCTTGCGGCCGCTGTTTCGCGCACGCCGTCAGCGCGAGGCCGGCAAGCAGCAACGGAAAAAACACGCGGAGCGCGACCCCGACTCGGTCGTGGATTGACTTCATGGCCGCCACGCTACGACCGCCGCGCCTCGGTGGCAAGCGCTCGTCGCGCTCCTCGCGGCGCCCGCGGGACCGCGGCGGACCGGTGCGCGGCGACTCCGCGCGGCCGAGCCGCGCTACGGCACCTCGTCGTCGCCGAGCATCGTCCGCCACGCCACGACCGGCTCGTCGGGGAGCGGCTGGAAGCGGAAGCTCCGCCCACGCGTCCCGACGCAGTACTTGAACTGGTCCGAGACATCGCCCCGCACCGTGAAGGTCCGCATCGTGCCGTACTGGTCGTAGGTCACCCGGAAGGCGACGGAGACCGGTCGCGGGTCCGTCGGCGGGTTGTCGAGCCAGCAGCCAACCACGACCGCGTTGTGGAACTGCCTCGCCGCGCGCGTCATCCGGCCGCCGACCGGCGGGCGGCGGCCGCCCGCGTCCGGCTCCCCGGACGCCGGCGACGCGTCCCGCTCCGGCGCCGCCGCCGACGGCTCGAGCGCCGCGGCGTCCCCGGCGTCCCCGGCGACCCCACCATCCGCACCGACCGTTCCATCCGGCGCCGCGCCGCCCTCCCCCGCCTCGACCGCGGCTTCGGCCGCACTCGGCGGCGTGCCCTCCGCCGCGTCGAGGACCGCCGCCGGCACGGAACGCGCCGCATCCGCCGCGTGGGGGCCGAGGTCGACGTCCGACTCCGCGACCCGAACGACCGTCTGCGCCGCGTTGCGTTCCGGCTCGCGAGGCGCGCCGTCGAAGGCGCGAAGCAGCCAGTAGGTGGCGAGCACCGCGACGACGGCCGTGAGCACGGCCACCGGGAGCATCGCCCGCCGGCGGCCCGCCGGTCGCTCGGCCGAAACACCGACGTCCGTGCCCGCAGCGCCCGTGACGGCCACGGCACGCGCCGCGTCGGTCGTCGTGGTCGCCGGGGCCGGCAGCCGCTCGGTGGGGGTCCGCACCGCCGCGGCCGGCGGCGCGGCGGCGGTCGCGGCAGCCGCCTTCACACCCAGCAACGGTCCGAGCGCGGCGATCGCCTCGGCGGCGTTGCGGAAGCGCGCCGCGGGGTCGCGCACCACGCAGCGGGCGAACCAGGCGTCGAACCCGGCCGGCAGCACCCGCGTCCCGGGCAGCGTGGCGGCCCGGGCGGTGGCGGGTGCGGGGTCGTCGACGAGCATCTCGGTCAGGAGCGCGCCGAGCGGCGCGTCGGGGCGTTGCGCCGTCTTCCAGTAGACGTGTCCGGTGAGCACCTGGAACGCGAGCAGCCCGAGCGACCAGACGTCGGCGGCCGGGGAGATCTGCCCGGCCCCGGTCTGCTCGGGGGCCATCCACATCGGGGAGCCGACGGCGGCGGTGGTGTGGCCGGAGGTCACGGCGCTCCGCAGCAGCTTGGCGATCCCGAAGTCGAGCACCTTGACGGTCCGGCGGACATCGGAGCGGCGGGGCCGGGCGAGGAACACGTTCTCCGGCTTGACGTCCCGGTGCACGATGCCCGCGGCGTGCGCGGCGCCGAGCGCGTGCCCGAGCTGCTCGAGGATCTCCCACGCTTCGGCCGGAGGCAGCGCCCCGCCCGCCGCCAAGCGGTCCGCCAGCGTTTCGCCCTCGAGCAGCTCCATCGCGATCCACGGCACGCCGGCCTCCCGCTCGACCCCGGCGTCGACCACCTCCACGACGTGCTCGCTGGCGATCCGCGAGCCGACGCGCGCCTCCTGCAGGAACCGCTCGCGGCTGCGCGGGTCGGTCACCAGGGCGGCGTCCATCAGCTTCAGCGCCCGCTCCCGGCCGGTCGCCAGCTGCTCGACGGCGTAGACGGCGCCCATCCCCCCGCGTCCGACCATCCGCAGCACGCGGAACTCGCCGGCGAAGACCGTGCCGGGAGCAAGCAGGTGACCCGCGCCGCGCGCGGGCGGGGGTCCCGAGGCTCCGGAAGCAAGTGTGTCGTCGTCCATGATCCCCCTCAGTAGAGCACGAGCGTCCCGCGCGGCATGCCGCTGTGCGCCTCGTCGGGACTCAGGAAGCCGCCCACGCCGAATACGATGCCGTCCAAACGGATGCGGCCGGCGCCGCCGCCCCCGCCGCCGGAGTCGTCGTCGCCCGAGTCGGAGGCACCATTGCCGCCGGCCAGGGTGTCGAAGTCGGAGCCGTTTCCGCCGCTGGTTCCCTCGCCGCCGCCCGCGCCGCCGGCCGCGGCCGTCGTCGCCAGTTGGCCGTTCTCGCCGTTCCGGCCGCCGGTCGAGTCGCTGTAGGCCCCGGCGCCGCCGCCCCCGCCGTTCGCGGCGACGCCGCCCATGATGTCGATCCGCCAGCCGACCAGCAGCACCGCGCCGCCGCTCCCTCCGCCGCCGCCGGCGCCCGAGCCCCGTCCCCCGAGGCCGCGGCCGCCGCCGGCGCTGATGCCGCCCCCGGCCTCGACCCAGACCCCGGCGGCACCGACCAGCTCGAGCGCCCCGCCGCCGTGGCCGCCGCGCCCGCCGTCGCCGTCGCCTCCCCCGCCGCCGCCGCTGCCGCCGAGCAGCGGTTCCAGCTCGAGGGTGCCGTAGGTCGTGCCCGGATCTCCGCCGCCGTGGCCGCTGGCCTCTCCCCCCAGCCCGCCGGTGCCGCCGAAGCCGCCGCCGCCGCCGCCGCTGTCGACGGACCAGTCGCCTTCAGTGCCCCGGCCGCCGCCGCCGCTGCCGCCGCCCCACGTCTCCGCCCCGCCGCCGGACGACCCGCCCGGCCCCGGCTCGTCGTGCCCGACCCAGGTGGCACCCGCCAGCACGGCGGTCGAGCCGCCGACCAGCACCCGCCCGTGGATCCGCACCTCCCCGGCCGACAGCACCACCATCGCGCGCGAACCCCGGCCGATCACGTCCAGCCCGGCGGGAACGTAGAACTCGCCGAAACTCCAGATGCCGAGATCCGGCGCGCCGTCGCCGGGCGACTCCACCGCGAACCCGATCCCGCCGACGTCGCCCTCCCCCGCCACCCGGATGCACGGCAACTCCGCGCCCAGCGCGTCCCAGGCCCGGACGGCTCCGGTCTCGGTCTCGAACACCACCACGCGGGCGCCCGGCGCCGCGAACAGCGCGCTCCCCGCGTCGAGCAGCGAGTCGTCGGTGACGTTCGGGATGTCCAACTCGAAGCAACGCGCCGTCGTACCCGAGCCGGTGCAACCGAACACGCACACGGTCTCCTCGAAGCCCGTGCCGTCCGGCCGGCAGCGGCGCACCACGCCCGTCGAGCAGGTATCGTCCAGGCCGCCCGGGTCGCACAGCGGCGGCACCTCGGCCTCCGCCGCGTCCTCCGCCTCCGGAACGTCCGGCGCCGCGTCCACGTCCGGCGCCGCGTCCACGTCCGGCGCCGCGTCCACGTCCGGCGCCGCGTCCACGTCCGGCGCCGCGTCTACGTCCGGCGCCGCGTCTACGTCCGGCTCCGCGTCCACGTCCGGCGCCGCGTCCGCATCCGGCTCCACGATGCCGTCGGCGTCCCAGGGCGGCAGGTCAACGCCGGCGTCGTCGGCCGGGTCGTGTCCCGAGGTACTCAGCCCGCAGGCGCCGGCAAGGACGAGCGAGCACGCAGCCGATGCGCAGAGCGGAAGAAGCGAGAGAATCGAGCGTGACATCGTCCCGAGGCTCCCGACGGCATCTTGGGAGACGCCCCGGGACGAAGATAGCGGATTGGGCGAAGGTGCGCTAGGGTCGCCGGGATGCAGAACGGAACGAACGTTTCCGGATCGACCGTCCGCGGCTCGCTGGTCCTGCTGCTGATCGCGTCCGTCGCGGCGTCGGGTTTCTCCGGCTGCACCAAGGACCGCAAGAACCTGCCGTTCGGCGCGACGTGCGACTCCGACCGGGACTGCAGGTCGGACATCTGCCTGTTCGCCGGGCGGTCGTCGAAGCAGGGTCGGTGCACGCAGCCGTGCGACCTGGACAGGAACGACTGTCCGACCGGCACGACCTGCACGACGATCGCGGAGCACGCGGGCAAGAGCATCCCGGTGTGCGGCGAGCCGCCGCCGTTGCCGTTCGGGCCGCAGGGGACCGGCGAGGAAGCGATGCCGCCGCCGATCGCGCCGGGCGCGAGGCCGACGGAGCCGTTCCCGCCGCCGGGCACCCCGGGTCCGGGACGGTCGGGAGCGGGACTCGAGCCGCCGCCGCCGACGCGACCGCCGCCGACCCCGCCTCCGGTCGCCCCCGCCCCGTAGGAGCCGCGCGATGCACGACTACCCGAGCGAGATCTCCGAGGTGCGATTCGTGGTGACGGACGACGGCCTCGAGCTGATGTACCGCGAGTGGCCGGGGCCGGACCGCGGACGGCCGCCGCTGATGCTCGTGCACGGCTTCCTGGTGGACTACCGGGAATGGGAGGACGTGGCGACGCGCCTGTCGGAGCGCCACCGGGTCCTCGCGCTCGACCTGCCGGGGTACGGGAAGACACCGATTCCGGTCGGGGGCGCGTCGCCGGACCTGGCGCTGTTCGTGCGGGCGGTGTCCGGCGCGATCCGCGCGCTGTGTCCCGGGGCGGTGGACCTCGCCGGACACTCGATGGGCGGCGGCATCGCGATCGCGGTCGCCGCACATCACCCGGAGCTCGTGCGACGGCTGGTGCCGGTGGACGCGCTGTCGTTCCCGTTCCGAATGCCGTTCAAGGGGCGGCTACCGCTGATCCCCGGCTTCGGCCGGCTGCTGTTCAAGCGGCTGTACGGCCGCCGCTTGTTCCTCGACTACTTCAAGAACGACGTGGTGCACGACCCGCGCCGCCTGAACCTCGCACGGATCGACCACTACTACCGCATGTTCGACCGGCCGGAACGGCGGGACTGGGCGTTCCGGACGCTGCCGCTGACCGCCGACCCGTCGGAGATCGCGGCGCTGGCCCCGCGGGTCAAGGCGCCGACGCTGATCCTGTGGGGCGAGCACGACCGGCTGATCCCGCGCCACGTCGCGGAGTCGCTGCACGCGGCCATCGCGGGCTCGCGCCTGGAGTGGATCCCCGACAGCGGCCACGCCCCGGTGGAGGAACAGCCGGAGGAGACCGCCCGGCGGATCGCCGATTTCCTGGAGTAGAACGGCAAGGCGCCGGTCGGGTCACGCGCCGCGGACGCGCACCCGGAGCACGCGCCGGCCGTGCCGCTCGCCGGTCTGGCGCAACTCGAGCACGCCGCGCGCCAGCTTGCGGCGGTTGCGGGCCCGATCGCGCACCTCGAGTCGCGTCGGCTCCACGCCGACGACCTCGAGCCATCCGAGCGTCGGGTGGTGGAGCAGATCGCCGACCTCCGGCTCCACCGGCCGCTCGGCCTCCGCCAGCGCCTCGCTCGCCGCGATCACGTCGCCCCAGCCGACGGCCGCCGGGGGCGGGGACGCCGGCTTCGCCGGAGCGGTCGCGGGACGCGGCACCGGACGCTCCCGGTCGGGCGGCAGCACGGGCGGGCGACGGGCGGA
>JAFGHH010000217.1 GCA_016930215.1 Deltaproteobacteria bacterium
AAGGCGGCGACGGCGATGCCCAGGATCTGCCAGCGGGACATGCGGGCCTCCCCCCCCTCGGCCGGGTCAGACGGTCACCACCTCGCGGTATTCGCCGAACACCTTGCGCAGGACGCCGGAGATTTCCCCGATCGAAGCCAGCGCCTCGACGGCGGCCAGCACCTGGGGCATCAGCTCGCCCTTGGGGTCGCGCGCCGCCGCCTCGAGGCGTTCGAGCGTCGTGGCCCAGGCCTTGGCGTCGCGCTTCGCGCGCACGGCGCGCAGCCGTTCGACCTGCTCGCGCTCGATCCTGGGGTCGATCCGCAGGGTCTTGGGTTTCGGGGCGTCGGAGACGAAGTCGTTGACGCCGACCACGGTGCGCAGCCCGCTCTCGACCTCGAGCTGGAACGCGTAGCTGGTGTTCTGGATCTCGCGCTGGACGTACCCGGCCTCGATCGCGGCCACCATTCCGCCCAGCTCGTCGATCCTGCGCAGGTACTCCCGTGCGCCATGCTCGATCCGGTTCGTGAGGGTCTCGACGAGGTAGCTGCCGGCGAGCGGGTCGACGGTGTCGGCGGCGCCGGTCTCGAAAGCCACGATCTGCTGGGTGCGCAGGGCGAGGGTCACGGCGTCCTGGGTCGGGAGCGAGAGCGCCTCGTCGAACGAGTTGGTGTGCAGCGACTGGGTGCCGCCGAGGACGGCGGCCAGCGCCTGGAAGGCGACGCGGACGGCGTTGTTCAGCGGCTGCTGGGCGGTGAGGGTGCAGCCGCCGGTCTGGGTGTGGAAGCGCAGCGCGAGCGCCCGGGGGTTGACGACGCCGAAGCGGTCGGCCATCAGCCGGGCCCACAGGCGGCGGGCGGCGCGGAACTTGGCGACCTCCTCGAGCAGGTTGTTGTGGGAGGCGAAGAAGAACGAGAGCCGCTCGCCGAAGGCATCGACCTGCAGGCCGGCATCGATCGCGGCCTGGACGTAGGCCAGGCCGTCGGCCAGCGTGAAGGCGACTTCCTGGACCGCGTTGCAGCCCGCCTCGCGCATGTGGTAGCCGCTGATCGAGATCACGTTCCACTTCGGCACGGACCGGCCGCACCAGGCGAAGATGTCGGTGATCAGGCGCATCGAGGGGCGCGGCGGGTGGATGTACGTGCCGCGCGCTACGTACTCCTTGAGCACGTCGTTCTGGATCGTGCCGCCGAGAACCGCGGGGGCGATCCCGCGGCGCTTCGCCGCCGCGACGTACATCGCCAGCAGCACGGCGGCCGTGGAGTTGATGGTCATCGAGGTGGTGACCTTGTCGAGCGGGATCTTGTCGAACAGCAGCTCGAGGTCCTCGAGGGTATCGATCGCGACGCCGACCCGGCCCACCTCGCCCTCGGCGTGCGGGTCGTCCGAGTCGTAGCCGGTCTGGGTCGGGAGGTCGAAGGCCACCGACAGGCCGGTCTGGCCCTGCTCGAGCAGGTAGCGGAAGCGTTCGTTGGTCTCGTGCGCGGTGCCGAAGCCGGCGTACTGGCGCATGGTCCACAGCCGGCCGCGGAACATGTTGGGCTGCACGCCGCGCGTGAACGGCGGCTCGCCGGGCAGCCCGAGGTCGCGGGCGGGGTCGAGGCCGTCGGTGTCGAGGTGCGTGTACAGCGGTGCGGCGTCGGTGGCGTCGGAGAACGCCGAGGGCCGCTTGCGCGGCTTCGCCTTCGCCTCCAGCTTCGCCAGCCGCTCGTTCCACGCCCCCAGCCGCTTGCGGAAGTCGTCCTGCTCTGCCATCTTGCGCTCCTGGTCGTGGGTCCCGGCGCCGCGCGCGGCGCAGCGGGAGGCTCAGCGGGTCGTCTGCACCGTCTTCTTCCTGCGGATGATCGCCAGCAGCCGGTCCGAGACCGCGGTGGCCACCACGCGGTAGCGCGGCAGCTCCCCCCGCGCGACCTCGACCGCCTTCTCGGTCAGCGTCACGAACACCCCGGCGATCCGGCCGCTCAGCGTCACCGGGAGCAGCACCAGCTGTGGCGGCGGCGTGCGGCCTCCCTGCGACCTCAACGGCAGCGTCGCGACGTCGAGGATGCGGGTCTCGCCGTCGGCCAGCGAGCGGTCGAGCGCCTCGAAGCTGCCGGGGCGGAGCTCGCCGCCGTCGCCGTACAGCACCTTCCAGTGCTTGCCCGAACGATGCACGCGGAGCGTCGACTCGTGCCGCGTGACGAATGCCGCGGGGCCGAGCAGTTCCTCGAGCGCGAACAGGGCGGAGGCGGTGACGGCGTCGCGGTCCTCGAGGCGCGAGATCCGCTCGCGCAGCCGCTGGACCGCCTGCTCCGAGACCGGCAGCAGCCCCGGGATGCCGGGCGAGGACGGCGAGAAGGGACGCGAGACGCCCAGCCGCGGCGTGCTGACGCGCTGCCGGCCCGCCGCGACCGGCGGCTGCGACGGCGAGCGCGACGGCCGCTGCGCCGGAACGACGGGCGGCGGGATCGCGGGACCGGGCCGGGGTGCCGTCGCCGGCCGCTCGGGCGCCGGGACCGCGGCACCCGCCAGCGTGACCTTCGGGTGCTTCGTGGTAATCGGAACGCCGGGCTCTTCCGGCGGTGCCAAGACCGGGGTCGCCTCGTCCTCCGCGGCCGCCGGCGGCGGAACCTCGGGCAGCGGCCGCGCCGCGGTCGGGCTGCGGTACTGGAACGCCGCGCCCGACCGGGAGCGTCCGGCTCCGGTCCCCGGGATCGGCGTGGGCATGAACGGCACGAGCTGCCGCGCCGGACTCTTCGGCGGGACGGGCACCGGTGCCGACCGCCGGAGAGGCGTGATCCGCGGTTCCGTGTCCGGCTCCCCGCCGGCCTCGGACGCGGTCGCGCGCCCGGCCGGCGCCTCGTCCACCGTCGCCGCCGGCGGCAGCGTGGCCAGGACCCTCGCCGGCGGAGGCTTCGCGGGCGGCACCGCCTTCGGCCGCGGCGCAGGCCGGGCCATCGGCAGCGTCGCCACCACCGTCGGCTCCTGGGCCGGCGGCGGCGCGTCTTCCATGCTCGTCGGCGGAATCGCCGGCACCGTGCGCTTGCTCTGCCGCTCGAGCCGCGCCAGCGCGGCCTCGAGCTTTGCCAGCTCGGCCGGGCCCCGCGGCTGCGACTTGCGCCGTCCCGCGGTCAGGTCCACCGGCACCTGGCTCAGGTCGTCGGGCGAGTCGCCGACCGGGGCGCGCCGGCGCCGCAGCAGCGGGATGGCCGAATCGCTGTCCGCCTCGCCCGGCGCCAGCGAGACCGTCGCCGCACC
Source organism: Deltaproteobacteria bacterium (assembly GCA_016930215.1). Lineage (GTDB taxonomy): Bacteria > Myxococcota_A > Polyangia > DRWM01 > JAAZOP01 > JAAZOP01. The sequence goes on from JAFGHH010000217.1 coordinate 3,217, forward strand.
CTGTCCCCCGCCCGACCCGGCCACGTAGCTCGGCGTCAGGATGTTGAAGTAGCGCAGCAACGCCCACGAGATCACGCTCTCGGTGGCCGCCAGCGGCGTGACCCG
>JAFGHH010000218.1 GCA_016930215.1 Deltaproteobacteria bacterium
CGCGAGCTGGCGCAGGGCACCTTCGCCACCCCGGGCCAGTCCGGCGCGTTGGCCCTCGGCATCAAGCAACTCGTCCGACGCCGGCCGCTCGAGGCCTACCGCCCCGGCGACATCTTCATCACCAACGACCCCTGGGCGCTCGCCGGACACCTCAACGACGTCTGCGTCTACGCCCCGGTGTTCCACCGCGAGCGGGTCGTCGCCTTCAGCGCCTGCGTCTTCCACCACTCGGACATCGGCGGCCGCGTCGCCTCGGACAACCGCGAGGTGTTCGAGGAGGGGTTGTTCCTGCCGCCGGTCAAGCTGTACGACGCCGGCGTCGCCAACGACGCGGTCTTCGACATCCTGCGCTGGAACGTCCGGACGCCCGACGAGGTGATCGGCGACGTGCGCTCGCAGATCGCCGCCAACCACGTCTGCTCCGAGAAGATCCGCCGGCTGCTCGAGGAGTACGCGCTCGACGGCCTGGACGAGCTGGCCGACGAGATCTGCGACCGCACCGAACGCTCGATGCGCGCCGCGATCGAGAAGGTCCCCGACGGCGTCTACCGCGCCGAAGGGGTGATCGAGCAGGTCGAGGGCCGGCCGGACGTCGTGATCAAGTGCGCGGTCCACGTCCGCGGCTCGGACATCGTCGTCGACCTCGCCGGGTCGTCGCCCCACGTCGGCTGGGGCGGGAACGTCGTCTACAACTTCACCTACGCCTACGTGTTCATGGCGCTCAAGAGCGTCTTCGACCCCGAGCTGCCGAACAACGACGGCTGCGCCCGCCCGATCGCGCTCGAGGCGCCCGCGGGCTCCGTCGTGAACTGCACCTTCCCCGTGGCCGTCGCCGCCCGCATGCAGCTCGGCCACTTCCTCACCGAGATCGTCTACCGGGCGCTGGCCCCCGTGCTCCCCGACCGCGTGATCGCCGGGTCGGGCGGGACGCCGGCCACGATGAACGTGCTGTACGGGAAGCGCCGCGACGGCCGCCCGTGGCACACCGTCGTGATCCGCGGCGGCGGCATGGGCGCCTCGGCTCGCCGCGACGGCGAACACGTCTACATCTTCCCCGCCAACGGCGCCAACACGCCGGTCGAGATCCTCGAGAGCGACACCCCGCTGCTCGTCGAGCGGCGGGAGCTGCTCCCCGACTCCGGCGGCCCCGGCCGCTTCCGCGGGGGCCTCGGACGGCGCGAGGTGCTCCGCGTCCCCGAGGACGCCTGCGCCCCCGGCACCTCCGTCAGCCTCGCCATGCAGTCCGGACGCTTCCGGCGGCCGCCCGAGCCGCTGGCCGGGGGACGCCCGGGAGCCCTGGCCCGGTTCCTGGTCAACGACAGGCCCGGCGACCCCTACGGGCTCACGCGGCTCGAGCCGGGCGACGTCGTGACCCTCGATGCCGCCGGCGGCGGCGGCTGCGGCGACCCGACGGAGCGCGACCGGGAGCGCCTGACGGCCGACGTGGCCGACGGCTACGTCACCCCCGAGGCGGCGCGTCGCGACTACGGCCGAGCCCGAAGCTCGATTCCCCCTGCGGGAGACCCGCCCGGGACGGCCGGAGGGGGCTGAGCGGCGGCCGCGCCTCGGCCGCCCCAATTCCTTTGCCAGACCCCTCCGGTTGACGGTAGGTAGGAGCCTTCGGGTCGTCGGCGCGGCCCGGGGTCGGTGGTCGGGTCCGGCGGGGGCCCGGCCGCGGGAGGCGTGATGCTGAAGAACCACCCCAAGGGGCTGCTCGTCCTGTTCTTCTCCAACATGGGCGAGCGGTTCGGCTACTACACGATGATGGCGATCTTCGTCCTGTACCTCGGGGCGAAGCTCGGCTGGACCAAGGAGGACCTCGGCCTCATCTGGTCCGCGTTCCTCGGCACGGTCTACTTCCTGCCGCTGTTCGGCGGGATCCTGGCGGACCGGATCGGCTACGGCCGGACGGTGACGCTCGGGATCGTCACGATGATCCTCGGGTACGGGCTGATGGCGGTCCCGGGGATGCCGGAGTGGTTCCTGTTCGGGGCGCTGTTCGTGATCGCGGCGGGGACCGGGTTGTTCAAGGGGAACCTGGTGGTGATCCTCGGCAACCTGTACCAGAAGGACCCGTACAAGAAGTTCCAGGACGCCGCGTTCAACATCTTCTACATGGGGATCAACATCGGCGCGTTCTTCGCGCCGTACGCGGCGACCGGGATCCGCGACTTCCTGCTGGGTCGGGACGGCTTCTGGTACGACGCCCGGCTGCCCGGGATGTCGCACGAGTTCCTCAACGGGACGCTGGCGGCGGACAAGCTCGGCGAGTTCACCCAGCTCGCCCAGGCCCAGCTCGGGCAGGGCTTCACCGACCTCGGCACCTTCGCCCGCGGCTACCTCGACTCGCTCGCCGCCTCCTACAACGCCGGCTTCGCCATCGCCGCCGCCAGCATCGTCGGCTCGCTGGTCATCTTCCTGGCGTTCCGCAAGTACTACCGCGAGGCCGACTACCTGCACGCCAAGCGCGTCAAGCAGGAGGGCGAGGTCGAGCTGACGGCGAAGCAGACGCGCGACCGGATCGTGGCGCTGGTGCTGGTGTTCTTCGTGGTGATCTTCTTCTGGATGGCGTTCCACCAGAACGGGCTGACGCTGACCTGGTTCGCCAAGAACTACACCGTCGGCTCGGTCGGGCCGGGCACCAAGATCTTCTTCGACCTGCCCGCGTTCCTGGCGGTGATCGCCGCGATCATCGGCGCCGTGTTCCTCGTCCTGCCGCGCTTCAAGGCGGCGTGGAAGGGCGCCGGGGCGGCCCTGCTGCTCGGCGGCGTCGCCGTCGCCTGGTGGCGCTACACCACCTTCGGCGCCGACAACGCGATCTCCCCCGAGCTGTTCCAGAGCTTCAACCCGATCTTCGTCGTGTTCCTCACCCCCGTCGTGCTCGCCTTCTTCGCCTGGCTCGCCGCCCGCAAGCGGGAGCCGACCGCGCCGAAGAAGATCGCGATCGGCATGCTGATCACCGCCGGCGCGTACGTGGTGATGGTGGTTGCCTCGTTCGGCCTGCAGAGCCCGGCCGAGCTGCAGTCGGCCGGGGAGGTGTCGCCCGAGCTGCTCGTGCCGCACTGGCTGATCGGCACCTACTTCAGCCTGACGATCGCCGAGCTGTTCCTCTCGCCGATGGGCCTGTCGTTCGTGGCCAAGGTCTCCCCGCCGAAGTACCGCGGCCTGATGCAGGGCGGCTGGCTCGCCGCCACCGCGATCGGCAACATCCTCTCCGGCTTCGTCGCCATCCCCTACGCCAAGCTCGAGCTGTGGCAGACCTTCGCCATCCTGTGCTTCCTGTGCCTCCTGTCCTTCGGCTTCATGATCGCGATCCTCAAGAAGCTCGAGCACGGCGCGGCGGCGTAGAACACCGACCGGCCGGCCGGACCGGCGCCCGCGCTTGCGGATCCCGACCGCCCTGCTATCGTTCGTCGTGAGCGCGGCCGCCGTGGTGGGAGCCGCCGGGAGGTGCGACATGACGCAGTCGCTTCTGCTCCGCGGCACGATGTCCGTCCTGCTCGCCGCGCTCGCCCTCGGTTGCGACGACGGCGGCACGACCCTGGCCGGCGACGTCGTGGACGACGGCGCCCCCGAGGACGCCGGACCCGAGACGCCGGTCGAGGTCGCGCCGGACGTGCCCGCCGACGTGCCGGTCGAGGCGGAGGACGGTGCCGCCGATGCGCCCGCGGACACGAGCGACGCGCCGGACGGACCGCGGACGCGGCCGGTCGACCTGACCCCGGACTGCGTCCACGTCCCGGCCCTCGTCGGCGCCGGCGGCCCGTTCCCGATCGCCGTTCTCGGCGAGACGGCCGGCTGCGTCGAGTGGAGCCGCGCCGAGGTCTCCGCCTCCGACTTCGAGATCGACGTGCGGCTCGTCGGTCGCGAGGACCTCGTCGGCCCGTGCCCCGGCTGCCTGTTCACCTACGTCGGCCTGGTCTGGCTCGAGGCGCCGACGCCCGGAGCGTACACGGTGCGGGTCGCCGGCTGGCCGGACGAGACGGTCGTGGCCAGCGGCGGGGCCTACGAGGACCCCGTCTGCCAGACCGACTGCCCGGTCGAAGCGGCGCCGGGCACCAGGAGCTGGACCCTGGCGCGCGTCTCGGCCGGCGACGTCCACTCCGGTTGCGACGACTACGTCAACGTCGGCACGGCCGTGTCGTTCGCCGGGAGCTGCCGCGAGTGGACCGCGTCCGGCGCCGACTGGACCTTCCCGGCGCGCACGCTCTGCTGCACCGACGCCGACGTCTTCTTCGGCCCGTCGGCGCCCTACGAGGTCGATGCGACGCTGTGCCCCGACGGAGCGCGGAGCCGGATCCTCGGCATCGCGCAACGGCCCGGGACCGCGGACCCGCCGACCGAGCTGTTCCTGCTCGAGTCCGACTGACGCGCGGCGCGCGGTCAGCAGTCGCCGCCGTCGAACGAGCAGGC
>JAFGHH010000219.1 GCA_016930215.1 Deltaproteobacteria bacterium
CTCGGCGACGGCTCGACCGATCCCCCCGGCCGCGCCCGTGACGGCCACCGTCCGTCCCGTGAAGTCGTGCATCGTCACCGCCGCTCCGGCGGGGCGACTCTAGCCGGGTGTCCCGGCGAGGTCCACCGGCGCGTCGCCCGGGACGCAGAACCGCCGGGTCGCGCTCCGGTCCGCGGGAACGCAACGCCGCGAGCGGCTTGCATCGTTGCGCCTCTGCGCGAGGTCGTTCGTGGCACGAGCCCTCTGCGCCCTTGCGCCTCTGCGCGAGGTCTTTCCCCGGATTGCCTTGGCGCGACCCCCGGCGTACCCTGCGGGCGTGCGCCCGCGGGGTCGGCGGGGACCGGGCGTACCGGGAAGGACCGGACGGTGTCCGCACGCGACAGCGCTTCACCCGCCCACCTGGCGGCGCTGATCTACGGCGACGCGCTGGCCCGCTTCGACTACGGAGACGATCATCCGTTCAAGCCGATCCGCGCGCGCAACACGCTGGAGCTGTGCGTACGCTACGGGCTGCTCGACGAGCCGGGCATCGTGCAGCGCGAGCCGCAGCCGGTGGAGCCCGCATACATCGAGCGGTTCCACGACCCGGCGTATCTCGAGGTGCTGCGTCGGGCGAGTGCCGGGACGTACGACGTGGCGATGCTGGCGCGCGGCATCGGCACCGAGGACTGTCCGGTGCTGCGCGGGCTGTGGGAGTTCTGCCTGCTCTCGACCGGCGCGACGCGGGCCTGCGTCGAGGCGGTGCTGGACGGCACCGCGCGGCGGGCGTTCAACCTGGTGGGCGGGTTCCACCACGCGTTCCGCGACCACGCCGAGGGCTTCTGCTACGCGAGCGACGTCGGGGCGGCGATCGAGGACCTGCTGGAGCGCGGCCTGCGCGTGGCGTACGTCGACATCGACGCCCACCACGGCAACGGCGTGCAGGATGCGTTCTACGGGGACGAGCGGGTGTTGAAGATCTCGCTGCACGAGTCGGGCGCGACGCTGTACCCGTTCGGCGGCGCCGAGACGGAGGTCGGCGAGGGGCGCGGCTACGGCTTCAACGTCAACGTGCCGCTGCTCGAGCGCACCGACGACGAGGTGTATCTCGAGGTGTTCGAGCGGCTGGTGCCGCCGCTGCTGGCGGCGTTCCGCCCGGACATCGTGGTGGCGGAGCTGGGAGCCGACACGCACGTCTCCGACCCGCTGACCCACCTGCGGCTTACCAGCGGGGCTTACTACCAGGTGGTGCAGCGGCTCTGCGCGCTGGCGCCGCGGCTGGTCGGCGTGGGCGGCGGCGGCTACGACGTGTTCCGCACCGCGCGCTGCTGGACGCTGGCCTGGGCGGCGATGGCCGAGCGGGAGCCGCGGGACGAGTACGCCGGGCTGGTCGGGGGGATGATGTTCGGGTCGGAGATCGATGGCCTGTTCGACCGGCCGATGCCGACGACCGGGGAGGCCAAGGAGCGCGCGCTCGCCGAGGCGCGCCGGATCGTGGAGTTCCACCACCGCACCGTGTTCCCGCGCCTGGGGGCGACGCCGCCTTGAGCCGGTTCCGCGAGCTGCGCGTTCGCACGCGCCTGGCCGTCACGTTCGGGGCGGTGCTGCTGCCGCTGCTGGCGGCCGAGCTGCTGGCGATCTGGTCGTTCCGCCGCGGACTGACCGACGCCGCGGAGCTCGAGCTGACCAACATCGTCGACCACCTGTACCGCGTCTGCGCCTCCCAGCACGCCCGCGCCCGCCGGGCCGGGGCGCCGCTCGACGGGCCGCGGGCCGAGGACCTGGCCTTCCTGCGCGACGTGCTCGGCAGCTTCCAGGTCGGCCGTACCGGCTACGCCTACGTGATGGAGGCCGACGGCACGCTGGTGATCCACCCGTCGCTGGCCGGACGGAACATCCTCGACAGCCGCGACTCCGACGGCGTGCGCTTCATCGAGCGCATCTGCGAGGACGCCCCGCGGTTGCCGGACGGCCGCGCCGGCACGATCCGCTATCCGTGGCGGGACGAGGCCGGGGACGACGGCGCGCCGCGGATGAAGATCCTCAAGTACCGGTGGTTCGTCCCCTGGGGCTGGGTCCTCGCGGCGGGCAGCTACGAGGAGGAGGTCTACGGGGCGTTGGGGCGGGTCGAGCTGTACGTCCTGCCGCTCGTCGTCGCCAGCATCGTGCTCGTGGCCGTGCTCACGCTCGCCCTCTCGCGCTGGATCACCCGTCCGCTGCGCCAGCTCGCCGACGCCGCCGCGGCGCTGGCCGGCGGCGACCTGGAGCGGCGGGTCGAGCTGCCGGCGGGCGACGAGTTCGGCGCGCTGGCCCAGGTGTTCAACGCCATGGCCGAGCAGATCCGGCTCAAGACGTTGGAGCTGGAGCGGCGCGTCGATGAGCGCACGGAAGAGCTGCGCGTGGCCCAGGCCCGGCTCGTCCAGTCGATGAAGCTGCGGGCCATGGGCGACCTGGTCGCCGGCGTGGCGCACGAGGTCAACAACCCGCTGATGGCCTCGACCACCATGCTGCACGTGCTGGCGAGGGAGTCCGCCACCGACGACGCCGCGCTGCAGCGGCGGCTGGACGTGCTGCGGCGCTGCAACGACCGCATCGGGCGCATCGTCAGCCATCTGCGCGACTTCTCGCGGCAGAGCGAGTTCGAGCCCCGCCCGATTCCCCTGGCCCTGCCGTTGGACAACGCCCTCTTGATCACCGGCCAACAGCTGCTCAACCACCAGGTCGAGCTGCGCCGCGAGCTGCCCGACGACCTCCCGCGCGTCGTCGGCGACCCCAACACCCTGGAGCAGGTGTTCCTGAATCTGATCGCCAACGCCCGCGATGCGATGGACCGCACGGAGGGCCCGCGCGTCCTCGCGATCCGCGCCGTCCCCGCGGAGCTGGACGGCCGGCCCGCCGTCGCCGTCTCCTTCACCGACTCGGGACCGGGCATTCCCGAGGAAGTCCGGGAGAAGATGTTCGAGCCGTTCTTCACCACCAAGGAGGTCGGCCGCGGCACGGGGCTCGGGTTGTCGATCGCCTACGGCATCGTCGAGCAGCACCGCGGCCGGATCGAGGTCGAGTCGCCGCCGGGGCAGGGGGCCACGTTCCGCGTCGTTCTCCCCGCGCAACCCGCGGGACAGACCGAACCGCCGCAGGAGGAGCCATCGTGAAACGCCGGATTCTCGTGATCGACGACGACGAGCTGGTGCTGCTGTCGCTCGAGGAGCTGCTGGTCAGCGCGGACTACGAGGTGGCGACGGCGCCCGACGGCCGCGCCGGCCTCGCCGCCGCCGGCCGGCAGACCTGCGACCTGGTGCTGCTCGACGTGGTGATGCCGGGCCTCAGCGGCTTCGACGTCTGTCGCGCCCTGCGCGCGCTGCCCGCCTATCGGGAGACGCCGATCGTCCTGCTGACCGCCAAGAGCGCGCCGCAGGACCGCGAGCAGGGGCTCGCCGCCGGGGCCACCCTGTTCCTCGCCAAGCCGATCCAGCCCGAACAGCTGCTGGAGATGATCCGCCTGGTGTTCGCCGCGACGGAGCATTGAGCCGCCACGCGTTGCCTTCCGCCCGCCGACCCGCTACAACCGGCCCGCGGCGGAGGGACGATGGAGCCCGGACGGAAGTACGGCAGCTACGTGCTGGTCGACCTGCTCGGCAAGGGCGGGATGGGCCAGGTCTGGCGCGCCCGGCACGGCATGCTCGGCCGCACCGCCGCCGTCAAGCTGATCCGCTGGGAGATGCTCGGCGCCGACGAGGCGCGTGCGCGGCAGTTCCTGCGGCGGTTCGAGCGCGAGGCGCAGGCCACCTCCAGCCTGCGCTCGCCCCACACCGTCGCCGTCTACGACTACGGCGTCGCCGCCGACGGCACCTTCTACTACGCGATGGAGCTGCTCGAGGGCCTCAACCTCGAGCAGCTGGTGACGCGGCACGGGCCCGTGTCGCCCGAGCGGGCCGTGTACCTGCTGGCCCAGGCCTGCGACTCGCTGGCCGAGGCGCACGCGCAGGGGCTGATCCACCGCGACGTCAAGCCCGCCAATCTGTATGCCTGCCGCCTCGGCCTGCAGCACGACTTCGTCAAGGTGCTCGACTTCGGCCTCGTCAAGCCGATCCCCGGCTCGGGGATGCTCGAGACCTCCCTGACGATCGACGGCACCGCCCTCGGCTCGCCCGCCTTCATGCCGCCCGAGGTGGCCGAGGGCAAGCGCACGATCGACGCCCGTGCCGACATCTACGCCCTGGGTTGCGTCGCCTACTGGCTGCTGACGGGGCAGTACGTGTTCGACGGCGACTCGCCGCTCCACGTCATCGCCCGCCACCTCACCGCGCCTCCTCCGCCGCCGTCGTCGCGCACGGCGGCGTCCATCCCGCCCGCGCTGGAGGAGCTGGTCCTCGAGTGCCTGCGCAAGGAGCCGGACGAGCGGCCGGGCGGCGCGCGCGCGCTGCTCCGGCGGCTGCGCGGCCTGCCGCTCGGGCCGGCCTGGACCCCGGAGCGCGCCGAGGCGTGGTGGGCGGAGCACGATCCGGCCGCCGTGCAGCCGACGCCGCGACCCGACGCCAGCGCCGCCACGGAGCCGCGCCCCTCGCCGCTCGCTCCCGGCAAGGCGCCGTTCCTGCCGCCGCCGGTCGTGCCTGCCCCGGCTCCCGTGCCGCCGCCGGTCGCCGAGCCGCCCGAGTCGTCGTCCCAGGAGATTCCGATCGACGTCGAGCCGTCGCCGCTCGGCCGGCCGGAGGAACGTGCGCCGCGTCCCGGCGAGCGCCGGGTCTCCAAGGCGCAGCGCCAGCAGGCGATCCAGGCGTTGCAGGAGCAGTACGTGCAGAGCAACATCGATGCCACCGAGCTGGGGCGTCGGGTGCGGTTGGCCGAGAGCGCGATCGTGCCCGGCGACCTGGACCGGCTGCTCGACGACCTCCCGGAAATGCCCGGCGCGCTGGCCCAGGTCGAGCCGGCGGTCCCCGCGGTCCCCGCGGCGTCGGCGTCGGCCGCGGCCCCGGCGGCCCCTGCGCCGGCAGGGGCCGACCATCCGATGCTGGCGCCGGTGGACGTGCCGGTCGACGAGTCGGGGTGGTACGTCGCGGTGTTCGGGGGGAAGGAGCGCAAGGGGCAGTGGTACGCGCCGAAGACGATCCGCATGGCCGGCGTCTTCGGCGGGACGATGCTCGACTTCCGCGACGCGAAATTGCAGCCGGGGATGACGAAGATCCAGGCGCTGGCGACCTTCGGCGGCTGCGAGATCATCGTGCCGCCCGGGCTGCACGTCGACATCAACGGCGTGGCGATCTTCGGCGGCTTCGACGAGACGGCCGGCTCGAACGGCCCGCCGCCGAGCGGCGCCACGCCGTGGCTGAAGATCCGGGGGCTGGCGTTGTTCGGGGGGGTCGAGGTGCGGGTCGCGGAGCCGGGCGTGTCGCTCAAGAAGCTGCGGCGGCACGGCCCGCCCGGACTGCCGCCGCACCGGCGGCGCGGCGGCCGGGACGAACGGGACGGGGAGTGAGCCGGAAAGGAGTCCGATGACGAACGCGACGTGGCGCGAGAAGCTGCGCTATCGCTTCGACAACAGCATGGCCCGGGGGCCGGTCGCGCTGATCGGCTGGCTGGCGCTGGTCTCGCTGGCGATGATCCTGGTCATCGCCGCGCTGGTGGCGATCTTCGGCGTGGCGCCGGAGGGGATCTCGACCACCGGCGAGGAGACCGGCCGGCCGGGCTTCGTCGACCTCGCGTGGTTCTCGCTGATGCGTACGCTGGATGCCGGCACGATGGGCGGCGACACCGGTGGCTGGACCTTCCTGCTGCTGATGTTTGGCGTGACGCTCGGCGGCGTGTTCATCGTCAGCACGCTGATCGGCGTCCTGACGAGCGGCATCGAGACGAAGGTCGAGGAGCTGCGCAAGGGGCGGTCGAAGGTGATCGAGCAGGACCACACGCTGATCCTCGGCTGGTCGCCGAAGATCTTCTCGATCATCACCGAGCTGGTGATCGCCAACGAGAACCGGAGGAAGCCGCGGATCGTGATCCTCGCCGACCGGGACAAGGTCGAGATGGAGGACGAGCTGCGGGCGAAGGTCGGCGACACCAAGAACACCAAGGTGATCTGCCGCACCGGCAGCCCGATCGACCTCAACGACCTCGAGATCGTGAACCCCCACGGCGCGCGGTCGATCGTCGTCCTGGCGCCCGAGGAGGGCGACCCGGACTCGCACGTGATCAAGGTGATCCTGGCGATCACCAACAACCCGAACCGGCGCCGCGAGCCGTACCACGTGGTGGCGGAGCTCCAGGACGAGCGGAACCTCGAGGTGGCGCGGATGGTGGGGCGCGAAGAGGCCCAGCTGATCGTCACCGGCGACCTGATCGCGCGGGTCATCGTGCAGACCTGCCGGCAGTCCGGGCTGTCGGTCGTCCACACCGAG
>JAFGHH010000220.1 GCA_016930215.1 Deltaproteobacteria bacterium
GAGCGGTGCGGGGACGGGCTGGACAACGACTGCGACGGCGTCGTGGACGAGGACTGCTTCTGCGCGCCGGGGGAGATATCCTCCTGCTTCACGGGAGACCCCCGACGCCGCGAGATCGGGATCTGCCGGGACGGCACGATGGTCTGCGAGGGGACCGGCGAGTTCGGGACCTGGGGCCCCTGCGAGGGCGACGGGGTCGGCCTGGACGCCGACCTGTGCGACGCCGCGGCCCTCGACGAGGACTGCGACGGGGCCCCGAACGACGGCTGCGAGTGTTCCGCGGGCGACCCCGACCTGGCGTGCGGAACCGACGTCGGCGAGTGCCGGCCCGGGACCCAGCGCTGCATCGACGGCCGGTGGTCCGAATGCCTCGGGTCGCTCGGCCCGGAACCCGAGGACTGCAACCTGCTCGACGACGACTGCGACCGGGGGACCGACGAGGGGCTGCTGCGGCTGTGCGGGACGGCGATCGGCACCTGCCGGCAGGGGTACGAGCGCTGCGACCGGGGGGTCTGGAGCGAGTGCGAGGGCGGGCGCATTCCGGCCCCCGAGGTGTGCGACAACCTGGACAACGACTGCGACACCGAGACCGACGAGGACGTGACGCGCTCGTGCGGCATCACGGAGGGGCGCTGCCTGGCCGGGACGGAGACCTGCACGGCCGGCGTGTTCGGTGCGTGCGAGGGCGCGGTCGAGCCGATCTCCGAATCGTGCAACGGCGTGGACGACGACTGCGACGGCGAGACGGACGAGGACCTGACACGCTCGTGCGGCACGGACGAGGGGGCCTGCGTGGCGGGCCTCGAGCGGTGTCTCGGTACCGCCGGGTGGAGCCTGTGCGAAGGTGCCGTCGGTCCGACCACGGAAGTCTGCGACGGGCTGTTGGACGAGGACTGCGACGGGACGACCGACGAGGGGTGCACCTGCACCTCGGGCACGACCCGCTCGTGCGGCACCGACGAGGGGGCCTGCGTGGCGGGGACGCAGGTCTGCGGCACCTCGGGCGACTGGGGCGTCTGCAGCGGCTCGGTCGGCCCGGTGCCCGAGTTGTGCAACCTGATCGATGACGACTGCGACGGAACGACCGACGAGGGGTGCGACTGCGTAACGGGCGCGACGCGCGCCTGCGGCACCGACGTCGGCGACTGCGTGAGCGGACTCGAGACCTGCGACGACACCGGTCACTGGGGCCCGTGCGTCGGCTCGACCACCCCGATCCCCGAGGTCTGCGACGGCCGGGACAACGACTGCGACGGCTCCACGGACGAGGGCGGCGTGTGTCCGTACTTCCCGCCGGTCGTGGAGTGTCCGGCGAGCCGGAGCGTGGTGGTCGGCACGCCGGTGACGCTTGCCGGGAGCGGCTCGGACCCGGACGGCGGGGTGGTGACCTTCGCCTGGAGCGTGGTGACCCGGCCGACCGGCTCGACCGCCGAGCCGTTGCCGGCAGACGCGGCGACGACGTTCTTCACCCCGGACACGGACGGGACGTACACGCTGCGGCTGTGCGTGACGGACGACGAGCTCGAGACGACCTGCTGCACGGTGACGGTGACGGCCACACCGTCGTGCACGTTGCCGGCGACGCCGACGATCACGACCTGCCCGGTGAGCTGGGACCGGCGGCCGATCGTGGAGTTCGACGCCCTGCCCTCCGGCGTCACGTACCAACTGTTCAAGGATGCGGACGCGACCCCGTACGCGACGATCACGACGGCGGGCCAGAACTACCACCGGCCGGCGAGCGCGCTGGGCCCGGGCGGGCCCCCGCCGTCGGGCACGACGATGACGATCTACCTCAAGGCCTGCCGGACCGCCGACCCGACCTGCTGCACCACGACCTCCCCGGTGACGGTGGGGTTGATCGAGGCCTGCACGACGCCGATCGCCGCCACCACGGAGAACATCGTGTTCAGCGAGTACCTGATCAACGGCGACGGCAACCCCGGGACCTGCCCGGGCGACACGTGCGAGGCGGGCGAGTCGATCGAAATCACCAACCTGTCGAACTGCCCGGTGCTGCTGCAGGGCAACCACTTCGGCTACCAGAACGCCTCCGCCGGTGCCTACCGCTGGATGAACTTCTCCTCGACGGACATCGTCCCGCCGCGGGGCGTCTACGTCGCCGTCCGGAACTACGCGGCCACGGTCTGCTCGTTCCCGTTCTACGGGCCCGACGACCCCGGCCTGTTCGGTCTCAAGGTCTCCGGACTGGCGATGCAGGGCTCGAGCCTGTCGAGCGGCTGGTTCAACAACACCGGCGGCGGCTCGTCGACGCTGCGGATCGCCACGGGCGCGTGGGTCAGCATCACCGGCGGCACCACGCTCGAGATCATCTCGCCCTACCTGTCTTCCGCCCCCGAATGTTCCAGCATCGGTTTCAACGCGATCGACGACTGCGGCAACATCAGCGCGATTTCCACACCGACGACCGTCCTGACGCCGAACCAGCTCGGACGGCTGTGGCACCCCTGCGACGCGGTCGTGGCGCCCAATCCGGCGGGGTGCCGCTGAGGGCTCTCGACCTCGCTCCGGCCCCGGGTCCGGCCCCGTTCTTGACCGGCGGGACCGCTCGGACCACGCTATCCGGGTTGCGACGCGTCGTGGGGTGCGAGGCCCGTTCGAGCGCGTCGAGGGAGGACCCGATGAGAAACGACACGTGCCGGTTCGTGCTGGTAGTCCTGGTCGCCCTGGCCGCCGCTGCCTGCGGCTCAGCCTCGAGTGAGCTGACCGACGAGAACACCGACACCGCCTGCTCGGACCTCGCCGACAACGACGAGGACGGCCTGACGGACTGCGACGACCCGGA
>JAFGHH010000221.1 GCA_016930215.1 Deltaproteobacteria bacterium
GCCCCGCGGCGATGCGCGAGGACCTCGAGGTCGGTTTCGACACGGTCAAACGCTGGCTCACATTCCTTGCCGCCCTGTACCACGTGTTCGAGGTCAAGCCGTACGCCCGGTCGCTGCCTCGCTCGCTCAAACGCTACGGCAAGGTGTACCTCTGGGACTGGGCGTCCGTGCCCGGCGCGCCCGCGCGCTTCGAGAACCTCGTCGGCTCCCACCTGCTCAAGGCCTGCCACTTCTGGACCGACACCGGCCAGGGCGACTTCCAGCTCCGCTACTTGCGCACGAAGGACGGGCACGAGATCGATTTCCTCCTCGTGCGCGACGGCGAGCCGTGGCTGCCGGTCGAGGTCAAGCAGCGCGACGCCGCCGTCGCCCCGTCCTGGGCGCGTTTCGCGCCGCTGCTGCCGTGCCGCCGCGGCGTGCAGATCGTCGGCGGGACGACCCGCAAGCTCCACCGCTTCGGCCCGACCGAGGTGCTCGTCGTCGGCGCGGCCGAGGCCCTCGGAAGCCTCGTCTGACCCGCCGCCGGCCGCGCTCTCCTGGTCCGGCTTCACGTGCGTGGATACTTCGTTGCCCGCAAACGCCGGGGACGCGAGCCCGAGGCAACCGTCTGGGGAAGTCCGCCGTTCCCCGGCGGGTGAACGCCTGCCGCGCGACGCCTCGGCCCGCGCGGATCCCGCTCCATTCGGCCGCCGGGGCGCGATCCCCGAAGCAGGGGTCGCGCGTTCGCGCGTTTCCTGGGCCGAGCGTCCGCCCTTGACTCCCGCGCCGGGCGCGGCTCTGCTGCTCCCGGCGGCACGCATGCCGCGGGAGGGAGAACTCATGCGTTCCACGCTCGCCCGGTGCATCCCGATCCTGGCCTTGCTGGCGACGACTTCCACGTCCTGCGGGAAGAAGGCACAGGAGGCCGCGCCCGCGGCACCGCCGGTCGCGGACGTCGCCGCGGCGCCCGTCGCCGAACCCTCCGGGGTCGAGCCGGCGACGACGGGCGACGAGACGCCCGCGACCACGCCGACACCCACGGCGAACGAGCCGGCCGACGCCGGCGGGAACTCCACGATCACGCTCGGCGGGCCGGCCGGCGACGACGAGGCGCGACAGGCCCGCACGTGGCTCGACGCCGGCATCGCCCTGGCCAAGGAACACCAGTGCGAGCAGGCGATCGCCGACGGCTTCGACAAGACGATCGCCTTCCTCGAGGAGCGGCACGACCCGACCAAGACGAAGCTCCGCTGCGGTCGCACCTCCGTCGCCGGCCTGGGCGCCGGGCTCGAGGCGGCGCTCGGCGGCGGCGACATCACGGTGCTCGGCCCCGAGCTCTGCGACGCGCTGTTCTACAAGGCGTACTGCCTGACCGAGCTGGACCGGGTGCCCGAGGCCGAGGCGGTGCTCGTGCGCGCCTGCGAGCTGATGCCGGGCGACCCGATGTACCTGGCCGAGCTGGGCGACGCGCAGCAGCGGCAGGGGAAGTCCGAGGCGGCGCTGGCCACCTTCGAGCAGGCGCTGGCGGCGGCCACCGCGCTGGCCGCCGAGCCCGACGCGGCCGAACGCAGCCCCGGCGGACGCACGCCCGTGCAGTGGCAGACCCGCGCCCTGCGCGGCCTCGGCTACGCGCTGGTCGAGCTGGGCCGGCTGGAGGACGCCCGCGCGACCTACCGCCGCGCCCTGGACCTCGACCCGAACGACGAGGCGGCGAAGAAGGAGCTGGCGTTCGTGAACGAGAAGCTGGGCCCCGGCGCGCCGTAGGGCGTCCGCCCGGGATTGCCCGGCAGGCGCGTCGCGTGGTACTTCCCGCCTCCGGTGCGGGGCCGCGGGGAGCGGCGGGAGGCGTGCTTGGCCACGAGCGGGGCGGCGACGGCGGAACGGCTCCGCACCTGGCAGCTCCGCATCTTCGGCCTGCTCTGGACCGGATACGCCTCCTACTACCTCGCACGGCTCAACTTCGCGGTCGCCCAGCCGCTGATCCAGGCGGAGATGGGCTGGACCGCCACGCAGATCGGCTGGATCCCGTCGGTCTACGCCGCCTGCTACGCTGCCGGACAGTTCATCAACGGACAGCTCGGCGAGCGGTTCGGCGCGCGCCGGATGATGACCGCGGCGCTGACCGTCGCCGCGCTCACCAACGCCGCGTTCTCGGTGGTCGACTCGTACCCCGCGATGCTCGCCCTCTGGGCGGTCAACGGCTACGCGCAGTCCGCCGGCTGGTCGCTGGTGGTCAAGACGATCTCCAACTGGACGACGTCGCAGCGCCGCGGGCTGGTCGTCGGGCTGATCTCGACCTGCTATCAGGTGGGACACGTGCTGTCGTGGCTGCTGGCCGGCGCCCTGTGCGACTCGGGCTGGGGCTGGCGCGCGGCGTTCCTCGTGCCGTCGCTGATCCTGGTGCCGGTGACGATCCTGTTCGCCCTCGGACTGCGCAACGACCCGCAGGACGCGGGGTTCCCGTCGGTGCGCGACGACCTGGGGCCCGAACCGACCCGCGTCCCGGTCCCGGACGAGGCGCCGGCGCCGGCCGCCGCGCCGTCCGCGGGGAGCGTGCTGCGCGAGCTGCTGTCCAACCGCGTGCTGTGGGTGCTCGGCATCGGCTACTTCTGCATGAACTCGGTGCGCTACGCCTTCATGAACTGGGCCGTGCAGTACATGGCCGACTTCCACGGCCGCTCGATCAAGGGCAGCGCGTTCACCGCGATCGCCCTGCCGCTGATCGGCTCGGTGGGCGCGATCTCCGCCGGCCACATCTCGGACACGCTGTTCGGCAAGCGGCGGGCGCCGGTCTGCGCGCTGATGCTGTTCGCGCTGGCCGCGCTGTGCGTGGTGTTCGTGCAGATCCCGGCCGGCAGCTGGCTCGTCGCCACCGCGCTGCTCGGGGTGGCCGGGTTCCTGATCTACGGGCCGGACATGCTGATGAGCGGCGCGGCGACGGTCGACATCCATCCCAAGGCCGCGGCCGCCGCAACCGGCTTCACGATGATGATGGGGGCCACCGGGGCGATCTTCTCCGGCGCCGGCGTCGGCTGGCTCAAGGACGCCGCCGGCGGCCGCTGGGACAACGTGTTCTACGTGCTGGCCGGCCTGGCCTGCGTCTCGGCCCTGTTGATGGTCTCGATCTGGAACGCCCGCCCGAA
>JAFGHH010000222.1 GCA_016930215.1 Deltaproteobacteria bacterium
CGTTGGGCGGCGGGTCGGGCAGGCCCTGGACCTGGCGCGTCAGTCCGCCGAGGAAGAAGATCGAGCTGCCGGTGGCGGCGTGGGTCACGTGCAACGCCACGCCGGCGGCCCACGGGTGCATCGTGACGACCTGCAGCGCATGCAGCAGGGCGCCCGGCGTGAGCCGCGCACGCAGCCCTTCGGCAGCCAGCCGGCGCAGCCACGAGCGCTCGCGCTCCTCGCGGTGCACGGCGAACGACTCGATGACGAGCCCCCCGATCTCGACGCGGGTGCTGCGCGACCAGGGGCGCCAGCGCGCCTCTTCCTCGTTGCGCCCGCGCAGCCGCAGAACCAGCGCCTGTTGCGCGTGCAGGTCGGCGGGGAGGTAGACCGCCGCCCCGAGCCTTTCGGCGAGCGCGGGGACGTCGCCGTAGTGGTCCCAGTGGCCGTGCGTCACCAGGAGCGCATCGGCGTGCTCGGGGCGCCGCAGGCCGGGCGGAGCCGCGGGGCGCGCGTCCGCGGGTCGGGACGGGAACGGGTCGAGCAGCAGCACGCGGCCGGCGTGGGACAGCTCGAAGGAAGACACCCCGAGCCAGCGCAGCGTCACCCCCTCGCTGATCGAAGCGATCCTCCGCAACTCGCCGACCATCCTCGCCCCCTCCGGCCCTCGACGGGCCCAGCATAGAGAACCCCGGGGCGAGGCACAAGGGAGGGTCGATCGGGTCAAGGCCGTTGGCCGTCGGCGGTTGGCTGTTGGATGGGTCGATGGTCGTTGGTTTCCGGCGGCTGATGGGGGGCGGGGGTTGACAAGGTCCGGGGAGGCGACTACGCCGCGAAGCGCCCCGCGGGGGGCCCACAACGGTTGAGAAGGAGGATCCGATGGCGTCGAAGTACGTGACCGATCTTTTGGCCGAGGTGAAGGCGAAGAACCCGGCGGAGCCGGAGTTTCACCAAGCGGTGCAGGAAGTGGCCGACTCGCTGGCGGTGGTGCTGGACAAGCACCCCGAGTACCGGGCGGCGAAGATCCTGGAGCGGATGGTGGAGCCGGAGCGGGTGATCCTGTTCCGCATCCCGTGGGTCGACGACCAGGGACAGGTGCGGGTCAACCGCGGCTTCCGCATCCAAATGAACAGCGCGATCGGCCCGTACAAGGGGGGGATGCGGTTCCATCCGTCGGTGAACCTGGGGATCCTCAAGTTCCTGGCCTTCGAGCAGGTGTTCAAGAACAGCCTGACGACGCTGCCGATGGGCGGCGGCAAGGGCGGTTCGGACTTCGACCCCAAGGGCAAGAGCGACAACGAGGTGATGCGGTTCTGCCATCAGTTGATGCTCGAGCTGTTCCGGCACGTCGGCGCGGACACCGACGTTCCCGCGGGCGACATCGGCGTGGGGGGCCGCGAGATCGGCTTCATGTACGGGATGTACCGCAAGCTGCGCAACGAGTTCACCGGCGTGTTCACCGGCAAGGGGCTCAACTGGGGCGGCTCGCTGATCCGTCCGCAGGCCACCGGCTACGGCTCGGTGTACTTCGCGGCCGAGATGCTCGCCACCCGCGGCGAGACGCTGCAGGGCAAGACCTGCATCGTGTCCGGCTCGGGCAACGTCGCGCAGTACACGGTCGAGAAGATCACGCAGCTCGGCGGCAAGGTGGTCACGCTCTCCGACTCCAACGGCTTCATCCACGACCCGGAGGGCATCACCGCCGAGAAGCTGGCGTTCGTGATGGAGCTGAAGAACAAGAAGCGCGGCCGGATCAAGGAGTACGCCGACAAGTTCAAGGGCGTCACGTTCCAGGCGGTCGACCCCAAGCTGGACCACAACCCGCTGTGGGACGTCAAGGCCCAGTGCGCCTTCCCGAGCGCGACGCAGAACGAGCTGAACGGCAGGGACGCGCAGAACCTGCTGAAGAACGGCGTGTACTGCGTGTCCGAGGGGGCGAACATGCCGAGCACGCCCGAGGCGGTGCACCAGTTCCTGGAGCAGAAGATCCTGTACGGGCCGGGCAAGGCCGCCAACGCCGGCGGCGTCTCGACCTCGGGCCTCGAGATGTCGCAGAACTCGATGCGGCTCTCGTGGTCGCGCGAGGAGGTCGACGCCAAGTTGCACGACATCATGAAGCGGATCCACAAGTCGTGCGTCGAGGCTGCGGCGACCTACGGCACGCCGGGCAACTACGTCAACGGCGCCAACATCGCGGGCTTCCTCAAGGTGGCCAACGCGATGATGGACCAGGGCGTGATCTGACCCGTCCTGCGGGGGCCGGGTCCGCCCCGGCGGCGCGCCGGCCCCCTCCCCTTCCCCGACCGACCGCACTTGCCGGCAACGAATCCGAGCCGCGCCCTTCCGGGTGCGGCCGCCGCCCGCGGACCGAGTCTCGGTTCGGTCCTGGCGGCTGTATCCGCCGCCGGTTCCGTGTAGGATGCGCCGCGCGACCGGTCCGGGGCGACCGGCGCCCGGGTGACGGCGATGGCGGAGTTCCGGGAGTTCCTCGAGCGGCAATCGGAGACGGCGCGGCTGTCGGGGTTCCAGAACCTGATGCAGCGCCGCGTGCGCGAGATCCTCCTGGTCTCCAGCCCCTACGACTCGTTCGTGCTCGCCGAGGACGGCAAGCTGCACGAGATGCTGCTCAGCGAGTTCCTCGAGCACAACCTGTCGTACGCGCCGGGGATCACGCGCGTGGCGACGGCCCGCGAGGCGCTGGAGCTGGCGGCCGACCAGCGGCGGTTCAACCTGATCATCTCGACGATGCACATCGACGACCTGCCGGTGCACGAGTTCGCCCGGTCGGTCCGCGAGGCGGGCATCGAGACGCCGCTGGTGCTGTTGACCTACGACAACCGCGAGCTGGCCGACCTGTTGCGCCGCCCGGAGGCGGCGATCTTCGACCGGATCTTCAACTGGCAGGGCGACTTCCGCATCTTCCTGACGATCATCAAGCACGTCGAGGACCGGATGAACGTCGAGGCGGACCACGCGGCGGTGGGCGTGCAGGTGCTGATCCTGGTCGAGGATTCGATCCGCTACTACTCGTCGTTCCTGCCGCTGTTCTACTCCGAGCTGATGCAGCAGTCGCAGCGTCTGATCGCCGAGGGGCGCAACCTGTCGCAGAAGCTGTACCGGATGCGGGCGCGGCCGAAGGTCCTCTTGGCCAACGATTTCGAGGAGGCGTGGGGGTTCTACGAGCGGTACCGGGAGGACGTGCTGGCGATCATCTCGGACATCCGCTTCCCGCGGGACGGCGCGGTCGACCCGGAGGCGGGGATCGAGCTTTCGCGGCGGGTGCACGCCGACCGTCCCGACCTGCCGATCGTGCTGCAGTCCTCGGAGCGGGAGCACGAGCCGCGGGCGCACGAGGCGGGTGCGGCGTTCCTGTGGAAGCAGTCGCCGACGCTGCTCTCCGACCTGCGCACGTTCATGCTCGAGCACTTCTCGTTCGGCGACTTCGTCTTCAAGCTCCCCGGCGGCGGCGAGGCGGCCCGGGCGCGGAACCTCAAGCAGCTCGAGGAGGTGCTGGAGACGGTGCCCGAGGAGAGCCTGCTGTTCCACGCGCAGCGCGATCACTTCTCGCACTGGCTCAAGGCGCGCACCGAGTTCCTGCTGGCGGCGCGGCTCAAGCCGCACAAGGTCACCGAGTACGCCACCACGGCCGACATGCGGCGCTACCTGATCGAGCAGCTGCGGGAGAACCGGCTGGCGAACTACCGCGGGGTGGTGGTCGATTTCGACCCGCAGGACCTCGAGACCAGCGTCAACATCGCGCGGCTCGGCCACGGCAGCATCGGCGGCAAGGCGCGGGGACTGGCGTTCATCGCGATGCTGGTCAAGCAGTTCGGCCTGCGCGACTGGTTCCCCGACGTGCGGCTCGTCGTCCCCGGCTCGATCGTGCTGTGCACCTCGATCTTCGACCGCTTCATCGAGGACAACCGGCTGCAGGAGTTCGCGTTGTCCTGCGAGGACGACGACGAGATCCGGCGCCGGTTCCGCGACGCGCGGCTGCCGGACGACACCCTGGCCGAGCTTCGCTCGTTCCTGGCCGGGATCCACTACCCGCTCGCCGTCCGCAGCTCGAGCATCCTCGAGGACTCGCTGTACCAGCCGTTCGCCGGCGTCTACGAGACGCTGATGGTCCCGAACAACGATCCGTCGCTCGAGGAGCGCCTGGCGCAGCTCGCCGCCGCGATCCGCGACGTCTACGCCTCGACCTTCTTCCGCGCCGCGAAGGACTACGTCCGCGCCACGAACTACCGCCTGGAGGAGGAGAAGATGGCGGTGATCGTGCAGCGGGTGCTGGGCAACCCGCACGAGGGGCGGTTCTACCCGCACTTCTCCGGCGTGGCCCGCTCGCACAACAGCTACCCCGTGGCGCCGCAGTGCGCGGAGGACGGCGTGGTGGCGGTCGCCGCGGGACTGGGGCAGGCGGTGGTCGACGGCTCGCCGGTGCTCGACTTCTGCCCGCGGTACCCGCGGCAGGTGCTGCAGCTCTCCGACCCGCGCGCGTACCTCAAGCAGAGCCAGCGCGAGTTCTACGCCGTCGACCTGTCGCCGCGACCGGCGGACGACCCGGCGGCCCGCGGGCTGCTGCGCCTGCCGCTCGAGACGGCCGAGCGGGACGGGATGCTCTCCGAGCTGGTCTCGACGTGGGACCACCAGAACGAGGCGCTGTACGACGGCACGTCGCGTCCCGGCGTGCGCCTGGTCTCGCTGGCCCCGCTGCTCAAGCACGACAGCTTCCCGCTGGCCGAGATCCTGCGGCTGCTGATGGAGATGGGCCGCTGGGGGATGAACTCGCCCGTGGAGATCGAGTTCGCGGTCAACCTCGCCCCCGCCGGCGGCGGGCCGCGCCAGTTCGGCGTGCTGCAGGTTCGCCCGCTGGTGCTGAGCCACGAGGCGGCCGAGCTGCGGCTGGAGGGCGTCGCCGACGCCGACCTGGTCTGCCGCTCCCCGCGCGCGCTGGGCAACGGCCGGATCGACGGCGTGCGGGACGTGGTGTTCGTCGACCTCGAGGCGTTCGACCGCTCCCGGACCGCGATGGCGGCGGCCGAGGTATCCGAGCGCAACGCGCGGCTGCAGGCCGACGGCGTGCCGTACCTGCTGCTGGGCCTGGGCCGCTGGGGTTCCCGCGACCCGTGGCTCGGCATCCCGGTCGGCTGGGGCCAGATCGCGGGCGCGCGGGCGATCGTCGAGGCGGGCCTGCCGGACCTGGTCGTCGAGCCGTCGCAGGGGAGCCACTTCTTCCAGAACCTGACCAGCTTCCAGGTCGGCTACTTCACGGTCAACGCCGAGCGGGGCGAGGGATTCGTCGACTGGGCCTGGCTGCGGGCGCAGCCGACCGTCGCCCGCGGCGTCTACGTACGCCACGTGCGGTTCGACGAGCCGCTGGTGGTCAAGCTCGACGGCCGGACGCAGACGGGCGTGATCTTCAAGCCGGGGAAGGGAGGGTGAGCGGATGGAGGCGATGCGGAACCTGCTGGAGCTCAAGCTGCCGGACTTCGACCCGGAGGTCGATGGGATCATCCGCCAGGAGATGGTCCGCAACGAGGAGACGCTGAACCTGATCGCCTCCGAGAACTACCCGCCGAAGTCCTCGATGAAGGCGCTGAGCTCGATGCTGTCCGGGATCTACAGCGAAGGCTACCCGGGCGAGCGGTACTACCGCGGGCTGCAGCACATCGATCGGCTCGAGTCGCTGGCGCTGGAGCGGGCGTGCCGGGTGTTCGGCGCCGAGCACGCCAACGTGCAGGCGCTGTCGGGCTCCAACGCCAACATCGCGGCGTACCTGGGCCTGCTGCAGCTCGGCGACCGGATCCTGTCGATGGAGATCGATTCCGGCGGCCACCTCTCCCACGGGGCGAAGGTCAACATCGTGGCGAAGATGTTCCAGGTCCACCAGTACGGCGTGGACCCGCGGACGGGTCTGCTGGACTACGACGCGATCCGGGCCCAGGCGCTGGAGTTCAAGCCGAAGCTGATCGTGTGCGGGGCGAGCGCCTATCCGCGGACGATCGATTTCGCGCGTTTCGCGGCGATCGCCCGCGAGGCCGGGGCGCTGCTGCTGGCGGACATGTCGCACATCGCCGGGCTGGTCGCGGCGGGGCTGCACCCGAGCCCGGTGCCGCACTGCGACGTGGTGACGACGACGACCCACAAGACGCTGCGGATGACCCGCGGGGCGTTGATCCTGTGCCGGCAGGAGCACGCGGCGAGGATCGACCGCGCGGTGTTCCCGGTGCTCCAGGGCGGGCCGCACCAGGCCAACATCGCGGCGATCGCCGTGGGGCTCAAGCACCTCGAGACGCCCGAGTTCAAGCAGTACGTGCGCGAGGTCGTCTCGAACGCCAGGCTGCTGGCCGAGGAGCTGCAGGGTCATGGACTACGGGTGGCGAGCGGGGGGACCGACAACCACCTGCTGCTGGTCGACCTCGAGCCGCAGGGCATCGATGGCGACGCGGCCTCGATCCGGCTCGAGGAGGCGCACGTCGTCGTCAACAAGAACAAGGTGCCGGGGGACAAGGGGACGGCGAAGAAGCCGTTCGGCATCCGGCTCGGCACGCCGGCGGTGACGACGCGCGGGATGGGCTCGGCGCAGATGACGCGCATCGCGGGATGGGTCGCCGAGTTGCTGACGCATCCCGCCGACGACGCGGTGCGCGACCGCGTGCGCGACGAGGTCCGCGCGCTGTGCCGCGAGTTCCCGATCTACCGGCCGACGTTCTGAGGTCGCCGAGCCGAGGGCGGCGGCTCGCGTCCCTGCGGCGCATCCCGGGCGGCGGAGTCGAAGACGACGACGCGGGTGCCCGGATTCGCGTCGGTCGCGGTCGCCTCCCCGAACGGGCCGACCGGCGGGTCGGTCCAGAAGAACAGCTCGCGCGCCTCCTCGACCGGCAGGTTCACGCAGCCGTGGGTGGCGGGCCTGCCGAAGTCGGAGTGCCACCAGGCCCCGTGGATCGCCAGGCCCCGCTCCTTCGGGTGCTCCGCGTTCGCGAAGTACAGGACCCACGGCACGTCCTCCAGGAGGTAGTAGTCGCCCCGCACGGGCAGGCCGACCTTCATGTCCTTGAGGCGGTGCTTGCGCCAGATGCGGAACTCGCCGGTCGGGGTCTTGCCCCGCTTCCCGGTGGAGACCGGGATCTCGCGCACCGGCCGGCCGTCCTCGAAGGCCGTCAACCGCTGCCGCGACAGGTCGATCTCGAGGTGCTTGACCGGCGGCCGCGGCCGCGGAGACGTTTCCGGACCGACCGGCCCGACCGGCCCGGTCGGCTCGCGCGCGCTCCGGAGCGTCGCTCCGTCCGCGCCGTCGCGCTTCGCGCCCGGGCATCCCGGCCCGACGACCGGGGCGATCAGCAACGCCGCCCAGGCGATCCGCAGGCGCATCTCAACCTCCGCCGGGACGCGGGACGACCGCGACGGGATCGAACGCGAGCACCTCCGACAACGGCTCCAGCACCGGCGGCTCCCACAGCGCGTGCAGCACGAGGTCCGCTTCGTCGAGCAGGCCGTTGGGCGCGCCGGAGGGCCCGCGGTCCTGCACCAGCACCGCGGCATGGGACTTGCCGAGGTTCGTGCCGAAGCGCCACACGAGCATCGCGCCGGCCTCCACGCCGCCCGGGCCGAAGCGGACGGGCGCGCCGCCGTCGCCGACGTACAGGCCGTCCCGCTGGCCCGCGATGCGGATGCTCGAGGCCTCGTGGCGCGCCAGCAGCCGGGCCGTCGAGGTGTAGCTCTCGTTCCCGAGTCCGGAGAGGCGCCAGGCCGCCACGACGAGGTCGGCGCAGTCGGCGCCCACGAACAGCTCCGCCTGGTGCGACGACCAGTCGCCCTCGCCGCCGACCGGGGCGCTGCCCCAGATGTAGGGCAGGTTGGCCAGGCCGAGCGCCGCGTCCACGACGGCGTTGCCGCTGCCGCCGCGCCGGGTCACGCGCCGCACGCCGAGCGGCACGCCCCCCTTGCCGGTCGCCTCGGCTCCGGGAGTCGCCAGGACGACGGACCCGAGCTCGACCTCGGCCTTGAACCGCGCCGTCCCGACGCTCTTGCCCGTCCAGGAGACGCCGGGCAGGCGTGCGGGGCGCACGTCGACCTCGACGACCCCGCGGCCGTCCCACGGCAGCTCGTGCTCGTCGTAGCGCACGGCGGCCCACCACTCCGGGTTGCGGTCGCGGTTGCGCCAGCTCGGCTCCGCGCTTTCGACGAGGTACCAGGCGACGCGCAGCAGTCCGGGGAGCGCGGCGAGCGGCTCGGGGTCGTGGAC
The DNA here is from genome assembly GCA_016930215.1 of Deltaproteobacteria bacterium. Classification (GTDB taxonomy): domain Bacteria; phylum Myxococcota_A; class Polyangia; order DRWM01; family JAAZOP01; genus JAAZOP01. The sequence goes on from JAFGHH010000222.1 coordinate 8,225, forward strand.
GACCCGGCCGTCCACGACGGCCGCGGGCAGATCCGTGTACCACCTGCCGCCGAACCGCACGACGAGCCCCAGCCGCGCCTGCTCGTCGAACCCGAGCATCGCATCCGCGTTCACCGCCTCGGCCCCCGACCGCTCGACGCAGAGCCAGATCCCCTGGTCCTCGCCGGCTCCGATCCGGACCGGCTTCCCGGCGGAGCCGTCGTTCCCCGACGCACGGCCCGGGCCGGTCCCCGCCGGCTCGTCGAGCGACTCGGCTGCCGCCGGCCCACGGTCACGCGCATCGCCCTGCCCCTCCGCCGAGCCGCGCCGGTCGCAGCCGGCGAGACAGGCGAGCGTGACGGCGAGGGTCACGACCTCCCGGCACGAACGGCCGGGCCACGAACGGCGGGGCCACCGCCCGAGCGCCGGACCGCGAGCTCCCGCCTCCGCGAAGCCCGTGCGCGATCCGGCCCGCAACCCGAACCGCTCCCGGGGTCCATCGATGCTCGCCGCGCCGCCCATCGTCGCTCCGACGCCGGGCACCCTATTGAGCTTCAGGGGCCACGGCAAGGTGAAGGTGAAGTCGTTTCCAGCGGATCATCTGCTCGGGGACAATCGCAAGTCCCGGGCTACAATGGCCTGCCATGTCGAAGCGTCTGATGGTCGAAGTGCTCGGACTCTGGCTTTTTCTGCCGTCGGCTGCCGCCGCGCAGTCGTTCTTCCTCCAGGCCGCGAGCCTGGAGCGGGACGGCGAGCCGGTAGGCGAGGCGGCGCGGCTGCCCGTCGAGGTCGTGAAGTGGCTCGATGCCACCTCCGCTCGTGTCCGTCATGTTGACGACGGGGTCACCCTGGAGGCGGACGTCGAGCTGACGGACCCGCGGGACTTCCTGCAGGCCGGTGTCGGCTCCGACCAGCGGCTGCACGGCACCGGAGCCTGGAAGGTCACGATGCTGCGAGGCACGTGGGCGCCGGTGCTGCGCGGGTCGAACGACGCGATCCGGATTGCCCTGCCGCCGGAGTTGCCGGTCTCCTGGGGCCGGCTCGTCGGCAAGCTCCCCGGAGCCGCCGCCGGCCCGGAGGGCGGCCCATGGTCCGCCGCCGGCGCCGGTGAGGACGCGGGGTCGGCAGGGGACGAGGCCGAGGGGCCGTTCGTCCAGCACTGCCCCGGTCTCACGGTCCGCTCCCGTCCGAGCCTCGAGGATCCCGCCTGGCCCGTGCCGACGACGGTTCACGACATCCGGAAGGTCGGCACGCGGAGCGAATGGTATGAAGTGCAGGTCCGGGTCGCGGGCTTCGGCTACGGCGTCGATCCCGACACGCTCGACCGGTTGGCCGAGGCCGACGGAACGGACAACCCGGGCGACCCGGACCACGGGTACTGCCAGGCGGCCAATGGCGGCGAGCTCGCGGCCGCGCTGCTGGCGATCGGCGCGTCCGTGGCGAGCTGCGAGCTGGTGCTGACGGGTCGGCCCGCGGACCCGTCGCGGATCCACGTGGTGACCGACCGGGAACCGCTGGTGCGCGACGACCCGGACGGCTTCACCGACGACGAGACGAGCAACACGATCACGATCCTGGGGGGCGCATGCGACGCGCTGTGGACCTCGGCGCTGCCCAACCTCCAGATGATCTTCGGCTGCCCCGTCGACGGCGGGCCGCCGATCGTCTCCTGACACGCGCCGGCCGGCCTTCGGCAGGGGAGGCCCACGGGCCCGATCCCGCGGGTGGAAGCCCGACCCGGTTCGGAGCGCCGTGTGGTGGAACTTTCGGCAGCCTGCCCAGCGCACCAGGCGCCCGCGGACGGCGTCCACGACGACGCCCGCCCCGCCGGCGTCGGAGAACTCCCAGCCCGGGACCAGCGGCCCGCCGCGCGGGCCCGGCGTGGCCAGCACCGTTCCCGGCGACCGTTCCGGGGCCTCAGGGCGGCGCCATGTCGCAGACGCAGACTCCACCCAGCGAGCAGGATCCGCCGCAGCTCATGAAGCACAGCAGCGGATCGCAGCCGGACTTGGTCTCCCCGCCCTCGACCGGCTCCACCGATTCGCCGGCGTCCCAGAGGTCCGCCTGGTCCCCCGCGCCGTCCTCCGTCCAGGCGTCGAAGTCCGCACGGGCGTCGTCCGGGAGAACGTCCGAGTCGGGCTCGGAATCCACGGTCGCGTCGTCGGGCTCGACGTCCGCGTCGGGTCCGACCTCCGCGTCCGCGTCGGCGTCGACCCGGATGTCCTCGCCCGCATCGGCATCGGCGTCGGCACCAAGGACGCAGTGGCAGTGGGCGTCCACGCATTCGCCGCCGAGGGCACCGATCACGATGCACGTTTCGTTGCATACCACGGGGTCGCACCCGGTCGCGTCGTCGTCGGTTCCGTCGTCGTAGGACGGTGCGTCGCCGGGCTCGACATCCACGGCCGCGTCATCGGGCTCGACATCCACGGCCGCGTCATCGGGCTCGACATCCACGGCCGCGTCGTCCGGCTCGGCGTCCACGACCGCGTCGTCGGGCTCGATGTCCGGGCCCGCGTCGTCGGGCTCGACATCCGCGTCTGCGTCGGGCCCGTCGTAGCATCGGCAGCGGTCATCGACGCAGTCTCCCCCGGGAGCTCCGATCGAGCGGCAGGCTTCGTCGCAGCTCGAACGGACACAGGGAACGGCGCCGTCGGGAGTCGCCTCGTCGGCGGAGGCGACTTCGTCGGGAGGGGAATCGGCCGGATCGTTCGATTCGCCGCCGCAAGCGGAAGCAACGGCGGCGAGGAGCCCTGCCACGATGACGAACCTCATTCAAGCCTCCGTCGTTGACACATGCTACTTTCTTCTGCGCACTACGACAAGCCGAAGGGGGGCGCGGCTGATGCGGATGCCGACGGCGATGCGGACGCCGATGCCGATGCCGACGTCGACGTCGGCGAGGATGGTGGCATCTGCGTGAGCAGCGGTTGGCCCGACGACTTGCCGGCACAGATCGCAGCCGCGCTTTGCGATGCGGCATCCACCTGCCGGGGGCAGTTCATCGAGATCTACTACTCCGACTGCCGCGCTGAGTTCGGCCTGCGGCTGGAGGACGGGTATCTGGCGACGATGGCGAACGCCCGCGACGCGGGCCGCATCACCTGCCATGGTGAATTCGCGGGGACCTGTGCCGACGCGATCCGCGGCGACTGCACGATCGTCTGGGACGTCGGCCGCAGGCAGTGGCCGGCCGCCTGTGCCGGACTGTTCGAAGGGACCGTGCCGCGCGGAGGTTCGTGCGAGACGAACGAGGAATGCGTCGAGGGCAGCACGTGCGTCGGTTGCCCCGGTACGTGTTCGGCGCCTCTCGGAGCCGGGGACTGGTGCGGCGACCGGGAAGGCAGCGACGACTGCCAGTCGGGAGTGGTCTGTGCCGAAACCGGCGGTGGTACGCACGTCTGCCGCACACACCCCTCCGCGCGGGCCAGCCCTGCAGCGATGACTCACAGTGCGGCGAGGCGTTGGCCTGGACGGCGGCGTCCACTGGGACGCCATGAGGACGACCGGCACGTGCACGCCCCTGCCGGAGGCGGGCGAGTCGTGCCGACCGTCCGATCGACTCCGGCCCGAAGTGCGCCGAGGATTCCATTTCTGGGTTCACGAAGCGCACGAGGTCCTGCCGAGCGACGAGCCGCGAACCGCGGACGAGCCGCTTGTGAGGGCGGCCCCGACGTGCTCAGATCCGGCAGTCTGGAGCCGCACGATCGGAGGTCTGGGGTGCGGACGGGAGATGGGGCCGATGGGCTTCGCCGTTCACATCACCCGCGCCAGCCGATGGATGTCCAGCGAGGAAACGCCGATCGCGCTGGACGAATGGCGCGCGGTGGTCGCTGCGGATCCGAGCCTGGAGCCGGATGCCGACGACGAGACGGCGGCCGATTGGAACGGGCATTCCGACCAGGCCAAGCGTCCTTCCTTCCGGTGGACCGCAGGCAGGATCGTCGTCGACCGGCCCGATGACTGCACCGTGCACAAGGCCCAGGAGTTGGCGGGAGTCCTTCGATCCGCCGTCATCGACGACGATGGAGAGGTCCGGCGAGAACAGCGGCCCGCGCGCTCCCCGGCGGTGAGATCCGCGCTGAAGGATCGCCAGGAGCTGGTTCGTCATGCCCTGAACCGGGGCTGGTTCCATGGCGGATGGGTCTGTCGCGGCATCCTTCTTCGCCGCGTCCGATTGACCGTCCACACCGTCGACGGCAGCCACCACTTCTTGATCGTCGTGCACCATCCTGGACCTCTGCGTGACGTCGACGACCGCACGCGGGTCGACGTCCTGCCCTTGACACCGGACACGGTGGTCGAGCCGAACCGATTCCTCGGCCGAACGGTGGGATTCCGGATGCGGTCGAGCGAAGGCGTGGAAGTCGCTGTGCGGGTGAGGGAGCCGGGGACGTGGATTCGGTGGCTCCAACATCCCGACCAGCCTGTGACGTTGGCGGTCACCTGACCGGACCCCGCTCGACGGCCGCATCACCCACCTCTCACGGCCTGTCGGTCACCCGAACCGCATCCGGGGCCGGGATGGGCCATTCCTGCCGAGTACTCCGCTCGCGACGAGATCGTCGGGCTTCCGGCCCGCCGCCGCGGCGGGGAAACCGTCCATGTTCTCCATCCTGCGCAACGGGACATCGAACCCGACC
>JAFGHH010000223.1 GCA_016930215.1 Deltaproteobacteria bacterium
ATGCAGGTTTCCGCGGGGTCGCACTCCCCCGTCGCGATCCGGCAGACGTAGCTGCTCGGCCGGAAGGCGTTCTCCGGACAGGCCGCCGAGGAGCCCGTGCAACTCTCCGCGACGTCGCAGACTCCCGCCGCGGCCCGGCAGACGGTCCCGGCGACTGCCGGGAGGCAGGCGTCGGTCGCCTCGTCGCAGCCGCGCACGCAGCCCGCCACGGGACAGGGAGTCCCGGCGCCGACGCAGGCTCCGGCCAAACACCGGTCGGTCAACGTACACCAGTTCCCGTCGTCGCAGGACGTGCCGTCCGGCGCGTCGGAGGGCTCGCACAGCCCGGTGTCCGGATTGCAGACGAGCCGGCGGCACGGGCTCGCCGTCGGCGAACAGGTGACGACGGTGTCCGAGTCGACGACGCAGGCGCCGCCCCGACAGACCAGCGTCCCGTTGCACAGGTCGCCGTCCTCGTAGGGCAGGCAGTCGTCGTCCCCGATGCAACTGCAGACCGACACGCCGCCGCCGCAGCTCCCGTCCGGTCGGCAGGTCTCCCCCTCGGTGCAGTCGTTGCCGTCGTCGCAGTCGTGGCCGACCGTGACCGGGTGAACGCACCGCCGCCCGCCCGTGACCGCCGCGCACAGATCCTCGGTGCACTGGTCCTCGTCGAGGCACTCGTCGTGCCCGTGGCAGGAGAACGTGCAGTCCCGCTCACACCCGTCCCCGGCGACGTCGTTGCCGTCGTCGCACTCCTCGCGGCCCTCGACCTCCCCGTTGCCACACTCGAACTCCACGTCGGCGTCGGCGTCGGCGTCGGCGTCGGCGTCCGCGCCCGTCTCCACCACGTCGCCGTCGAAACCGCCGGCGTCGTCGGAGTCGTCCGCGACGACCGAGCCGCAACCGAGGGTCGCCGCCGCGACCAGGAGCGTCGCCGCCGTTCCCATCACCCGGGTTCCTAGAAGAAGCATCTCGACGTCCCCTCCTCGCCCCGGCGTCCCCCCGCCTAGCAGTCGGAGTCGAGCTGGTAGAAGCTGTAGCGCAGCCGGTACGGGAGGCAGCTCGAGGCCCCCGCCGGCGAATCGACCCGCAGGTAGAACGTCTTCCCGTCGTCGTAGGCGCACGTGCCGGACCAGCAGGCCGTGGTCTCGTACGCGCCCTCGGTCGAATTCCAGTCCATCGAGGAGACGCACAGCTCGCTGGGGAAGGCGCCGCACGAGCCGTCCTGGTAGACGCACAGCCGGAGATCCTCGCGGGGCATCCCGACCGGCGGGTAGAGCAGCACGGTGAAGCGGTAGCAGCACTCCGTGGTCCACGGGACGCAGGCGGCCGAATGCTCCTCCGCCTCGACCCGGTACCAATCGACGTCGGGAGTGCCGTCGGCCCGGTACAGCGTCGTCTCGACCACCGGCGTGTGCAGGGGCGTCCGCGCGTCCTGCTCCACCGCCGTCTCCAGCCCGCGCGCGGTCTCGCAGGTGTCGTTGGGCTCCAGCCCGTCCCCCGTCAGCCCCTCGTCGGTCGTGCCGTCGCAGTCGTCGTCGAGGCCGTTGCAGGTCTCCTCGGCCGGCCGGACCCCGCCGGTGCACTCGCCCCACGCTCCCGCCGCGCAGCTCTGTTCCCCGAGCTCGCACTCCCCGAGCTCGCCCCATTCGCCGCAGGGCTGCGTCTGGCCGGCGATGCAGTCGCACCCCTCGTCCGCCGTCCCGTTGCAGTCCTCGTCGCGCCCGTCGCAGGTCTCCGTCGCCCCGGGATGCACGTCGGCGGCCCCGTCGTCGCAGTCGTCGCGGTTCGACACGTACCCCGTCGGCTGCTGGCACGACTCGATCGCTCCGACCGAGGCGCCGTAGCCGTCCTCGTCCGCGTCCGGATACCAGCGCGTCCCCCCCTCGTCGGTCTCCGTGTCGCAGTCGTTGTCGAGCCCGTCGCACACCTCGTCCGTCGGCTGCCGGGCCGAGCAGGTTCCCCAGCGGCCGCCGACGCACTGCCGCACCCCGTCGCCGCAGGCGGTGGAACAGCTCTCCTCGAGCTCCTCGTCGGTGGCCCCGTCGCAGTCGTCGTCGAGGCCGTTGCAGACCTCCGGGACGCAGGAGCCGTCGTCGGCACACCCGAGCCACGCCCCCGCCACGACCGTCGCAGCAGCAACCAGCAACCAGGCGGACGTTCGGTGCATCGCAAGCAACCTCCGGATCGAGGTTGACCTCCGATCGAGGGAAAGTCAAACGGATGGCAGGGGGACCGGGGACAGCCCCCCGACGAGGCGGCGGACCCCGCGCGGGCACGGCTCCCCGTGTGCTATCCTCCTCCCTCGGCGGCCGCAAGAGGGGCCGCGGAAGGAAGGCCCGAGATGCGTCACCCACCGATCCGGCTCGCCCTGGCCGCCCTTCTCGGCTTCGGCTGCGGCGGCGACGACGCCGGTACCGCCGACGACGGCTCCACCGACGCCGCGACGGAAGACGCCGCGGTCTCCGACGACGGCGCCGCGGACGCCGACGCACGCGACGTCCCCGACGTCCCCGACGAGGCGACGGCCGACGGCGACACCGCCGGAGGACGCTCGTGCGCCGACCCCGACCCCGCGTGGCTCCTGTGCGAGGACTTCGAGCGCGGGGCGGGGGACTGGGACGCCTGGGCCGCCGGAAGCCCGTTCCTCGACAGCCCCGGGACCTCCGACCGGGGCCGCGTGCGGCTCTCCGGCGAGGAGCCGCACGGCGGGTCGTGGTCGCTGCACATGCCCGCCGAGGCCGGCTCGGGCTACCAGGGCGCGAGCCTCGACTGGTACGCCTGCGACGGCGAGCAGCGCGCCAACTGCCCGCTCCGCTCCTTCGACACGCTGTACTTCCGCGCCTGGGTCCGCTTCGCCCCCGACCACCGCTACGTGCACCACTTCCTCAGCGTCGGCGGCAGCCAGCCCGACGACTTCTGGTACCACGGCACCGCCGGCTGCCTGCCGAACGGCGTGCTCCACATGGGGACGACGGTCGATTTCCACGAGGACACGCACGCCTCGTTCTTCTACACCTACTTCCCGGAGATGAGCTGCGACACGCGCTGCGAGCGGTACGCGGACGTGGACGCGATCTGCGCCGGGTGCCTCGAGCGCGGCCTGCCGACCTGCGAGGAGCAGCCGCAGTGCTGCTGGGGCAACGAGTTCGCCCCGGACCCGGCCGTGGCCTTCCCCGTCGGCCGCTGGTTCTGCCTGGAGTTGATGATGCAGGCCAATACCACCGACGGCACCACGGCGAACCACGACGGCGAAATGGCCTACTGGGTCGATGGCACGCCCGGCCATCGCGTCGGAGAAATGGCCTGGCGCACCAGCCCGACGCTGGCGCTCAACCGCGCGCGGCTCCAGCACTACATCGAGACCGAGGACGCGGACGGTTTCTCCAACCGCGTCTGGTTCGACGATGTCGTGGTCTCGACCTCGCCGATCGGGTGCGAGTAGGGGCCGTGCCCCGAAGGGGGCGCGGTTCGGCTCCGACAGGAACCCCGCGGCTACGGGATCGCGGGGCACTCGCCCGTCGGCAGGCAGCGCAGCAGCTTCGTGTCGATCCAGCCGCTGCAGACGACGAGCAGGCCGCCGGCGGCGTCGAGCGCCACGTCGGTGCACCCGCCCGCCTCGGGCCAGAAATGCTCGAACCGCGCCGCCAGCGTGCGGGGCTCGTAGCACGCGAACAGACCGTCGTAGTTCTCGGCCGTGTCGTCGGTGTAGTCCCCGACGCCGACCGCGCACAGCTCGCCCGCCGGACCGCGCGCGGCGCGGTGGAAACGGTCGTAGCCCTCGGTCGGGTTCCAGGGCGTCGGCGCGAGCCACCCCTCGGTCTCCGACCACCGCAGGCGGACCGCCACGCCGCCGTCGACGCTCCCGCCCTCGCCGACCATCAGGACCCCGTCGCCGTCCTCCAGGATGCTCGACCCGAAGAACCAGCCCAGCGCGGGAGGCCGCAGCGTCCAGTCCCCGTCCGGCTCGCCGATGCACGACTCGGACGCCGGCTCGCCCTCGGGCGCGTACGTGCGAAGGTAGTCGTCCGTCGGGGTGACCCCCGACAGCCAGACCCGGCCGTCGAAGGCCGCAACCGCCTCGACCCACGACTCCGGCTCGGCCGTCGGCACGCCGACGCAGTGCGACCCGTCGGCGCCCTCGCGCACGACCCGCGCATGGTAGATCCAGTGGTCGGTCCCGTACCGCAGGTTGCCGCCGCCGATCCACCAGCTCCCGTCGTCCCCGCGCGCCGCGGCGGGGAACCACGACCCGTCCCAGCCGTCGCCGGTCGACAGCTCGCGCTCCTCGAGCAGCTCGAGCGGGCTGGGTTCGAGCACGGCGTGCAGCACGCCGGCGTCGGTCGGCGTGGCCGTCGAGTCCCACGGCTCGTAGGAGCCGAAGGCGTGCAGGTTCCCGCCGTCGAACAGCAGGCGGTTGGCGACGCTCCAGGTGTCGGCCGGACCGGCGAACACCTGCTGCCGGACCAGCTCGCCGCAGGCGTCGAGCTGCATCACGACGGCGGTCGAGCCCATGTTGCCGGCGACGTAGATCGCGCCGCCCCCCGGAGCAGCCGCGACCCCGTAGGCCGACAGGCCGGGGAGCGTCTTCATCCACACCGCGCCGCAGGTCGCCGGCACGCACTCCAGCCCGTCCGGGACATAGCCGTCGAAGCAGTTGCAGCTCGGGACGCCGCCCGAGGTGGCGACGCAGGTGCCGTGGCCCGAGCAGGTGACGCCCCGGCAGGCCTCGGGCGGGTCGCCCGGCAGGCACGCCAGCCCCTCCGCGTGGTACCCCCGCGCGCAGTCGCAGTAGGGCGTGGTTCCGGAGACGAAGCAGACGCCGTGGCCCGAGCAATCGATCCCCGCGCACGGGCTCGGCGCGGCGTCGTCGCCGCAGCCGACGAGAACCAGCGCCGCCGCCGGCCACCACCACCCGCCGAAAGCCCGGACCCCCATGCACCCGCAGCATGACCCGACTCGCCCCCGCGGGGCAAGCCGGGAACCGACCGCGGCCCGGACCGCGGTCGGCCCCGCAGTCGCGCGGCGTGGCGGTGATCGGCGGTGCTTCGCGATGTCTGGCGGCAGGGTGCGCTAGCCGCGGGCCTTGGCGTAGTCGAGGACGGCGGCGAGGATCCCCTGGGCGTGCAGGCCGCCCTGCTCGAGCACCTTGTTGGCCTTGCCGGAGCCGAGGTAGCGGCCGGCCTTGAACGGGTGCAGCGAGCGGTCGCGGCCGTCCTGCGAGGTCACGAAGCGGTACAACGTCGGGAGCGTGAAACCGGTGATGCCCATCGCCTCCCGCGCCCGCTCCTCGGGGAAGATCTCGCGCTGGCGCTTCTGGGGCAGCAGGTCGAACAGCTCGGCGCTCGCGACGTAGTAGACCCGCAGATCGATCCCGTCCTTGTC
>JAFGHH010000224.1 GCA_016930215.1 Deltaproteobacteria bacterium
CGCCGTCGTCCGTCGTCAAACCGTCGTCGGCACACCCGGTCGCGACCGGCAGCAGCGCGAGCAGCGCCAGCCCGACGAGCCACCGGAACCCTGCTTGGACCGCCATCTCGCCCCTCCCGCGCCGCCGCCGGAACCCCGGAACTCGTGGCCCGACGGCACCACGATACCGCACCCAGGCAGCCTACACGGCGCGGCGCCGCGCGGCAACCGGGGACGAGTCGAGGAGTCGGCGCTGCCGTGGCCATTGCGCCGCGACCGAAGCCGGGTCAGAATCCCCGGAACGAAGGAGGCGCGCGATGAAAACAGGAACCCGGCCGATCCGTTCGGGAAGATGGGTGCTCGTCCTGCTGCTGGCGGCCGCCGCCGGCTGGAGTTGCGGCGACGACTCGAGCGCCACCGACGACGGGGGCACCGATGTCGAGCCCGAGGCCGACGTCCCGCCGGAGGCCGACGTGGAGGCCGACGCGGAACCGCCCGAGGACGCCGCCGGGGAGGACGTCGGCGAGGAGGCGGAGGCCGAGGCGGTGGACCCGTGCGCGGCCTACCCCTGCGAGCCCTACGGCACCAGCCTGGGCAGCGTGCTCGAGGACTGGAGCCTGCAGGCCGTCAACCCCGCGGCCCGCGCGGTGGGCGGCGAGGACGACCTGGTCGACATGCACGACTTCTACGCGTTGACCGAGGCCCACGGCGGGACCGCGAAGGCGCTGCTGATCTACGTCACCTCGGTCTGGTGCCCGTACTGCGCCCAGGAAGCCGCGCGCCTCAACGCGCTGTACGAGGAGCTCCACCCCCTCGGGGTCGAGATGCTCGGCCTGGTCCTCGACGGCGCGACCCCGGGCGAGATCGCCACCACGCTCGCGGCGCGGACCTACGCCATGCGCCACGGCTGGACGTTCCCGACCGTGGTCGTCTCCGAGGAGCTGTACGACGACCTGACGGACTACTGGCCGCCCGAGGACCGCGCCTCCGGCGAGATCGGCGTCCCGCTGCACCTGCTGTACGACCTGCGCGAGATGCGGATGTACGGCCGCTTCGCCGGCGCCGTGCAGACGAACCTCCTGCGCTACCCGCTGACGGAGATCGTCGAGGACCCGCAGTGGACCGCGCCCGGTCGCCGGCTCGTCTCGCTCGACTGCGCCCCCGGCACCGGCACGGAGACCGAGCCGAACCTGATCGGCAGCTCGGCCGAGGACGGCACGAGCCTCCCCTACGCCCTGTCGGGCGTGCAGTGCCCGCCGGTCGTCGGCGACGGGCTGTTCATCGATGAGGACGACGTCGACCTCGGGACGATCGAGGCGGGAACCGTGCTCGACGTCAAGGTAACGACCGGCACCGGCAGCGGCGTCTACCCGTTCGCGCTGTTCACGCGCCTCGCCGGCACGTCGCTCGACCTGATGCACGACGCCCCGTGGGTCATGGGCTCCGAGGCCAACGGTCGGCAGTTCCTGGTCGACCAGCGCGGCCACTACTACCTGATCGTGATCGACGGCCGCCTGCGCTCGTCGTACTACTACGGCCCCGACCTCGAGGTTCCCGCCGCGGACGAGTGCTGCGTCGGGGGCCCGGACCACACCTACGAGCTCGCCGTTTCCCCGTTCACGCTCGCCGTGACCGACGCGGCCGTGGCGGTCGGCACCAGCATCCCCTTCACGCTCGACGGCGGCGACCTCAACGTCCACCCGTTCGACGTCACGGCCGCCACCTCCTACGCCGTCCGGATGGAGACCGCCGATCCGGACCTGCTCAACCCCTACCTCGCGGTCTACGACCCGGCCGGCCCGGCCGTGCGCGGCGCCAACGACGACGAGGACGCCGCGGCCGGGAACACCAACGCGCTGGTCCGCGTCACGCCGACGGCCGACGGCACGTTGTGGGTCGTCGCCGGCTACACCGGCGCCTCCTTCCGCGAGGGGCCGCCCTCGTACGTGATTCGCATCGAGTAGGCGTCGGGCGGCTCCCCCGGGACGGCGACGGACGCTGTTGACGCGGGGCGGGCGGGACGGCAGCATCGGGGCGTGGAGCAGGAGCAACCGGTGAAGCACGGTCGCAAGTCGTCCCGCGGCGTCCTGTCTCCCGGCGTGATCGTCGCGGCGGTCCTGATGGTCGGCGTCGGCTTCGGCGCGGCGTGGGTCGTCGACCGCCATCTCCTGCCGCGGCTCGCGGGCGGGGCCGCGGAGCCCTCCGCGGACGCCGGCGCCGCGCCCGTCGTCCCGGACGCCGCGACCGCCCCGGACGCCGCGACGACGGCCGGCAACGACCCCGCCGCCGCGACCGACGCCCCGCCGAACAACGCGGACGTCGTCGCGGAGTCCGCGGGCGACGACGCCCCCCCGCCGACCCTCGACGGCCTCCCCGTCGCCGTCGGGGAGGTCCCGCTCCCGGAGTACCAGTTCCGCACCCGCCGGGAAGGCGATCCGGCGAAGGTCTTCTCGTGGGTCGAAGTCGAGGTGCCGTTCGACGGCGTCGTCGGCGACGTCGTCCTCGAGACGGACCTCAAGAACTGCCCGCGCGACGCGGACGGACGGCTGGTGTCGCCGCAGGGAACGAGCGTCCTGCTGTGGTCGGAGCGGGGGACGACGCGGGAGTGGGACGAGGTGCAGGGCTCGTTCCCCGACTCGCTGGAGTCGCTCGAGTCGCTCTGCGCGTTCCGCGGCGAGCCGGCGCGCGGCCCGTGGCGTCTGCGCATCGGCGACTCCAGGGGTTCGTGCCACGTGCTGCTGCGGAGCGCCCGGCTGCGGTTCCAGCCGCCGACGCGCCCCTGCCCCGCCGATGACGCGCCGGCCGCCCCGTCGCCCGCCGCCGGTACCCGTTGAGCGCCCATCGCCGCCGTGCTAGAGTCCCGGTCACTTCCCCGGCAATCGCATGTGTCGGCAGTTTCGGGCGAAACCGCCCGGGGAGAACGGAGGGGCCATGAAGATCCTGCGCCAGCAAGGCTCGAGGCTCGTCGCCGCCGGGATGATCTGCCTCCTTGCCGCCTGCGGCGGCTGGGAGGGAGCACGCTGCGACACCGACCAGCTCGAGTGCGGCGGGTACTGCA
>JAFGHH010000225.1 GCA_016930215.1 Deltaproteobacteria bacterium
ACGGCCGGCAGCAGCTTCTGCAGGTGCGGGTACTTCTGGTAGGTGGCCTTGATCGAGCCCACCGCGTGCGGCCGCGGGTCGACGACCTCCTTCGCCCCGTAGCGCTCCGCCGCCACCTGGCCCGCCCCGAACGACATCTCGCCGTGGGTCAGCGTCGGGCCGTCCTCGACCAGCAGCACGCGCTTGCCCTTCACCGACTTGGGGTCCGTGACCGTCACCACCGACGCCCCGAGCACCACCGTCGCGTTGGGGTTGACGTGCCGCGCGGTCGCCACCACCGCGTCCACGTCCGCCTTCGGCGCCGTGTTGGCCTTGTTGATCAGCACCACGTGGGCCGCCCGCAGGTTCACCTCGCCCGGGTGGTACCGGAGCTCGTGACCGGGCCGCAGCGGGTCGGCCACGGTGATCCACAGGTCGGGGCGCACGAACGACGTGTCGTTGTTGCCGCCGTCCCAGATGATCACGTCCGCCTCGCGCTCCGCCTCGGCCAGGATCTCCGAGTACACGACGCCGGCGTAGACCACCGTGCCCATCGCGATGTGCGACTCGTACTCCTCCCGCTCCTCGATCGTGCACTCGAACTTGTCCAGGTCCTCGAACGTCGCCAGCCGCTCGACCTTCTGCCGCACCAGGTCGCCGTACGGCATCGGGTGCCGCAGCGCGACCACCCGCAGCCCGGCCTGCCGCAGCTGCGCCGCCACGTAGCGCGAGGTCTGGCTCTTGCCGCAGCCGGTGCGCACCGCGCAGACCGCCACGACGGGCACCTTGGTGTCGAGCATCGTGCGGTTGTCGCCGAGCAGCCAGAAGTCCGCGCCGCCCGCCATCGCCCGCGACGCCAGGTGCATCACCATCTCGTGCGGCACGTCGCTGTAGGCGAAGACCACGGAGTCGACCCGCAGGTTGCGCACGAGCTGCTCGAGCTGCGCCTCCGGGTAGATCGGGATCCCGTCCGGGTACAGCCGCCCCGACAGCTCCTTCGGGTACCGCCGCTGCTCGATCCCCGGGATCTGCGTGGCCGTGAAGCCGACCACCTCGTACGCCTCGTTGTCCCGGAAGAAGCGGTGGAAGTTGTGGAAGTCACGCCCCGCCGCCCCGAGGATGAGAACTCGCTCCCGCGACATGCTCGATCTCCTTTCCGTCCGACGATCCGCAGGTGCCGCCGGCGCCTGGCCGGTCCCCCTGCACGACCCGACCTCCGGCCGTTAGTCCGGGACCGGCCGGAAAGCAAGAGGGGAGATGGTCGAACGGGTCGACGCTGCTGGCTGTGGGCGCGGCTCGAGAGGACCCCTTGTGCTTCGCCCCGGATGCAGTATGAGAGATCCGAAGCCCGCGCCGAACGCGCGGACGGGCGCCGCGCACCATTCCCGGCGCCCCGGGAGGTACCATGAGCGTTCGTCTGCTGCCGCCGCTGCTCGCGCTGCTCGCCGTCCTCGCCGCCGGATGCGGCGACGACTCCAGCTCCGTGGGCGAGATCTGCAACAACGGGATCGATGACGACCGGGACGGCATCACCGATTGCTTCGACCCCGACTGCCTCGGGATGCCCGCCTGCGTCGGCGGGACCGAGACCGACTGCGCCGACGGGCTGGATGACGACGACGACGGGCTGACCGATTGCGACGACCGGGACTGCGCCGGCGACCCGGCCTGTGGAACCCGGGTCGAGACGGTTTGCGACGACGGCCTGGACGACGACGGGGACGGGGCGACCGACTGCGACGACCGCGACTGCGCCGACGATCCGGCGTGCGAGGCGTGGTACGAGACGCAATGCAACAACGGTCTGGACGACGACCGGGACGGGGCGACCGACTGCGACGACCCCGACTGCGTCGCCGACCCGGCCTGCGCCCCGTTCGTCGAGCTCGACTGCAATAACCGCGTGGACGACGACGGCGACGGCTTCACCGACTGCGACGACCGCGACTGCGCCGACGACCCGGCGTGCGGCCTGCCGCCGACCGAGACCGACTGCGACAACGGTGCGGACGACGACGGCGACGGCTTCACCGACTGCGACGACTTCGACTGCGAGCTTGCCGCAGCGTGCCACGAGCTCGACTGCGAGAACAGGCTCGACGACGAGGGGGACGGGCTGACCGACTGCGGCGACCCGGACTGCGCGCGCGACCCGGCCTGCCTCCCCGAGTCGGACTGCACGAACGGCGCGGACGACGACGGGGACGGGGCGACCGACTGCGATGATCCCGACTGCGCCTCCGACCCCGCCTGCCGCCCGGAGTCGTCGTGCGACAACGACGTCGACGACGACGGGGACGGCTTCACCGACTGCGACGACCCCGACTGCGACCTCGACGAGGCGTGCCGCCCCGCGTGCGATGACGCCGCCGACCCGTTCGAGGACAACGACACGCGGGCCACCGCCGCCGACGGCGCCCTCGTCGCCCCCGACGACGTGCTGGCCGTGCTCCCCGGCGACCCCGACTACTTCGCGATCGATGTCTGCCCCGGGGCGGTGGTGCGCGCGTCGCTCGAGTTCGTCCACGCCCTGGGCGACATCGATGTGACGCTCGAGACCGCCACCGGTACCCGCCTCGCGTCCTCGACCTCGGGCGACGACGACGAGTCGTTGAGCTGGACGGCGGCGTCGTTGGGCACGGTCTACCTCCACGTCTACCTGTGGGACCGCGACCCCAGCCCCTGCAACAGCTACTCGCTGACGCTGACCGTCGACCGCGCCGCCTGCCCGACCGGAGAGACCGACTGCGCCAACGGGCTGGACGAGGACGGCGACGGGCTGACCGACTGCGCCGACACCGCCGACTGCGCCGCCGACCCCGTCTGCTCGGAGGAGGACGACTGCACCGACGGCCTGGACGACGACGGCGACGGGTTGACCGACTGCTTCGACCCCGCCTGCTGCGCCGACCCGGCGTGCGTCGCCGACCCCGCCTGCACCGGGGGCTACGACACCTGCGCCGCCCCGTACGTCCTCGCGGACGACCCGGAAGGGACCTGGCGCGGCGACACGACGGGGATGGCCGCGGACTACACCTCCACCTGCGGCGGCGGCGCGCGCGGTCCCGACGTGGTCTATCAGTTCGAGCTGACCGAGCGGTTCGCGGTGACGGTCGACCTGTCCGGGTCGAGCTACGACACCGTGGCCTACCTGCGCGGGTCCGAGTGCGCCGCAGGCGCCACGCTGGTCTGCGACGACGACTCGGGCAGCGACTACGACTCGCGCTTCTCGATCACCCTCGACCCCGGCACCTACCACCTGTTCGTGGACGGCTACAACACCGCGTCCGGCACGTTCGTCCTGGCGATCTCGCTCGCCGACCCCGAGGTCTGCGACGACGGCCTCGACAACGACGGGGACGGGGCGACCGACTGCGACGACCCGGACTGCGTCGGCGCTCCCGGGTGCGTCGAGACGGACTGCGAAGACGCGCTGGACGACGACGGGGACGGCGCGACGGACTGCGACGACTTCGACTGCGCGCTCGATGCGGCCTGCCTGCCGGCGAGCTGCGCCGAGGACGTGCACGAGGACAACGACGACCGCGCGACCGCCACCGCCTGGACCGCGATCACCTCCAGCGAGTACCTCGCCGTGCTGGCCGGCGACGACGACTACTTCGCGATCGCGGTCTGCCCCGGCGCGGTCGTCGACATCGTCGCGCGCTTCGTCCACGCCGCGGGAGACATCGACCTGTACCTCCAGAACGCCAGCGGCGCCAACCTGCGCACAAGCGGCGGGGCGACCGACCGCGAGGCGATCCGCTGGACCAGCGACCGGACCGGCACGGTCTACCTGCGCGTCAACCTGTTCGGCACGACGGCGACCTGCAACAGCTACCGGTTGTCGATCTCGGTCGACGAGTCGGCCTGTCCGTAGGGGCGGGGCGGGGAGGCGCGCAGCGCCGCGAGCGCCGCGAGCCCGACGACGACGGCGAACCACAGCGTGGCCAGGCGGACCAGGATCGTGGCGGCGGAGGCGACGCCGGGCCGCACCGTCGCCAGCAGGAGCACGAGCATCCCGGCCATGCCGCCGTCGGTCACGCCGAGGCCGCCCGGCATCATCGCCAGCGCTCCGGCCACGGTCGACAGGCTGTAGATGAACAGCACGGTGCCGAAGTCCGCCGAGACGCCGGGGAAGCCGTTGACGATCAGCCACATCGCCACCGCCTCGCAGCACCATCCCGCCGCCGACAGCAGCACGGGCAGCGGGAGGTTCGGCGCGCGGCACAGGCGGTAGGCGCTGCGGAACAGCTCCGCCACCGACTCGGCCCGCCGCCGCAGCAGCGGCAGCCGGCCCAGCCGGCGCGCCGTCCACTCGCTCACCGACCGCACCCCCACGACCACGGCGATCAGGCCGACCAGCAGGGCCCCGCCCGCCAGCACCAGCGCGCCCTGCCGGAACGACAGGGCGCCGACGGCCGCCAGCACGATCAGCGCGATCAGATCGGTCAGCCGCTCGGCCAGCACGATCGGCGCGCTGGTCGCGATCGGGACGCCCCGCCGCTCCTTGAGCAGGAACGACTTGAGTACCTCGCCCAGCTTGGCGGGCGTCACCGACATCACGAAGCCGGCCAGGAACACGCCGAAGCTCTCGCCGAGCCCGAGCGCGATCGCCAACTGGCGGCGGTACAGCTCCCACTTCACGAAGCGGATCAGGTAGTTGGAAAAGGCCAGCCCGAGCGCCGCGGCGAAGGTCCACCAGGCGTAGCGGCCCAGCTCCACCCCGAGCTGCCCGACGTCGGCGTAGACCGCCAGCACGGCGTAGACCACGACGCCGAGCACGACGGCGAGCACGATGTTGCGCCCGAGGCTCCGCACGGGCGGGGACTATACCACGGGCCGCGGCGCCGTCCCGCCCGGCCCGTCCACCCCGGCCCGTCGACACCGGTTTGACACGTCGGAAAAGCCGATGCTATCTTCGGGTCCGCTTCCGGACGGAAGCAGGAGGACCGAGCCCGGTGCCGACGCAGACGATTCCGGTGCAGGTGTCCGGCCAGACCGACGTAGGGGTCAAGCGGACCGGGAACGAGGACTCGTTCTCCATCGTGCAGGACGAGAATCTCTACATCGTCGCGGACGGCATGGGCGGCCACGCCTCGGGCGAGGTGGCCAGCCAGCTCGCGGTGTCGGTGATTCGCGACTTCTTCAAGCGCACCGGCGAGGACCCCGAGGCGACCTGGCCGTACAAGATGGACCGGTCCCGCAACTACGAGGCCAACCGCCTGATCACCGGGATCAAGCTGGCCAACCTCCAGATCTACGAGAAGGCCCAGAGCGACCCGCGGTACAAGGGGATGGGCACCACCGTCGCCGCGATGCTGTTCGTCCGCGAGGGCGCCTACCTCTCGCACGTCGGCGACAGCCGGATCTACCGCATCCGCGACGACCGCATCGAACAGCTCACCGAGGACCACTCGTTCCTCAACGACTACCTCAAGATGCGCCCGCTCTCCAAGGAGGAGATCGAGAACTTCACCCACAAGAACGTCATCACCCGCGCCCTCGGGATGAAGGAGACCGTCCAGGTCGATATCAACTTCGAGGTGCCGAGGGTCGACGACGTGTACATCCTCTGCTCGGACGGCCTGTCCGGCATGGTCCCCGACGAGAAGATGCTCGCCACGTTCCGGCGCTACGCCCACGACCTCAACCTGGTCACCGCCAAGCTGATCGAGGAAGCAAACGCCGCGGGCGGCGTCGACAACATCACCGCGATCGCGGTCCGCTACACCGGCACGCCGTCCTGACGCCCGTCCCCTCGACGCCCTCGACTTTCCCGACTTCCTCGGCTATCTCCCCCGCGGGAGGTGCTCGCATGCGGATCGCCGTCGTCGGTTCGGGTTACGTCGGGCTCGTCGCCGGGGCCGGTTTCGCCAACCTCGGCAACACCGTGCACTGCGTCGATGCCGACGCCCGCAAGATCGAGGCGCTGGGGGCCGGGCGGATTCCAATCTACGAGCCGGGCCTGGAGGAGCTGGTGTCGCGCAACCAGGCCGCCGGCCGGCTGCGCTTCTCCACCGGCATCGAACAGGCGATTCGCGAGTCGCAGCTCGTGCTCGTCGCCGTCGGCACCCCCGCGGGCCCCGACGGCCGCGCCGACCTGTCCCAGGTGCTCGAGGCGGCCCGGACCGTCGCGCGCGCGATCCGCGAGTACACGATCGTGCTGATCAAGAGCACCGTGCCCGTGGGCACCAACGACCGCGTGACCCAGCTGATCGGCTCCTCGACGCAGGTCCCGTTCGACGTGGTGTCGAATCCCGAGTTCCTCAAGGAGGGGAACGCGGTCGCCGATTTCATGAAGCCGGACCGCGTGGTGATCGGCGCGCGGACCGAGCGGGCGCGCGAGACGGCGCGTCGGCTCTACCTGCCGCTGATGCGCACCGCGGAGCGGATCCTGGTGATGGACCCGCGGTCCGCCGAGCTGACCAAGTACGTCGCCAACGCGTACCTCGCCACGCGGATCTCGTTCGTCAACGAGATCGCCAACCTGTGCGAACGGGTCGGGGCCGACGCCGCCTCGGTCCGCGTCGGCGCCGGCTCGGACTCCCGCATCGGCCTGCGCTACTTCTTCCCCGGCTGCGGCTACGGCGGCTCGTGCTTCCCCAAGGACGTCCGCGAGCTCCTGGGGATGTCCGAACAGGCCGGCCTGCCGCTCGAGGTCCTGGGCGCCGTGCACCGCGTCAACGAGCGGCAGAAGTCGCTGCTGGCCCGCAAGCTGCTCGCCCGGCTCGGCGCCGAGGCGCGCGGCGCCCGCGTCGCCGTCTGGGGCCTGTCGTTCAAGCCCGAGACCGACGACATGCGCGAGGCCCCGTCGCTCGGCGTCGTCCGCACGCTGCTCGAAGCCGGTGCCCGCGTCGCCGCCCACGACCCCGTGGCCGTGGACAACGCCCGCGCCGTGCTTCCGGCCGGCGTCGAGTACCCCGCCGACGAGTACGCGGCGGCCGCGGACGCCGACGCGCTGGTGATCTGCACCGAGTGGCAGGGCTACCGCACGCCGGACTTCGACCGGCTCAAGGCGACGATGAAGCGGCCGCTGATCTTCGACGGGCGGAACCTGTACGCGAAGTTCAGCCTGGGGGAATCGGGCTTCGAGTACTACGGTATCGGTACCGGCACCGCGCTGCCCGTCTAGGCCGCGGCCGTCGTCGCGCGCAGTGGCCGCCGGGCCTACGGACCGCCCACGCCCTTGCGCTGGCGGTAGCAGTCGCGGCAGAAGTACTCCTTGCCCTCGATCGGCCGGAACGGCAGCTGCGTCTCCGCCCCGCACTGGGCGCAGATCGCCGGGTAGGTCGGCCGCCGCGCCTGGCTGCGCGTCGGGTCCGACGCCACGTCGTACTCGCGGAACGCCGGGCTGCGATACTCCCCGCCGAACGCCGCCCCGCTCGGCGACGGACCCGACTGGAACGACGGCGCCCGGTAGACCTGGCTCTCCGAGCCCCGCTGCCGGTCGCGACGCTCCCGACGACAGTCCGGACACCGCTTCGGCGGCGCCTGGAACCCCTTCTGCTGGTAGAACTCCTGCTCCCCCGCGGTGAACACGAAGGTCTTCCCGCACACCGAGCACACGACGTTCTGATCGGTACCGCTCATCTTGCCTCCCGTGGTTTCACGAACGGCTCGCAACGCTGGACCAGAGGTGGGAAGGATGGGACCGCACGGCAGGATCCGGAAGTTTCTCTCCAACCCGGCCCCCCGCCGCCGGCACTCGCTCGGCGCCCGACGGGCCGCACAACAGAACGTAACCTACGAGGCGCGAGGCGCGGTGTCAAGGGTGGGGGCGGCGCGTTTG
>JAFGHH010000226.1 GCA_016930215.1 Deltaproteobacteria bacterium
CCGGCGCTGCCCGCCGAGACGATGACCGAGGCGTTGGCGGTCGTGGCGGCCGCGCGCGAGGCGCTGACCGCCGCCCGGACCACCGTCGAGGGCGACGTGGTGCGCGTGGTGTTCGAGCTCGACCCGACCCGCGCCTCGCCGGTCCAACTGCTCGTCGTCTCCGGGATGATGCTGTTCGTCCGCAGTGCCGACCCGGCGGTGCGCGACCTCCCGGCCGAGGACGTCGAGGGAGACGACTACGGCGTGCCCGGGGTGCCCGACGCCGCCGTCGCCGCGGACCAGCCGCCCGTCGAGTGAGCCGGACCGTCTTCGTTCCTACCGCAGCGGAAGCCGGACGCCCGAAGAGCTCTCGGTGATGAACGCCGGGACCTCGGTCGTCTCGACGACCTCCCGCAGGCAGGCCTCTTCCTCGGCCGTCACGGTGCCGGCGACCCGCTCCAGCGAGGCCCGGTGTGCCGTGCCGTCGATCGCGACGACCAGGGTCGGCGGCGCGGTGCCTTCGGCCAGACACGCCAGTGCCCGGCGCCGGGCCGGGCGCAGGATGTCCAGGACCTGCTGCTCGAAGGAGCGGCCGTCCGGCGCCGGGGTCCCCGCATCGGCCGCCGCGGTGCCCGGGATTTCGAACCGGTAGCCCAACGACGAGGTCCCTTCGCCGAAGGGCGGGAAGGCCAGGTCGGCGACGAGCCGGCGCACGCACTCCACCGATTCGCCGGACAGCTCCGACACGACGCGGGTCTCCGTGACGTGGCCGTCCGAGCCGCGCGCCACGACCGAGATCCGGTAGAAACCGGGCCCCTCGTCGCCGGCGCAGGCCCGCACCGCGACATCGAGCTGCTGGAACAGGCGGGCCACGTCGGCGGGCGAAAGCGGCTCCGGCGAGGAAGACCCCTCATCCGCGGCGTCGACATGCCCCGGATCGACCGGCGCCGTGTCGGCGCGCGCCTCGACCGTTGCACGGTCGGCGCCGACGTCCGAGACGCGCGCCTCGGTGGTCTCGCGCGGCGGGGGACCGCCATCGACAGGCGCGACCGGGGTCGCGTCGATCGTGGGCGGCGGCGCGGTCGCGGCCCCGTCGGTCGAAGTCGCCGCGCCGGCTTCGCCCGGTCCGCCCGCGTCGTCGCTCGTCGCGGTGGTCGCGTCGTCGGCGGTCCCGCCGGCGACGTCGTCGGTCGTGGTCGCCGCGTCGCCCTGCTCGGGCGCCGGGCCGAGCTGCGAGCCGGCCAGCCCGCCGCTCGGCGGATGCGCGCGCGGCGGCGCCTGGTCCTCGGTCCGCAGCAGGAGGTACGAGCCGACGGCGGCGGCGGCGAGGACGACGGCGACCAGCAGCAGGACGAGCCACAGCCGCGAGCTCCGGCTCGGCGGCTGCGACTGCGCGGCGACCGACGGCAGGGTGGCCGAGATCTGGAACGCCTCGCCCTGCACCTCGCCGAGGAGCGACTCCGGGAGCGTCGAGGGCCGGCGCGCGGTCGTGCCCTCGAGGGTGGGGCCGGTGGTGCGGACCGGCGTGACCGGGGCGACCGCGAGGGAGACGGGCGCCGAGGGGTGCGAGGTGCGCGACGCTCCGTGACCGGGCGGCACCGACGACACGCGGGGCGGCGCCGGGGTGATCGCGGGAGCCGGCGAGAACGGCGCGAGCGTCGCCGCGAGCGCCTCGGCGGACGGCGCCCGCTGCTCGCGGTCCTTGTTCATCGTCCAGGCCACCGCGTCGGAAAGGCCGGTCGGCAACCCCGGCACGATCGACGACAGCGGCGCGCAGGTCCCGTCGAGGATCCGCGTCACCAGGTGTTCGAACGTCCGCCCGTCGAACGGGAACGCTCCGGACAGCGCCCGATACATGACGATCCCCATCGCGTACAGGTCGACCCGGCCATCGACATCCTTCTCGCCCCGCAGCTGCTCGGGCGCCATGTAGTGCGGCGTCCCCAGCGCGCTGCCGCTCTGGGTGATCGCCTGGGAGGTGGAGCCGAGCGCCTTGGAGATGCCGAGGTCGACCAGCTTGATCACCGTCGCCCCGTTCGGCTTGTGGGCGATGAAGATGTTCTCCGGCTTGAGGTCGCGGTGGATGATGCCGCGCGAATGCGCGTGCCCCAGCGCCTCGAGCACGTCGAGCACGAGC
This sequence comes from Deltaproteobacteria bacterium, assembly GCA_016930215.1. Lineage (GTDB taxonomy): Bacteria > Myxococcota_A > Polyangia > DRWM01 > JAAZOP01 > JAAZOP01. Next base: position 2,117 of record JAFGHH010000226.1, read on the forward strand.
GGCAGCAGCTCGTCGTACGGCAGCCGTTGTCCCGGGGCCTGCTCGAGCTTCGCCGCCAGCGTGTCGCCCTCGAGGAACTCCATCACCAGGAACGGGACGCCGTCCTCGCCGACGCCGAAGTCGAGCACCTCGACCACGTTCGGATGCTCGATCCGCCCGGCCGCGCGCGCCTCGCGCTGGAAGCGGCGGACGACCTCGGGGTCCGAGGTGTAGACGGGCAGGAGCCGTTTGACGGCCACCCGGCGGTCGATGTGCAGCGCCCGCGCGTCGTAGACCGCGCCGATGCCGCCGACGGCGATCAGCCGGTCGAGCCGGTAGCGGCCGCCGACGACCGCGGTGCCGATCACCTGCTGCGTCGAGGGGCAAATCACGACCCCCTCGGGGTGCTCGAATCCGCACGCGGAGCACGGCCGCATCGGCAGCATCGGCCCAGCCTACCACGGCGGGGGGTCCCGGGGGCAAACCGCCTCCGGGCGCCACGCCCTTTACCGTTCACGTCGTGAGGTGGTCGCCGGCGCCTCGACGTTCATCGGACCCGGTTGCGCGCGCCCCGGTTTGACCCCGCGGCGCGCGCGGCCCACAATCGTCCCTGCGCGACGCACCGCGCGAACGGAGGAAACGATGCGTCTGCCGGGCTGGTGGGTGTCGCTGGTGCTGCCGACGATCGCCGGCTGCGCCGAGTCGCCGAACCTCGTTGCCGACGCCCGCGACGACGCCGCCGCGGCCGAGGACGCCGTGGCGCGCGAGGATGCGGCCGGCGAGGACGGCCTGCCGGTCGAGGCCGACGGCGACGAGGCGGAGGACGGCGGCGGTTGCCGGCCCGGCTGGGTCGATTGCTCCGGCCTGTGCGTCGACACGAACAGCGACCCGGCCCACTGCGGCGGTTGCGGCCTGGCCTGCGATCCCGGAATGGTCTGCAACGAGGGCGCCTGTGCCTCGTCCTGCGGCGGCGGGCTCGAGAACTGCATGGGCGCCTGCGTCGACCTCGACACCGACCCGGCGCACTGCGGCGCCTGCGGCCGCGCCTGCGGCGACCGGGAGGAGTGCCTCGGCGGCGTCTGCAGCTGCGTGCCCGCCTGTGGCGGCCGCGAATGCGGGGACGACGGGTGCGGCGGGAGCTGCGGCACCTGCCCCGCCGGCTCGACCTGCGGCGCCGACGGCCGCTGCAGCTGCGTGCCGGCCTGCGGCGGCCGCGAGTGCGGGGACGACGGGTGCGGCGGGAGCTGCGGGAGCTGCGGTGCGGGCCGCGAGTGCGACGGCGCGGGGCGTTGCGTGTGCGACGACGC
>JAFGHH010000227.1 GCA_016930215.1 Deltaproteobacteria bacterium
GTCACTCCGGCCGGCAGCCGCTCGTTCCGCGGTCGCAGACCATCCCCGGCCCGCAACGCATGCCGCTGGTGTCGCACGGCAGCAGGCAACCGCCGAAGGGGGTGCCGTCTTCCGTCAACATCACGTGGCACGCCAGGCCGGTCGCGCAGCCGGACAGCCCGGGAGACACCCCCAGCACACAGCGAGCCACGCAGGCGAAGTCGGGCGCCTCGCTGGTGCGAAGGTCCAGGCAGTACGACCGCGCCGGGCACGAGCGGCCGGCAACGTCGCAGGCGTCGAGCGTGCACACGCCGCGCGGCGAGCCGAAGCCGCTCCAGACGAAGATGCGGCAGGACGCGGCGGCCGGGCAGTCGGTGTCGTGGTCGCACGGGTCGCCCACGGCGCACGCGCCGCCCGGGCAGCCCCGGTTGACGCAGCGCCAGGTCGAGCGGTCGCAGTAGTTCGTGCAGACCTCCGGGCCGAGCAGGGTGACCTCCTCCGCCTGACGCAGGCCGTCCCCCGCCCCGCCGACGCCGTCCCGCCAGACCTCGCAGCACTCCCGGTCGTGCGAGCATCCAGGCAGGCAGACGCCGTGGACGATGCTGCATTCGTAGCCGTCGCGGCAGTCGCAGTTGCTCGACTGCGGCCGCCCGGCGTCGTCGAGCGGGTCGCACGCGTCGAAGCAGCCGTAGACGCGCCGGCCGCTTCCGTCCGCGCCCATCAACAGGCAGATCCCGCCGGTGGCGCACTCCCCGGGGGAGCCCGGCTCGCAGGCTGCTCCCTCCCAGTTCCAGGAAGAACACGAGCCGCCGGCCCACGACACGTACTCCTCGCCTCGGAAGACGTCGACCACTTCCGGGAGGCACTGGAGATCGGGCGCGCAGTCCGGGTCGTCGAGGCACGGGAGGCCGTAGGGGCCGTCCGGCGGGTCCTCGCAGACCGGCGGCGGCAGCGCGTCGTCGGGCCCCGTCGCCTCGTCGAACGAGCCCGCCTCGTCGAACGAGCCCGCCTCGTCCCGCGCGTCCGCATCGCGGGCTTCGGGAACCGAAGCGTCCGGCGGCTCGACGCCCTCGCAGCGGCAGACGCCGTCGTCGCCGCAGACGCCGCGCGTGGGCGGCGAGATCCCGAGACAGGCGATGCGGCACGCCGACGGGTCGCACTCGCCCCCGCAACCGCCGAGCGATGCGAGCAGGACCGTGGACACCAGGACCGCCGCCCCGCCCGCCCACCACTTCGACCCGGAGCCTCCGCCCAACGTCGTCGTCATCCAGTCGCCTCCCTTCCCCTGTCTCCTCCCACGAAGGGTGCCCCGCGGGCGGGGCGAGATCAAGCGCGCCCGGGAAACCGACCGGCGACGACGACCGCGACCATGACGACGTTGGCGGGACGTCCGGGGAGCACCGCCCGACGGGGACCTCGTTGCGAGGACGCGGGTCTGCTGCGGCGAGGCATCGAATCGTTGCGTCGAGGCTACAAAGGTCGGGTCGGATCGAATCTCGAATCGATGGTCGACACCGAGCGCCTGGTGGATGCGGCCCACGATCCCGCGGGGTTCCACGCGACGCACCGCGAGACGCGCGCGACGCTCCGCCCGCCCCGCCCTGCCGGGAGCTTGGCACGAATCAGGCTCCACCCAAGGCGCATCGGGGGCGACGGGAGGATTCGATGCGACGACCGACGACCTGGAGCGACGCGAGGACGGCCCGGCGACCGGCTGCGGCCGCAGTCCTCTTCACGCTGCTCGCCGGCGGCACGGCGACGGCGGCGACCGACGAGCCGGAGGTCGTCGCGCGGGCCGACTGGGGCTCCGGCGACGGCCAGCTCGGCCGGCGCGGCGGGGAGGAATCGGCGCCCGAGGGACCGATGAGCTTCGCGATCACCCCGACCGAGGAGATCTGGGTCCTGGACCAGGTCAACCTGCGGCTGGTGCGCTTCGACGCCGCCGGCCGCCAGGACCGTGCGCTGCCGCTCGGCTCGGACACGTTCCAGGACCTGGCGCTGGCGCCGACCGGCGAGCTGGTGCTGCTCGACCGGCTCGCCGCGCGCCTCGTCCGGGTGCTCGACGCGAGCGGCGCGACGGTGACGGAGACGCCGCTCGAGGGGTACGGGATCGCCGAGGGGGGCGGCACGACCGCCCTGTTCGCGCGCGACGACGGGGTGTGGGTCGAATACGACCACCGGCGCGCGGTGCGGGTGATGGGCCCGCAGTACGAGCCGCTGTTCTTCCGCAACGACCACGGCGGCCGGGCGCTCGGTCCCGACGTCCTCGGCTTCGCCCGCCGCGCGGGGGGCGCGCAGGTCGAGCTGTGGACGGTGGACCGCAAGCGCGACGTGGTGCTGGCCGACGCGCTGGTGACGTTCGACGAGCCGGTCGCCCGGATCGTGACGCTGGCCGCGGCGCCGCAGCGCGGCGTGGTGCTGGCGGTCCACGCGATGACCGAGGACCCGGCGCAGGACGACCGGGTGACCCACGAGATGCTCGAGGTGCGATACCTCGACGCGACGCTGGCGGAGCGGCGGCGGCTGCGCACGACCCCGTCGGTCGGCGCGTGGGAGCAGTTCAAGGAGCTGGAGGTTTCCGCCGACGGCACGCTGTGGCAGCTCGCGTTCGTCGCGGACGGGGTGGAGGTGCGGCGATGGCGTCCGTGAAGCGCGCCGTCCCGCTGCTGCTCGTCGCCTGGCTCGCCGCTCCCGCGGCGGTCGAGGCCGACCCGGCGACGATGACGCGGGCCGAGATCGTCTCGCTGGCCCAATCCGGCGTCGGCTACTCGTACTGGTGGGGCAACGGCTGCTGGCGCAGCGACGGCGCCTCCCACGGCTCCTGCTCGGGGAGCTGCCCGGGCTGCACCCACAGCGGCAGCTACGGCGCGGACTGCTCGGGCTTCGCGGCCAAGGTCTGGCAGGTCCCGAGCGCCAGCGCGGTCACGAGCTGCGCGCATCCGTACTCGACGTGGGACTTCCGGTGCACCACCGCCTGGTGGAGCACGATCGACCGCGACTCGCTGACCCGCGGCGACGCCGCCGTGTACCGCAGCGGCGGCTGTCCCGGCACGGGCGGGCACATCGTGGTCTACGACAGCGGCGACCCGTGGGGCTCGCTGTGGACCTGGGAGGCCCGCGGCTGCTCGTACGGCATCGTCCACAACAGCCGCACGCTGACCTCGAGCTACCGGGCGATCCGCCGCGACCGGCTGAGCGCGGGGTGCACGCCCGCGACCGAGACCTGCAACGGGGTCGACGACGACTGCGACGGCGCAACGGACGAGGGAGGCGTGTGCGACGCGGCGCCGCCGCCGACCTCCGCGGCGGACGAGCTGGCGCTGCAGGCGGCGGCCTGGGAGACGGGCGGCTCCACGGACGTCGACGGCGACGGCCGGGCCGACGTCTGCGGGCGCACGAGCGCCGGGTGGCGCTGCCACCTGGCGAGCGGGACGGGGTTCGACGGCGAGCTGGTCGGTCCGGAGCTCTCGGACGCGGCCGGCTGGACCGACATCCAGAACTACGCGACGATCCGGATGGGCGACATCGACGGCGACGGCCGGGCCGACGTCTGCGCGCGGGCGAACGACGGTTTCTACTGCTGGAAATCGACCGGCAGCGGGTTCGGCGTCCGCATCGCCGGCCCGACGATGAGCGACGCCGCCGGCTGGAACCTCGTGCAGTACGCGAGCACGATCCGCCTGGCCGACTACGACGGCGACGGCAAGGCCGACCTCTGCGCCCGTGCCGCGATCGGCTTCCGCTGCTACCGTTCGACCGGCACCGGCTTCGCCTCCTCGATCGCCGGGCCGGAGTACTCCGACGCCACCGGCTACGGCGACCCCGAGCACTACGGCACGATCCGGATGGGCGACGTGAACGGCGACGGCAAGGCCGACGTCTGCATCCGCCGCAACGCCGGGATGTACTGTTCGCTGTCTTCCGGCACGGGCTTCCCGACGACCTTCGCCGGCCCGGCCTGGAGCGACGCCGCCGGGTGGAACGCGCCCGAGCACTGGAGCACGATCCGGCTGGCGGACGTGAACGGCGACGGCAAGGCCGACCTCTGCGGCCGCTCGGACACCGACTACCGCTGCCACCTCTCGACCGGCACCGGCTTCGGCGGGCCGCTCGTCGGGCCGGACTGGAGCGACGCCGCCGGCTGGAACCGGCTCGAGCACTACTCGACGATCCGCCTGGGCGACGTGAACGGCGACGGCAAGGCCGACCTCTGCGGCCGCTCCGCCGACCGCGTCCGCTGCTGGCTCTCCGACGGCGCCGGCTTCCCCGCCCCGCTCGACGGGCCCGAGCTGTCCGACGACTCGGGCTGGGCCGTCCCGCGCCACTACCGCACGCTCCGGCTCGGCGACGTCAACGCCGACGGCAAGGCCGACGTCTGCGTGCGCGGCGCCGGCGACTGGCGCTGCTGGCTCTCCGACGGCCTCGGCTTCCCGACCCTGGTCGTCGGCCCCGCCTGGGCCGATGCGAGCGGCTGGGACGACGCCGACCAGTACGCCACGATCCGCTTCGCCGGCGGCCGGCCTGCCGCTGCCCCGCCCGCCTGCGTGCCGACCGCCGAGGTGTGCGACGGGGTCGACAACGACTGCGACGGCGAGACCGACGAGGGGTGCGGCGCGCCGCCCGACGGCGACGCCGGCTCGAGCTGGGATGGTCCGATGCTGTCGGGCGACGCCGGCGAAGAGCCGCCGCCGCCCGGCGATCCGGCCGACGCCGGGACGACCGGCGACGCCGGCGGCCCCCGGTTCCCGTTGCCCGCCGACGAGGACGACCTGCTGGGCTGCAGCTGCGCGGTCCCCGCACCCGCACCCCGCGCCGGGATCGCCTCGTTGCTTCTCCTGGTCGGCCTCTTCCTGCGCCGCAAGCGGTAGTCGAGACGACGCACGACGACCCGGAGCGTCGACCCGCCCGGCCTATCGCCCGATGTCCTTCGGACTCGTGACGGTAACCAGCGGCGTGGGTCCGGGGAACGGACGGAGGTTGCTGTCGCCGCCGCCGGTGTCGGCGCGCGCGACGCTGCCGGCGTCCCGGCGGCGCGTGTCCCGCCGGGCCTGCGTCCGCGCGTCCCGGGCGGGCTCGACGGGAGGGGTCGGAGCGGAGCCGGCGTCGGTCGCCGCCGGAGCGTCGGTCGCCGCCGTCGGCGGCTCGGCGGCCGGCGTGTCCGGGCCCGCGTCGGGTGCCGGAGCGGCCGGCCCCGCGTCGGGACCCGCATCGGCCGTCGCCGGCCCGGTCGCCGTCGCGACCTCCGCGACCGCAGGCGCGGCGTCCGGGATCGGAGGGGGATCGGTCGGGGCGGAAGCGGTGTCGGCGGCGGGCGCGGCCGCGGCGGGCGGCGGCACCGACGCATCGGCCGCCGGCGGCGCCGCGCCGGCGTCCACGGCGGAGGCGACGTCCGCCTTCTTCCCGGCGCCGTCGTCGCCCCCGGTGGCCATCACGACGATCAGCGTGATCAGGAGGCCGACGGCGACGGCGGCGAGCGCCAGGGCGATCCAGAATCGCCCGCGACCCTGCGGCGGCGAGATCGAGTCCTCCTCGAAGGAGAACGGGGCGGCCGGCGCGGCCTCGGCCGCCGGGGCGATCGCGA
>JAFGHH010000228.1 GCA_016930215.1 Deltaproteobacteria bacterium
ACCGTCGCCGGAGCGCCGGCGGCGACCCGCACGTCGTCCTCCGAGCGGACCGGGTCGTCGAGCGCCTCGGTGAGGGTCGCCTTGACCCGGTAGGTCCCGACCGGCACCTCGAGCTCGCGGTTCGCCTCGACCGCCAAGGTCGCGCCGCCCCCCGCCGGGAGCAGCTCGACGTCGGCGCCGACCGTCTCGCCGTTCGCGGTCACCTCGACCTTCAGCTTGCCCAGGGCGGCCTGGGCCGCGACGACACCCGCGGCGCACGCCAGCAGGGCTCCGACCGCGATTCCCGTCCGCACCAAGCGCCTCATCACGCCCCTGTCCCTCGCTTGCATCCCCCGGTTCGCACGGCTACCGACGACCGAAACGGTGTGGTATTCATCCAAAGATCCGCCGGCGAAGCAAGGACCAAAACAGGGCGGCCGCGAACACCAGCCCGAGGGTTCCGGCCGGGGCGGCCGCGGGCGCCCGGCAGCCGCAACCGCCGTCATCTCCGCCGGTTTCGCCGCCGTCGGCGACGACGTCCAGGTCGGCATCGGCGTCCGACTCCGCCTCGGCTTCGTCGGGCGAGTCGGCGTCGGCATCGGCGTCCGCAAGGGCATCGGCATCGGCGTCCGCGTCGGCATCCGCGTCGGCATCGGCACTGCCGACCGGCGGTTTGACGTCCTGGGCCAGGGCCCAACCCGGGTTGATGCCCTCGCCGGCGTAGGCGCCGCGGAAGGTGAACGCACGCTTGGAGGCACCGTTGAAGTCGCGGTCGTACTCGGCGTCGGCGGCGACGGCGGACAGGTCGAGGGCGGTGCCCTGGCACTGTCCGGCGAGCGGGTAGAAGTCGAGCTCCCCGAGCGTCGTGCCGGGGCGGACGACGTAGGCGCCGGCGGCGGCGACGGCATCGGCGAGGTTGTCGTGTTCGACGGCGATCGTGCCGGTGATCGGCGAGCCGGCGAAGACGAGGTTGCCGACGACGAAGTCGCCCTGGGGCGCGGCGGAGCCGAAGCCGATGCCGGTCGCGGCGGCGAAGATCGTGTTGTTGTAGACCCAGGCCAGCCGCAGCGGCCGGTCGTGGTTCTGCAGGCGGACGGCGGTCCCGGCCGTATCGACGAACACGTTGTCGTGGATCGACACGCGGCCGGAGGCCTGGAGCAGCGACTCGCGCGGGTTGTGGAAGAAGAAGTTGCCGTAGACCTCGTAGCGGTCCTCCGACCCCGGTCCGGCGTCCGGGAAGCCGCCGAGCAGCAGGTTGGGGCGGTCGCCGTCGGGGCTCGGGCGGTCGGTCTTCACGAACACGTTGTGGCGGAGGATCGTGGTCGAGGGGCCGGTCGGCATCCCGTCGACGCTCGGCCGCGGCTGCTGCCACTTGATCTGGAGGTTGTAGCCGATCGTGTCGGCGACGAGGTTGTGCTCGACGAGGCCGGCGACGAACGGGGAGGTGCCGTCGGAGTTGCCGAGGTACAGGCCGGTGCCGGCGCCGACGATCCGGTTGCCGCGGATCACCCAGCCCCAGGTAGGGGTCTTGGTCGAGATCGCCACGTGCTGCTGCGAGCCGTCGTGCCGGAGGAACGTGCAGTCCTCGATCGTGATGTGGTGCACGAGGTTGGAGGTGCCGTCCTTCGCGGAGACGCCGAAGGCGCCATCGACCCCCTGGGAATCGATCGTCAGGCGGCGCAGGACGACGTGGGACGAGCGGCGGATCTCGATCGTGTTGCAGCAGGGGCCGGGGTCGGCGACAAACACGGCGGACTCGCCGGTCTCCGGACCGGTGATGACGATCGGCCGGTCCGGCGTCCCGTGGAGGTCGGTGACGTTCAGCAGGTCGGTGTAGGTCCCGCCCGACAGGTGCAGCGTGTCGCCGGGCGCCAGGGTCGGCACCAGCGCCTCGTAGTCGGCCGGCCCCGCGGTGTACTCCGCGCCGCGTCCCACCGCCGCCGCCGTCAGCGCGACCAGCACGACTCCCCAGGCCTGGCGTCCCATGGTCACCTCCCCGCGCCCGGCGATTGTACCAGCGACCGGTCGTCGACGGCCAACCGCCAACGGCCGAGCCGGAAACGACGACCCAATTCGACCGCCGGACCGTTCTCTGGACTCCCCCGGGTCGGCGTCGTAAGTTACCGGCGATGGAGACGGGGGCGGTCCGAGCTTCACTCCCCCCGATCGTTCCCGACGAGAAGGGGATGCAGGCGGCGGTGGACGCCATCGTCGCGCAGGTGGGGCACTACCTGCCCGGCGCCGACACGGCCGCGATCCAGCGGGCCTACGACCTGGGGCGGCAGCGGCACGGGGACCAGCAGCGATCGAGCGGCGAGCCGTACATGGTCCACCCGATCGCGGTGGCGCAGATCATCGCGCAGATGCGGCTGGACGTGCCGAGCATCCTGGCGGCGTTCCTGCACGACTGCGTGGAGGACACGCGGACGTCGGTGGAGGAGATCCGGACCGGGTTCGGCGAGGACGTGGCGTTCCTGGTCGACGGCGTGACGAAGCTGTCGAAGGTCGAGTACACGAGCCGGGAGTCGCGCCAGGCCGAGAACTTCCGCAAGATGATGGTGGCGATGGCGCGGGACATCCGCGTCCTGCTGCTCAAGCTGGCCGACCGCCTGCACAACGCCCGGACGCTCGAGCATCTCTCGGAGGACCGTCGGCAGCGCATCGCACGGGAGACGCTGGAGGTCTACGCGCCGTTGGCCAACCGGCTGGGCATCGACTGGATGAGGGGCGAGTTGGAGGACCTGTCGTTCCGCTGGCTGTTCCCGGAGGAGTGGGGCGGGCTGGCCTCCCGGGTGCAGAAGTCGCGCAAGGAGCGCGACCGGTTCATCCAGGAGATGACGCGGACGATCTCGGACATGCTGCACGGGCACGAGTTCAAGGTCGTGGTGTCGGGGCGGCACAAGCGGCTGTTCTCGATCCGCGAGAAGATGCGCCGGCAGCACATCGAGTTCGAGCAGGTGCACGACCTGCTGGGGTTCCGGGTGATCTGCGAGACGGTGGCCGAGTGCTACGCGATCCTGGGCGTGATCCACTCGCAGTGGACGCCGGTCCCCGGCCGCTTCAAGGACCACATCGGCATCCCCAAGCAGAACGGCTACCAGTCGCTGCACACGACGGTGGTCGGGCCGCGGGGGATCCGGATGGAGATCCAGATCCGGACCCACGAGATGCACAAGATCGCCGAGGAGGGGATCGCGGCGCACTGGATGTACAAGGAGGGGGGCGGGCTGGCGCCGGCGGGGAAGGATGCCGAGCGGTTCCGGTGGCTGCACCAGATCTGGGAGCTGCAGCAGGACGTGCGCGACCCCAGCGAGCTGCTCGACGCGGTCAAGAGCGACCTGTTCTCCGACGAGGTCTACGTCTTCACGCCGGCCGGCCAGGTCCAGGTCTTCCCCAACGGCTCGACCCCCGTCGATTTCGCCTATTCGATCCACACCGACATCGGGCACCACTGCTCCGGCGCGCGCGCCAACGGCGCGATGGTCCCGCTGCGCTACCGCCTGCGGAGCGGCGACACGGTCGAGATCCTCACCAACCCGCAGCAGAAACCGAACAAGGACTGGCTCGACTTCGTCGTCACCTCCCGCGCCCGCACCAAGATCCGCTCGTACCTCCACGGCGAGCAGCGCAAGCGCTCCCAGGAGCTGGGGCGCGAGATCCTGGAGAAGGAGTTCCGGCGCGGCGGCGTCTCGCTGACCAAGGCCGAGAAGCGCGGCGACCTCGAGCGGGCGGCGCAGGACCACCGCTGCGGTTCGGTGGAGGAGCTGATCGCCGCCGTCGGCTACGGCAGGCTCGACCCCCGGGAGGTCGTGCAGTGGGTGACCGGGACGCCCGGCGAGTCGGAGCCGCCGGCGGAGCTGCGCGAGTCGAAGCTGACGCAGCTGATCCGGCGGGTGGCGGGGCGCGACCAGCAATCGATCAAGATCGATGCGGTCGACGACCTGCTGGTCCGGCTCGCGCGCTGCTGCAACCCGGTTCCGGGGGACGACGTGGTCGGCTTCGTGAGCCGCGGGCGCGGGCTGATGGTCCACCGCCGCGGCTGCCCCCGCACGCTCGAGCTCGACCCCGAGCGGCGGATCGATGTCTCCTGGGACACCAAGGCCAAGCTGGATCGTCCGGTCACGCTGCGCGTCACGACCGCGCACCGCCCGGGGATCCTCGCGGCGATCTCGCAGGTCTTCTCGGACCACGACGTGAACATCAACCAGGTCCACGCCAAGACGACGAGTCCCGAGGAGGCGGTCACGGCGTTCACGTTCAACGTGGCCGGGGTGGACAAGCTCCGCGTCCTGACCCGCGCCCTGGAGAAGCTCGCCGGCGTCACCTCGGTGGTCCGCGTCTAGCGCCGGCCCCTTGCCCTCCCCGCCCGGCTCTGGTACAGGCAACGTCCGTGGAACAGGCCAACACATTGATTTCCCCCGAGGAGCCGGTCCCGGCCGGCTTCGATGCCCTTCCCCTCTCGCCCGCGCTCCGCGCCGCCATCGACGAAGCCGGCTTCGCGACGCCGTTGCCGGTGCAGCTGGCCGCCTTCCCCCCGGTGCGGGCCGGCCGTGACGCGTTGATCCAGGCGCCCACCGGCACCGGCAAGACCATTGCCTTCGGCCTGCCGATCCTCGACGCGCTGTCGCCGTCTCCGGACGGACCGTCGTTCCTGGTGCTCGCCCCGACCCGCGAGCTGGCGATGCAGGTCCACGGCGAGCTCGTGCGCCTCGGCGCCAAGAACGGCGTCAAGGTCGCGCTGGTCCACGGCGGGGTCTCGATCGAGCCGCAGCTGGCCGCGCTGCGCGGCGGCGCTCTCGGCATCGTCGGCACCCCGGGCCGTGTGCTCGACGTCTTCGACCGCGTCCCCGCCTTCACCCGCGGCCTGCGCGTCCTGGTGCTCGACGAGGCCGACCAGCTCTTGTCGATGGGTTTCGAGCGGGACATCGAGGCGATCGTGCAGCGTTTTCCGGGTCGCTACCAGGGGATCTTCGTCTCGGCGACGCTGCCACGGGAGATCCTGCGCCTGGCCGAGCGGTACCTGCGGGAGCCGGCGCTGGTGAGCCTGGCCGACGAGGGGGGGAAGACGCCGGCGGAGATCCGCCACGAGATGTTCTTCATCGATCCCGGCAACCGGCTGCGCGACCTGCTGCGGATCCTCGAGGCCGAGCGGCCCGAGAACTCGTTCATCTTCTGCAACACCCGCGACGACGCCCAGCTCCTGGCCGGGCACCTGCGCGAGCGGGGCTTCGCCGTCGACCTGTTGTCGGGCGAGCTGACGCAGAGCGAACGGGACCGCGTGATGAACGAGGTGCGCGAGGGGCGCGTGGCCCACCTGGTGGCCACCGACCTGGCCGCCCGCGGTCTCGACGTGCTGCACCTGACCCACGTGATCCACTACCAGTTCCCGAACTCGCCCGAGCAGTACGTGCACCGCAGCGGCCGCGTCGGCCGCGTCGGCCAGACCGGTACCTCGATCGCCCTGGTCGGACCGCAGGACGTCGCCACGCTGTACTATCTCCGTCTGATCTACGACCTGCGGCCCATCGAACGCCACCTGCCGTCGGACACGGAGCTGGCGCGCGAGCGCGAGACGGAGCTGGTCCGGGGCCTGCTGGCGCACTACGGCGGGCGCCCCGTTTCCCCGAAGACGCTCGGGCTGCTCCGGCGGTTGCGCTCCCACGTGCAGGGCGAGCGGGTACTGGCGGCGATCCTGGCGGAGCACGTGGGCGAGGACGAGCTGCGAACGGAGGCGCGTCGTGCGGAGCAGGCCGAACGGGGGACGGCGCAGCGCGAGGCCGCGCGGAGCCACGAGCCGGACACGCAGCGTGACCCGGCGCCGCGCGCGAGCCGGCCCGCACCCCGGCCTTCCGCGCCCCCGCCGCGGCCGTCGGCGCCCCCGCCGCAGCCCGCGGCAACGCGACCGATCGAGCCGCCGGCTCCGGCGAAGGGCGACGCGGCGGACGTCGCGCCCGCCGGGGAGAACGCCGGGGCGCCGGCCGAGGGACCGGCGGGAGAGGACGGCCCGGGGGCCGAGGCGCGCAAGCGGAGGCGCCGACGGCGCCGACGGCCGGCCGGTGAGGGCGTGGCGGGAGCCAGCGGGACGCTGCCCGGCGAGGGTCCGGCGGCGGCGGGCGACGAGCCCGGGGGCGACGAGCTCGAGGACGACGAGCCCGAGGAGGCGCCCGGACCGCCGATGCGGACGGCCGCCGGCAAGGAGCTGCGTCCGGTGCTGCTCAACGTCGGCAGCTACGACGGGGTTGATGGCGATTTCCTCGGACAATGGCTCCAGGGCCGATTGGCGCTGCGCGCGTCCGAGTTGGGGCCGGTGCGGGTCCGGGACCGGTCGGCGACGGTCTCGGTGCCCTCCGACCGGGTGGCCGACGCGATCGGCGCCCTGTCCGGTCTGCGGTTCGGCGGGCGCGAGGTTCAGGCCGAGGAATCCCGCCGGAAGTAGCCGCGAATCCCCCACCAGATCTTTCCTTCCCGACTTGTGCTAGGGTGCGGGCCGATGTGTGTCCTGATCACCGGCCTGCACCTGCGGGGGGGAGGGTGAACGGTCGCGATGCGTGTACTGCGCAATGCGATCACGGTCGGGATCCTCACCATTGGTGCGGCGATCGGCCTGTACTTCGCCATCGCCTTCGTCACGCAGTACCAGGTCGGGGACGGCTACCGGGCATGGGCCTTGATCGACGACGCGCGGGGCCTGGTGACGCGCTCCCGCGTGTTGATGGCCGGCATCCCGGTCGGCTCGATCGAGTCGCTGCAGCTGCAGGGCGACAAGGCGCGGGTGAACCTGATCATCCGGCCCGACGTGACGCTGTTCTGCGACGCGACGCTGGCCAAGGAGGCCACCGGCCTGATCGGGGAGTACAACGTCACGTTGACGCGCGGGGTCGACGAGCGCTGCGAGCGGGAGGAGAACCGGCGGCTGGCGTGCTGCGAGCTGTGCCTGGCGCGCGGGCGCAATCGCGCCGCCTGCTTCATCCCCGACGGCGGCCGGATCGAGAACGTGATCCAGTCGACCAGCATCGACCAGGTGGTGCAGAAGGCCGGCAACATGGCGGTCGACCTCCAGGCGATCACCGCCGACGTCTCGGGGATCGTCAAGGACGTGCGCGAGGTCAGCCGCAGCGCCGCCGAGATCTTCGGCTCGGACGAAGGCCGCGCGCAGGTCCAGCAGGTGCTGGACAACATCGAGCAGATGAGCGAGGACCTGCGGCGGCTGATCGACGAGAACACCGGCACCGTCAGCGCGACCCTCGGCTCCCTCCAGCGCATCAGCGAGGGTGCCGAGCCCGAGGTGCGCATGATCCTGTCCGACGTCCGGCAGGTCGCCACGGACCTGCGCGAGGTGATCTCGGGCAACCGCGACACCGTGACCACGGGCGCCGAGAGCGTCCAGCGCAGCCTTCAGACCCTCGAATCGGCCCTCGGCCGCCTCGACCGCACCCTGGCCACCGTCGAGGGCACGACCGGGGACGTGGCCGACGGTCGGGGCACGCTCGGCCGGCTGATCACCGACGACACGCTGATCAACGAGGTCGAGGGGTTCGTGGAGGAGGCGCGCGAGGTGGTGACCGACGCCGGCGATTTCGTCGGCTCACTGACCCGCCTGCAGACGATCGTCGGCCTGCGTTCCGAGTACAACTTCTTCGCCAACACGCTCAAGACGTACATCTCGCTGCGGCTCCAGCCCAAGGAGGACAAGTACTACCTGATCGAGGTCGTCGATGACCCGCGCGGCTCGGTGAGCACGATCGAGCGGACCACGACCTCGACCGACGACCCGTTCTACGAGCGCGAGGTGGTGACGGAGCGGACCGACGCGTTGCGTTTCAGCCTGATGTTCGCCCGCCGTATCGGCTTCGCGACCTTCCGCTTCGGCATCAAGGAGTCGACGGGCGGCCTCGGCGTCGATCTCAGTTTCCTCGAGGACGCCCTCGAGATCTCGATCGACGCCTTCGCCATCGGCACCGACGTCTACCCGCGGCTCAAGTTCATCGCCGCGCTCGAGTTCCTCCGCGGCCTGTACATCGTCGGCGGCGCCGACGACGTGCTCAACGCCGACCGCGACTTCTTCATCGGCGCGCAGCTGCGGTTCAACGACGAGGACCTCAAGGCGATCCTGACCTTCGCCCCCACCTCGATGGTCTCGGGCAGCTGATGTACCAACCCGGCAGGCCACGCGGCTCGTTCATGGGTGGAATGCTCACCCCGGTCGTGCGCTTCCTGCTGATCTCGATGGCGGCGACGTACGCCGTCGCCCTGTTCACCCTCCACTGGCTCGAACGTCCCGAGTTGCTCACCTACGGGTGGCTCGTGCCGGCCGACGTGGTCGAGAAGGGCTGGGCCTGGCAGCTCGTGACCTACATGTGGCTCCACGACCCGGGCTCTCCGTGGCACCTGCTGCTGAACCTGTTCGGCCTGTACATGTTCGGCGGCTTCCTCGAGCGCCGCTGGGGCCGCTGGGCCTTCCTGCGCTACTACGTCCTCACGGGCCTCGGCGCCGGCCTCACCGTCCTGGTGGTCGGCTGGTTCTACTACCCGCAGGTCCCGACCATCGGCTGCTCCGGCGCCGTGCTCGGCCTGGCCACCGCCTTCGGCCTGATCTACGCCGAGGCGCCGATCTTCCTGTTCGGGGTGCTGCCGATGCGCGCCCGCACGATGCTGTACCTGATCCTCGCCTGGGTGCTGCTCGACTGGCTGATGCAGAGCTCCAACGTCTCCGTCGCCGGACACCTCGGCGGCATGTTCTGGGGCTGGCTGCTGGTCTCGGGCTGGTGGCGTCCGGCGCGCTGGCGCGCCGCGCTCGCGGCCCGTCGGCGCGACCCGAACGTGGTCCGTTTCGAGCGCCGGGATCCCGGTCGGCGCGGCCCGTGGGTGAACTAGGGCGGGGAGGGGAAAGCGGGGAGGGGATGGCGGGTCCGAGGCCGGACGGAAGACCGGGGGACGGGGGACGGGAGCCGATGAGCGACGAGTCGAACCGCGGCGGCGAGGCGCCGGACCCGGCGGACCCGCAACCCGTCGAGGACGCGCCTTTCGATCCGTCCGACCTGTCGCCGGACGAGCGGGCGGTGGTACCGGAGGACACGCCGTTCCGGCGGCTGCTCGAGGACCGGCGCGTGCGGCTGGCGCTGATCGCCGGCCTCCCGCTGTTCGCTGCGGTCCTCATCGCGGTGGCGATCCTGGCCCAGAGCATCGGCATCGCCCGCTCGGTGGTGGTCGACGGCCCGACCACGCTGGCGCCGGGCGCGACCACGGCGGTGCGGGTGAGCTACGACGAGATGGACGACTACGGGCTGCCGCACGAGATTCCGCTCCAGCGGGTCCGGCTCGAGCTGTGCCTGGGCGGGAAGGCCGGGGTCCCGGCGGGCGTGCCGGCGGGACGGGTGCGACGGGACGACCGGGGACGAAGCTGCGTGACGCTGGGCGAGCGGGCGGTGCCGGACCGCGGACACGACGTCGAGGTGGGGCTGGAGGTGCCCGCGGTGCCCGACGGGGAGCACCCGGTGCGGATCGAGCTGCAGACGGACGGGGAGCAGGTGGCCTACGAGTTCCCGGTACGGGTGACGGCCGCAGCGCTGGAGCCGCTGCCGCGCGACAACGGTCGCGCCCCGCTCCGCCCGCTGGGCCGCTCGGGCGTGGCGGTCGACCTGGTGCCGTCGGGCGGCGGCGTCCTGCGCGGCCGCACCTCGAACCTGCTCCTGCGGGCGGTGGGTCCCGACGGCTTCCCGCATTCCGGCACGCTGTGGCTGCTCGGGATCGGGGAGCTGGCCCAGGGCGGCCTGCCGGAGACGGTGACGACGGATGCGGTCGGGCTGGCGTCGGTGCAGCTGCGGGCCGAGACGTTCGAGTACCGGCTGGCGGTGTCGACGGTGCCGTACCCGGTGATGGATCCGCTGGAGGCGGAGCTCGGCCTGCTGCCGGAGAACGTGCTCGACCGCACGGCGCTCGTCGAGATCGGCTACCAGCCGATCCTGGGGCAGCTCGAGCCGGGCGTGTCGGCCGACGCCGCGGGGGACCGGCCGTTCCTGCGCGCGGGCGGGCCGCTGGCGGTGGCGTTCGTCGACGGGGCCGGGCCCCGGATGCCGCTGCAGGCCGAGCTGTGGCGGCAGGGTCGGCTGCTGGCCGTCGCCGCCTGGCCGGCGGAAGCCCCGGCGGCCACGTTCGAACAGCCGCTGCCCGAGGGGCTGTCGTTCGTGCAGGTGCACCGTCCGGCGGGCGCCGAGGACGGCGTCGTCGGGCGGCACGTCTGGGGCGGTGCGGACGCGGGGCCGTCCGTCGCGGAGCTGCGCGCGCTGCTCGCCGCGCTCGACTGGCCCCCCGGGGACCAGGCATGGGTCTCCGCCGCGCGGCAGGTGCTCGACGAGCTGGGCGAGGCGGAGCGGAGCCGCCTGGGACGCTACGTGCTGGGGCGCCGCGACGCGATCTGGTACCCGGCCGGAGTGCTGTTCGACAGCCGGCCGACCGACCGCGCGCGCGCGACCTCGCTGCGGGAGGGGATCAAGACCGCGATGGCGTGGGCCATCGGCGGGCTGGCGCTGGTGCTGGTGGGCGGCGCGGTCGTGCTCGGGGCCGCCACGGTCCGGCACCGCCGCCGGCAGCGCGGGTTGGGCGATGTCGTGCGGAGCACCGCGTCGCTGGACGGCGAGGCGCCGATCTCGATGTACGACCGCGCCCCCTGGTGGGTCCAGCACGCGGTGTTCCTGCGGATCGCCGTGGTGCTGCTGATCCTGGCGCTGGCGCTGGGTGCCATCGCCGTGCTGGTGTGGGGGATGCGGCAGACCTACTGGTGAGCGGCCGGGAGGGAGAGCGATGACGCGGGAGCGCTACCGCGAGCTGGTCCGGGAGATCGGGCGGCACGACTACCTGTACTACGTGCTCGACGCGCCCGAGCTGACCGACCGCGAGTACGACAAGCTGTACGACGAGCTGGCGGCGCTGGAGCGCGCGCACCCGGACTGGGTCGCCCCCGGCTCGCCCACGCAGCGCGTCCCGGGCGCCGTGCGGGCGGGGCTGCGCGCGGTGCCCCACGCGCACCCGATGCTGTCGCTCGACAAGGCGACCACCGAGGCCGAGGTGCTGGATTTCGACCGGCGGGTGCGCGAGCTGCTGTCCGAGGGGCTCGAGGTGGTCTACACCGTGGAGCCGAAGGTCGACGGCGTGTCGATCGAGCTGACCTACCGGGACGGCCGGCTGGTCCTGGCCTCGACCCGCGGCGGCGGCGACGTCGGCGAGGAGGTCACGGAGAACCTGAAGACGGTCCGCGCCGTGCCGCTGGTGCTCGAGCATCGCGGCGAGCTGGTGTTGCGAGGCGAGGTGTACCTCCACACGGCGGACCTGGCGGCGGTCAACGAGGCGCGGAGGGCGGAGGGGGAGCCCGAGTTCGCCAATCCGCGCAACGCGGCGGCCGGCTCGCTCCGGCTGCTCGACCCCGCCGCCACCGCCCGCCGTCCGCTGCGGCTGGCGATCTGGGAGGTGCTGGAGGCCGACGGCCGTCCCTCGGCGCACGCCGAGGCGCTGGCGTGGCTGGACGGGTTCCGTCTGCCCCGGCAGAAGACGCTGCACCGCTGCGCGACGATCGCCGAGGCCTGGACGCGGCTGCGCGAGATCGGCGAGCGGCGGGCGGCGCTGCCGTACGAGATCGACGGGGCCGTGGTGAAGGTCGACCGCTACGAGCTGCGCGAGCGGCTGGGGCGCACGGCGCGCGCGCCGCGCTGGGCCGTGGCGTACAAATTCGCGGCCGAGCGGGCGACGACGCGGCTGCTCGAGATCCGCGTGCAGGTCGGGCGCACCGGCGTCTTGACCCCGGTCGCGACGCTCGAGCAGGTGCGGCTGGCCGGCACGACGGTCTCGCAGGCCTCGCTGCACAACGAGGACCTGATCCGCGAGAAGGACATCCGCGTCGGCGACCGCGTGGTGGTGGAGAAGGCAGGCGACATCATCCCGCAGGTGGTGGAGGTGCTGCACGAGGCGCGGGCGGGCGACGCGGCGCCGTTCGTGATGCCGGAGCGCTGTCCGGCGTGCGGGGCGCCGGCGGTGCGCGAGGAGGGGGAGGCGGCGCGGCGCTGCACCAACCCGGCCTGCCCGGCGCAACGCCGGGCCGCGGTGCTGCACTACACGACCCGCGCCGCGATGGACATCGACCATCTCGGGCCCGCGCTCGTCGACCAGCTCGTCGAGCGCGGCTGGGTCCGCGAGCCGGCCGATCTGTACCGGCTGCGCGCCCCGGACGTCGCCCTGCTCGATCGGATGGGCGAACGCTCGGCGCAGAACGTGGTCGCCGCCGTCGCCGCCTCGCGCGAGGGCCGCGGCTTCGACCGGTTGCTCCACGCGCTGGGGATCCCGCACGTCGGCGCGACGGTCGCGCGGACGATCGCCGGGGTCTACCCGGACGCCCGCGCGCTGCTCGACGCCGACCCGGAGGCCGTCGCCGCGCGACTGGCCGAGGAGCACGCGATCGGCCCGAAGATCGCGGAGTCGGTCCGGGCGTACCTCGCGCGGCCCGACACCCGCGGGGTGCTCGAGCACCTGCTGGAAGCCGGCGTCTCGACGCGGCCGGTGGAGGCGGGACCGGTCGCGACGGAGGGGCCGCTCGCCGGCCGGGCGTTCTGCGTGACCGGGACGCTGTCGTTGCCGCGCGAGCGGCTCCACGAGCTGCTGCGGGGGGCCGGGGCGGCGATCCACGAGTCGGTGAAGAGGGGCACGACGGACCTGGTGGCGGGCGACAAGGTCGGCAAGGCCAAGCTCGACAAGGCCCGCAAACTCGGCGTCCGGATCCTCGGCGAAGACGAGCTATGGGCGCTGGTACCCAGGCCGTAGGCGCGCACCGGGCGACCGCTCCGCGGAATCAGCACTCGCAGCCGGAAGTGAGGCAGGTCAGGCGGACGGTCAGGTCGTAGTTCCCTTCGTCGTCGAACGCCGTCGTCCCATCGACCACCAGGATCACCCAGCCGTCGTAGCTCGCGACGTAGGCATGGTTGAACGGGTCGTCGACGTAGTCCTCGCAGAACGTCTTGGTCGTGCACGCCGTGTCGGTACAGCCGGAGTTGGTCCAGATCTGGATCGTCGTGTCCCACCAGGTGTCGACGCATCCCCAGCCCTGGTCGACCGTGATATCGATGCGCTCGCCGGTGCGCAGGAAGACCTTGTACGCGTGGTCGGCGCCGGCGTCCCAGCACGAGTCGCTGCCGTCGAAGCGGTTGTAGGCGTAGCAGGTCCTGTCCGAAATGCGGTAGCCGCCGGAGGAGGCGGCGGACGTGCGACCGATGGTCCGGGCGCCCGAGCAGCGGTCGCGGCTCTCGGAGCCGGTGGTGCAGCCCTGGATCGGGCAGATGCAGCGGCCGGCCGGGCCGCAGACCCGCGGGGCGGTGCAGGTGCCGCAGGTCCCGCCGCAGCCGTCGTCGCCGCACTCGCGGCCGACGCAATCCGGCGTGCAGGTCGGGCAGCCGGCGAGCCCCTCGTCGATCCGGGTGTCGCAGTCGTCATCGACCGCGTTGCACGTCTCGGCCGGGAGGGCGCAGGCGGCGCCGGTCGGCAGGGCGCAGGCCGCGGTGCAGACGCCGCTGCCGGTCGAGCCGCAGGTCGTGGTGCAAGCGACCGTCGCGCCCGCAGCGCAGGGCCAGCCTTCGTCCGTCGCCCCGTCGCAGTCCTCGTCCACGCCGTTGCAGGTCTCCGCCGGCGGCGTGCACGAGGCCGGCGGCGGCAGGGCGCAGGTGCTCGAGCAGGTGCCGGTGCCGGTGCTGCCGCAGGTCGTGGCGCAGGAGACCGTGGCGCCGCGGATGCAGGCGAAGGTCTCGTCCGTCAGCCCGTCGCAGTCGTCATCGAGCGCGTTGCAGGTCTCCGCGGGGCCGCTGCACGCCGTCCCCGTCGGCAGGGCGCACGTCGCGGAGCAGAGGCCGGTCCCGGGGGTGCCGCAGGCCGTGGTGCAGGAGACCGTCCGGCCGGCGATGCACGGGAAGCTCTCGTCCGTCGCGCCGTCGCAGTCGTCGTCGATCGCGTTGCAGACGTCCGCGGGCGGCGTGCACGCCGTGCCGGTCGGCAGGGCGCACGTCGAGGTGCAGGTGCCCGAGCCGGACGTACCGCAGGAGGTCGGGCAGGAGACGAGCTCGCCCGCGACGCAGGGGAAGGTCTCGTCGGTCGCGCCGTCGCAGTCGTCGTCGATCCGGTTGCACGACTCCGCCGGAGGCGTGCAGGCGGCGGGGGTCGGCAGCTCGCAGAGCACCGAGCAGATCCCGGTGCCGACGGTGCCGCAGGTGGTCGTGCAGGGGAGCGTCTCGCCCGGGCGGCAGGGCAGCTCCTCGTCGGTGATGCCGTCGCAGTCGTCGTCCCGGCCGTTGCACGCCTCGAGCGGAGGCGTGCAGGAGGCCGGCGTGGGCAGCTCGCAGAGCGGCGAGCAGACGCCGGTCCCGACCGAGCCGCAGCGGGTGGTGCAGGAGACCGCGGAGCCGGCCAGGCAGGGGAACCCGTCGTCGGCCGTCCCGTCGCAGTCGTCGTCGAGCCCGTTGCAGGTTTCGGCGGGCGGGACGCACTCGGCGGCGGTCGGCGGGAGGCAGAGGTCCGAGCAGACGCCCGTGCCGGCGGTCCTGCAGGTCGTGGTGCAGGCCAGCGCCTCGCCGGGCACGCACGCCTGCTCCTCGTCGGTCTCCCCGTCGCAATCGTCGTCGAGCCCGTTGCAGGCCTCCACCGGCGGCGTGCAGTCGGCGGTCGCCGGCAGACGGCACTCGACCGAGCAGGTTCCGGTGCCGGTCGAGCCGCAGGCGGTGGTGCAGGCGACCGGGGCTCCGGCCGCGCAGTCGAAGTCCTCGTCGGTCTCGCCGTCGCAATCGTCATCGACCCCGTTGCAGCTCTCGATTCCGCTTCCGGTACACGGGTTCTCGCAGCCCGGTTCCCCGTCGATGTCGACCCATCCCGGCAGGCAGCGCAGGTAGCACGCGGACTCGAGGCACACGCCCATCGTGTGTTCGAAGCCGGCGGGACAGACGTGGCCGCAGGCCCCGCAGTTCTCGGCGTCGCTGGTCGGGTCGACGCAGCCCTCGGGGCAGGAGATCGTGCCGGCCGGACACGCGGCATCGATCGACGCGTCGTCGCCGGTCTCCGGCGCTTCGACCTCGGTCGCGGCCTCCACGTCGTCGCGGCCGTCCGCGTGCCCGTCGGACGGGCCGCTTTCGGTGGTCGCGCAGGCCGTCAGGACGAGGCACGGCGCGAGCCACCCGGGGATCCGGCGCTGCCTGCAATCTCTCGTCATCTCGTGTCGCTCCTCGGCCGTGCTCTCACCGTGATTGTGGCATGCCCCGTTCGGATGTCAAAGTGCGGCGCCGGCAGGCGTGGTAGGATTCGTCCCGGAGGCACCGCGTGCCGCGCGACACGACTGCCGGACACAGGACGCAGCGAAGGACGCCGGCCGCCGCCGCGTTGCTGTGCGCGGCGCTCGGCTGCACGGAGCGGCCGTGGACCGACGGCCCGGCGACGTTCTCCGCCGCGCTGGAGGGCTCCGGCCTGCACGACGAGCTGCGCTCCCTGCGGGTCCTCGTTTTCGACCTGGACGAGCAGGGGTGCGTCGGGTCACGCGTCGACCGGCCCGACCTCGCACCGCTGGCCACGACCGGGCTGCTGCTCGCCGAAACGCCGTCGATCACGCTCGACGTGCCGGCCGGTCCGCGCACGATCTACGTCGAGGTCTACCGCGATGCGGACGGCCGGGACCGCTTCGGCACCGGTTGCCTCGAGACGGTGCTGTCGAGCGGCGAGCGGCGGACGCTCACGATCCGCGTCGTCACGGACGCGACGGACGCCGACGCCGACGCCGATGCCGACGCCGATGCGGACGCGGACGTGGCCGAGGTGGAGGACCTGCCCGCCGAGGCGGACGGCGAGGTCGGCCCACCGACGGCGCTCCTGATCAGCGAGGTCGACTACGACCAGGGGACCGTGGACTCGCTGGAGTTCGTCGAGCTGCTCAACCCCGGCCCGGTGCCCGTCGCCTGCGCCGGACTCGAGCTGTGGTTCGTGTCCGGCACGTCGGGCTCGCCCGCGCGCTACCACCGGCAGCCGTTGACCTGCGCGGCGATCGCCGCGGGCTCGTTCCACGTCGTCGGTTCGACCGCACGGCTCGCCTCGAGCTCCTGCGGGTCGACCGAGCTGCTCCGGACCGGAGGCACCGAGCTGATCCAGGACGGGCCGGCCGACGCCGTCGCGCTGATCGATACCTCGGGCGGCGGCGCCGCGCCGATCGATGCGGTCGCCTACGACGGCGACATCGCCGACTGGGGTGAAGGCTCCCCGGCGCCGGCCGACGACTCCGCCGAGCACTCGATCCAGCGCCATCCGGCGAGCCACGACACCGACGACAACGGGACGGACTTCCACGTTCGCGCGCCGACCCCCTGCGCCACGCCGTAGCCCGCGGCAGCCCGGCACCGGGGCCCACCGCATCGGCGTCCGGTGCGGACCGACCGGGGCGCAACGGATCCGGCCGGGAGCGCGATGCGTCTCGCTGCGAGGAACGACCCGGGTTGCGTGGTGTGGGTTCTTCGACTACATTGACCGGACGAGGAGTGGACGATGCGGAAGCTGGTTGCGGGTCTGGTGGTGCTGACGGTCGTGGGC
Organism: Deltaproteobacteria bacterium; assembly: GCA_016930215.1. Taxonomy (GTDB): domain Bacteria; phylum Myxococcota_A; class Polyangia; order DRWM01; family JAAZOP01; genus JAAZOP01. The sequence goes on from JAFGHH010000228.1 coordinate 16,573, forward strand.
TGTGCGACGGACGACGCGGGATTCGACGAAGCGGACGAGTTGTTGCCGGGCGAGCTGCTCGGCAAGGAGGACAGCGCCGGGGTGGCGGGTCTGTCGGCGACGTCGAGCTACTCGGACACGCGGGCCTGGGTCGTGGAGAACCAGTGGGAGGACCGCGACACGGCGACCGCCCGTCGGGCGGGTCCGGCGTGGGGCGAGAACAGCGGTCTGAACTGGGACGAGAAGTACGCGCGGTGGATCGGGTCGTTGCAGAAGACGGCGTCGACGACGTCGTGGGGCGACACGTTCCAGCTGACGACGCCGTTCGGCAAGTCGCTGCCGGCGCCGAAGCTCGACTGCGCGGACGTGGCGATCCTGCTGCGGGCGTCGTTTGCGGCCTGGTACCGGCTGCCGTTCTACCTGGTGGGCTACGACGGGAACCGGCGGGTGTATTTCGGGCACTTCGGCATCCGCACGGCGTCGGGCAACTGGAGCGGGATGCCGTCGTTCGCGACGGCGTACCGCGACCACTCGGAGATGGCCGCGGCGGACTACGAGCGGTCGTGGCCGCAGGACGCGAAGCTGCGGGCGCGCGGCGTGCAGACGGGCGACGACCAGCCGTTCCTGGGCGAGGGGGCGCGCACCGGCACGTATCTCGACGAGATCCACCTCAACAAGCGCGCCGGGCACCTGATCCGGCTGATGCTGATCTACCTCGGGTCGGCCAACCTGGCGGACAGCCTCAACACGTACAACCTGATGCCCGAGGCGCTGCGAACGGGCGACGTGCTGTTGTTCCGGCGGGCGCGCAACGGCAGCGGGCACACGATGGTGATTGTGCGGGCGAACCGGCTGGAGGACGGTCAGCTCGAGGCCGAGGACGTGTACGGCAACCTGCCGCCGGCGCAGCCGACGTGGCAGGACGCGGCGCAGACGAAGCGCAACTTCACGAACGACGAGGGGGGCGGTCCGACGCAGAACTCGGTCGGCGAGACCTACTCGCACATCGGCGGCGGGCTCAAGCGGTTCCGGGTGGCGAAGAACGTCGGCGGCTCCTGGACCAACTCGTGGATGGCGGCGGACGAGGCGAGCTGGATCAACGACCGCGACTACGACGCGATCGGCGCCCGCCCGGCGCAGTTCGAGGCGTTGCTCGGGCGGGTCACCCCGGCGCAGCGCCGCGACATGCTGCTGGCGATCATCGCGACCAAGCGCCAGCACCTCGAGAACTACCCGGCCTCCTGCTCCGCACGCGAGGCGCGCGAGGCGGCGTTCCGCGACCTGTGCCCGCTGATGCAGGCCGAGTTCGGCATGTCGGCCGCCGAGGTCGACCGCACCTACCGCGTGTTTGCGGACTACGTGTTCGCCGAGCTGGACTACCTGCGCAGCAAGACCTGCTGCTGGAACCGCACCACGCCGCAGATGGCGCGGATCATCCTCGACTACGCCCAGAGCCTGCAGGCGTCCGGCTGCGCCGACCCAGTGGTCTTCAAGGCCACCGCGGGCGGCTACCGGCTCTTTGCCGACCATGCCGCCGCCACCGGCCGGGCCGCCGAGTGGGTCGCCTGGAGCGAGGACGAGGCCTGCGCGCAGCGCGACGTGACGGACGACACCGAGACGGCGCACGAGTGGACCGCGTGGTGCGAGCTCGGCTCGACCCCGGTCGACCCCGGCTGCACCGAGGACGCCTTCGAGGACAACGACACGCGCGAGACGGCGCACGCGCTCGCCGCCGGATCGGTGGATGCCGCGACCTGCGGCGGCGACGAGGATTGGTACTCGTTCCGCGCCGACGGCCGGGCGCTGACGGCGACGGTGACCTTCGACGGCGCCGCCGGCGATCTCGACCTCGAGATCACCGACGCCGCCGGCGCCGTCGTCGGCTCCTCGAACGGCACCGGCGACACCGAGACCGCGACGGTGACCACCGTCTCCGGCCAGACCTACTACGTCCGCGTCTACGGCTATCGCGGGGCGGAAGGGGCCTACGCGCTGACCCTGGCCGTCGGGTAGCCCCCGGCGGGCGCGTCCCTTCCCCGGCCGGCCGGCCGGCGGATCCGGCCCGGCGTCCGGCGACCGGACGCCGGGCTCAATCGCAGCTGTTGTTGAGGGGTGCCGTCACCGGAACCGTGGTGTCCGCGGTCGCGGTGGCATCGACGTAGCGCGGCGCGTCGAGGCAGGAGTCGAGGTAGTCGGCGCTGTAGGTCGCGTCGGCGGCGGCGTCGCCGTCGTCGTCGAGGAACACGCGCACCTGGACCGCGCCCGGCGACACGCACAGGTCCGCCTCGTAATGCGCGTCCGCCGGCGCCATCACGGCGCCCGGGATCGTCTGTCGCACCAGAGTCGTCGTGTCGCGCACGGCGCTGACGATCAGCGTGCCGGTCCCGTCCGCCTCGGTCGGCCAGACGATCCACGGCTGCATCGAATCGTCCGTCGCGCGGGTGACGTCCACCGCCAGGCACCCTTCACCGGCCGCGCACAGGCCGCAGCGTCCGGGGCCGGTGTCCGGCCCGGTGTCCGGCTCGACGTCCGCGTCCGCATCGGCGTCCGCATCGGCGTCCGCATCCGCATCGGCGTCCGCCCCGACGTCCGCATCCGCATCGGCGTCCGCATCCGCATCGGCGTCGGCCCCGACGTCCGCGTCGGCATCCGCCCCGACATCCGGAACGTCCGCGTCGGTCCCGTCGTCGTCGTCCCCGCAGCCCGGAGCAACGCCCGCCAGCAACAGCACCACGACCAGCCCCGTCCACCTCATGCTTGCCTCCTTTTCCGGGAGGGCAGATAGCACGGCCGACCGGGTGGCGCAAGGAACGTCCTGGAGCGGTGTCCGTTGCACTGGGAGTATCCTGCTCCGATCCCCGGCGTCAGGCGCCGCGTCGCGGGCGGCGAAGGGCGAGGATGCCGAGCAGCAGGACGGGGAGCGGCCACGCGCGCGACGGGCCGGTGCCGATGCTGCAGCCGGTCGTGGCCCAGCCGTCGCTGATCCACGGCGCGTCGGGCGGATCGTCCGCGTCGGAGCCGCCGTCGGTGACCGCCGGCGGGTCGCCCACAGGCGTGATCCGGACGGCGTCGAACAACACCAGCCGCCGGGCGGAGGACGGGTCGCCCGTGTTTTCCCCGAGCCCGACCCACTGGTCGCCGCCGGCGGCGAACACGAACGTGCCCAGGGCGACCCAGCCGGTGGATGCGGACGTGTCGAGCGGGACGGTGTCCGCGGCGCCAGCGTGAGCGATCGTGTAGACGGCGTGTCGCGTGTTCCGGTCCGCGAACCGCGGCTCCACATACACGTCCACGCGGTAGCTACCCGCGCGCTCGAGGATCAGTCGCCATTCGGCCCAGTTCTCCGGCAACGTCGCGTCGGTGCCGTAGAGCCAGAACAGGTGACCGGCGTAGCCCTCCGGGGACTCCGGATCCCATCGCGGCGGCCCGGAGACGATGAAGCACGGGTCGAGCTCGTCGACGATCCCGCCGGCGGCGCCGATCGACAGACAGACCCCCGTTCCGCTATCGGCATCGGCGTCGGCATCCGCGTCCGCATCCGCATCCGCATCGGCGTCGGCATCCGCGTCTGCGTCCGCATCCGCATCCGCATCCGCGTCGGCATCCGCGTCCGCGGCGCACGTGCCGCAGTCGGACGGGCAGGACACGCAGGTCTCGCCGGCATTGCAGGTCGCGTCGCCGCAACGGGGCGCCGCGGCGCTGCCGGCGAAGTCGTGGAGGTCCGCCAGCGAACCGTTGAACTCGTCGGTGTCCACCGACCCGGGGACCCCAGCCACGCTTCCGGAGTCGTCGGTCTGCCAGAACACCCAGTCACTCCAGCCGGCGGGCACGAGCGGGCAGGTGGTGCGCCAGTTGGCGACCCACAACGGCAGGTCGGAGAAGGCGGTGGAGCCGCAGACGGCGCTGTCCCAGGTGCCGACCGAGGTGTAGATGATCGGCGCCTTTCCGGTCGCCGCCCGCACGCGGTCGGTCCAGCGACGGATGTTGGTCACCACCGTGCTGCAGCTCACGCCGGACCAGTCGCAGGCCGAGCCGCAGATCGACGTCGGACAGACCTCGACGTCGAGGACGGCGGGCAGGTCGCCGGCGCCCAGCGAGCCGACGACGTCGAGGAAGTGTTCGGCCTGGGCGGTGCCGTCCATCTTGGGGCAGAAGAAGTGGTAGGGGGCGCGGAGGACGCCGGCGCGCGCTGCCCCCGACCAGTTGGCGGAGAACCGGCTGTCGATGAAGGCCGTGTCCTGCGAGGCCTTCATGAACGCGAAGGCGATGCCGGAGTCCGCCACGCGGTCCCAGTCGATCGTGCCGTTGTGGTGCGAGACGTCGATGCCCCGAACCGTCGTGCCGTCCGCGCAGACGCGGAGGGCCAGCGTCAGCTCGCCCAGCGACGACGGGGCATCGTCGTCCTCGAGGGCGCAGCCGCCCGGCGCGACGAGCAGCGCGACCGCGGCCGCGACGACCGTGACCAGCGGGACCGCCGTCCGTCGGAGGTCCGGAGTCCGGTGCCGATCATCGGTCCTCGTGCTCTCGTTCGTCATCGCCGTTGCCTCCTTCCCCCCACGGCAGAACGCTCTACGAACGCCGTGCCACGACCGCCCGCATCCCGTTCGTCCGGGCGGCCGCCGGGATGCCGCATGGTTTCGCGTGGGCGGCGGCCCGGGGCGACGCGCGGGAGCGGAGCGGTCGCCCAGGTCGGTCTCCGACCTGCGGGGTCGACCCCTCACCCGAAGATGCATCGATGCCGCAAGTGGGGCGTCCGGTCCCCCCGCGCTTCCGGACCCGCGTGCGACCGGCTCGCGCGCCGTTCGTGCGACCCGTTCCGTGCGACCATACGCGTGCGGCCCGTTCCGTTGACGCTCCGACGACGCTCACGTATCGTCAAGCGTGGAGGAGGCGTCTTTCGACTGTCGGACGAAGCCCCGCGGGTACCCGGCTTCACGATCCTCCGGCCGATCGCGGCGGGTGGAATGGGGGCGGTCTACGAGGCGGAACGCCGCTCGACGCACGAGCGGTTCGCGATCAAGGTCATCCTCGAGCAGCTGAACGACGACCCGTGCTATCGGGCGCGCTTCGAGCGCGAGGTCGCGGCGCTGCGGTCGATCCGCCATCCGAACGTGGTGAACGTCTACGAGTCGCGCCTGCCCGAGCCGGGCTCGACCGAGTCGCCCTTCCTGGTGATGGAGCTGCTGTGCGGCGAGCCCCTGGAGATGCTGCTGCGGCGCGAGGGGACCGTCGCGCCGGCGCGGGCCGTCCGCATCATGCTGCAGGTCCTGGACGGCCTGGCCGCGGCGCACGCGGTCGGCGTCCTCCATCGCGACCTGGGCCCGACGAACGTGTTCCTGGTCCCCGAGCCGGACGGTCGCCTCCACGTCAAGGTGCTCGACTTCGGCCTCGCCCGCCCGCTGGAGTCGGACGAGAGCGGTCCGGGTCTGACCCAGGTCGGCACGTGGCTCGGCAAGCCCGCCTACGTGTCGCCGGAACTGTTGCGCAACGCCGCGCTGGACCAACGGGCGGACCTGTTCGCCTGCGGGATGGTGCTGTACCGGATGCTGGCCGGACGGCTGCCCTACGTCGCGACGCGAGGTAGCGCCCTGTGGAGCGAGCGCTACGCGCAGCGGTCCGCGCCGCCCGAGTACCAGCCTCCGCGGACGTTGGCCCCGGGGATTCCCGAGGCGCTCGACCGGATCGTGGCGCGGGCAATCCGGAAGGACCCGGAACGGCGCTACGCGTCGGCGCGCGCGATGCAAGAGGACCTGCTGCGCTTCGAGGACGACGGTGTGGACCGCCCGCGGCCCGTGGACGCGGCGGCGCTCCGGGTACCGATCGATCGGTGCGGCAGCTCGGCCTTCGGCGCGCCCGCGCTGTTCGTCGGGCGGCGGCGGTCGCGACCGCGGGCGCGGCCGTCGCTGGTCGCGGCGTCGGTCGTCCTGGCGGGTCTGCTCGCCGCGCTGCTCGTCCTGCAGCAGCACGAGACCGGCGGGCCGGCGCCTGTCGCGCCGGAGGCGGTCGCCGCGAGCGGCGTCGGCGCCGACGGGGTCCCGGACGGGACGACCGGATCGCTGCCGGACACCTCCGTGGATCCGGCGACGGCGACGACGACCGCGCCGGGCGCGGAGCCGGCGGCGGGCGCAGGTTTTCCGAGCGCCGCTCCGGCGGACGGCACGGCGGAACCGACCCCCGAGACCGCCGTGGTCCGCATCTCGCTCGCGCCGCTGCCGCGCGGCGCCGTGGCGACCGTGGGCGGCCGACCCGTGCCGGACTCCGGCGTCGTCGAGGTGGAGCGTTCCGCAACGCCGCTGGAGGTGTCGGTTGCCTTCCCGGACGGACGCTACCGGCTGTTCGTGGAGCGGGTGGTTCCTTCCGCGGATCGCGCGGTGCAGGTGCGACTCCGCCCCGGCCGCATCACCGTCACGGGGACGGCGGAGCCACCAGCCGCGGCCCCCGCGCCGCCGACCGCGGAGGGTGCGCGCGCGGACTCCGGTTCGCGAACGGTCGCGGGCAGGTTTGGCACGCTCTTCGCGGGGGGGTACGACGAGGCGCCATGAGGATCGGAGCCGTCATCGCCGTTCTGCTGTCCGCGGCCGCGGTGCGGGCGCAGCCGGAGCCGCCCGAGGCGCAGCAGGCGCGCCTGCTGTTCGAGGAGGGGATGGCCGCCATCGACCGGGAGGACTACGCGGCGGCGATCGACGCCTTCACGAGGTCCTGGGAGGTGAGTCCCAAGGCGATCGTGCTGTTCAACGTCGCGATGTGCCACCGCGCGATGGCCGATTTCCCCGCGACGTACGACGCGTTCCGCAGGTACCTCGCCGCCGCCCTCGAGGAGCCGCAGGAGCGACGGGCGCAGGCGGAAGAGATGCTCCGCGAGTTGGACGCCGTGCTGGCGCGGGTGACGGTGACCGCGGACGTCCCGGGAGCGCGGATCCTGCTCGACGGCACGGAGGTCGGCACCTCGCCGTTGGGCGAGCCGTTGCGCGTGACGACCGGAACGCATGTTGTGCGGGCGGTCGCGGACGGCTTCGAGTCGGCGGAATGGATCGTCGAGGTCACGGCCGGGGAGGCGACCGACGTGGCGTTCACCCTGGTTCCCGCGGCGTCCGGCAGCGGGACCGGCGGGGCGTCCCCGCTCGGACCGCCGCTGGACCTGCCTGCCGAGGAGGAGGAGGGGCTGGCCTCGCAGTGGTGGTTCTGGACCATCCTCGGGGCCCTGGTGGTCGGCGGTGGGGTGACCGCGGGCGTCCTGCTGTGGCCCGAGGACGAGCCGGTCGACCTGACGGTGAGGTTCCAGTGAACCGACGCGGCGTCTTCCGCCGGTCCCTCCACCGCTCGGCGGCCGGTCGGGGCGCGGCCCTGGCCGCCTGCCTCTGGGCCTGGGGATGCGCCGACGACCCGTCCACGATCCGGCTGATCGTCGAGGCGCCCGCGGCCGCGGCACCCGGCGACCTGCCGGTCGATCAGGTCGAGGTCCGGGTGGTCGGACGAGGGTCGGCCGCACCCTGCGGCTGCGAGTGGCGGTGGAGTTCCGCCGACGTGAACTACCCGCTGGTCGTCGACCTCGTCCACGGCCGGCTCTACGAGGACGTGTCGATCCGCGTACTGTGGTTCGCGAGCGGAGCGGTCGTGGGCCGGCAGTATCTCTACGCGCGGTTTCCGCCGAGCGGAGTGTCGACGGTACGGACCGTGCTCTCGACAGCCTGCCGGAACGAGCTGTGCGAGAGCCCGGAGTATGCAGCGGCCTGCGGGAGCCTGCCGAGCTTCTGCGCCACCAGCGCGTGCCTGTGCGCGGATCCCAGTCTGGCGCCGGAGCTCCTCACGAACGGCTGGGTCGGCAGCTGCTCTGCCGATTGCACCGTTCCGTCGGGCGACGCCGGGGCCGACGCGGACGCGGAGGCCGACGTCCCGCTCGACGAGGGCGCGGACGCCGGGCCCGACGAGGGCGCGGACGCCGGGCCCGACGAGGGCGACGGCGACGAGGAGTCCGCGGGCGGCGGGGAGTAGACTGTGCGCGGCCGCCGGAAGGGAGGAGAGGTTCATGCGTCAAACGACCTGGGGGTTCCCGATCCTCGCGGCATGCGCCGCGTTCTGGCTCGGCGCGTGCAGCGAGAGCGACCGCTGCATCGGGGTGTCCTGTTCGGGCCACGGCGCCTGCTACATCGAGCTGGGCTTCGTGCTCTGCCACTGCGACCCGGGCTACGTTCCCGACGCGCTGCAGCGCTGCCTGCCGATGAATCCGGCCGACCCGTGCGCCGGCGTGACCTGCCTGGGCCATGGGATGTGCCATGTGGAGGCGGGCGCGCCCGTCTGCGACTGCGATCCCGGGTACCACCCGAGCACCGTCGACCCGCGGAACTGCCTGCCGGACCCGGGTGACGCGATCGTCCCGGAGAGCCGGGAGGACGGCGAGCCCGCCGACGACGGCGAGGACGCGGAAGAGGTGGAGGACCTCTGCGGCAACGGAAGCCTGGACCCGGGCGAGGAGTGCGACGGCGGGACGCAGGGTTGCACGGGCACCTGCGCCTGGCAGACATGCCAGGACGACTGCACGTGGGGCCCGTGCGTCGAGCACAGCCGGAGTTGCGACCACTGCCCCTCAGGGGAGTGCTTCAACCGGCGCATCCAGGACGACTGCGGTTGCGCGCCCTATCCGTGCAGCGGTGACTGCGGACTGTGTATCGCCAACTGCGGGCGCGAGGGCGGCAGCTCCGATCCGTGGAGCCAGCCGTGCTCCAGCCCGCCGGACGTCTGCCGCTACGACATCCTGCCGGAGGGCACCGGCTTCAACTGCGTCTGCCCGACCCCGTAGCCCCCGGGGGCCTTGCGCGCCGCGCGCGGCGCCGTGGTATGGTCGGCGTATGTGCGGCCAGCGGCGCGGGCCCGAGGAATCCATGGCGCCCACGGACCTGGTGGGCGCCAAGGCACCGCCGCTGCCCAGCCGGTTGCAGCTCGAAGTGGTCGACGGTCCCGATCGCGGGCGGGCCCTGGTGCTGGCCCGCGGCGTCTACGTCGTGGGCAAGTCCACCGGGTGCGACCTGGTGCTCTCCGACCGCACGGTCTCGCGTCGCCACCTCGAGGTCAACGTCACCGACCACCGCGTGCTCTGCCGCGACCTCGACTCCAAGAACGGTTCGTTCCACGACGGGACGCGCTTCGGTCTGATCGATGCCGTGCCGGGGGCGACGCTGACGATCGGCACCACCACGTTGCGGCTGGCGTCCGGGGCGCGGCCGCCGGACGCGACCGGGGACGCCGTGCCCTTGGCGGCGCTGGTCGGCGACGGTGCGAGGATGCGGGAGGTCGGCGCGCAGATCCGGAGCGCGGCCGGCACGGACGCCCCGGTGCTGCTGCTGGGCGAGACGGGGACGGGCAAGGAGGTGTGCGCCGCGGCGATCCACCGGGCGAGCGCGCGCCGCGACGGGCCGTTCGTGGTCTGCGACCTGTCGGCCCTGAGCCGCTCCGTGATCGAGAGCGAGCTGTTCGGGCACGTCCGTGGCGCTTTCACGAGCGCGACGGCGGACCGCGCCGGGGCCTTCGCCGAGGCCCGGGGCGGGACGATCTTCATCGACGAGCTGGGCGAACTGGAGGCCGAGCTTCAGCCGCGGCTGCTCCGCGCGCTCGACCGGCACGAGGTGAAGCCGATCGGCGCCAATCGCTTCCGACCGGTCGATGTACGCGTGATCGCCGCCACCCAGCGTCCGCTGGAGGACGATGTCCGCGCCGGGCGCTTCCGCCGGGACCTGTACTATCGCCTGGCCGTGCTGCGAACCGTCCTGCCGCCGCTCCGCGAGCGGAAGGAGGACATCCCGGCGCTCGTGGAGCACTTCGTCGCCCGCTTCCGGCCCGGCCGCTCCGTCGCGGTCCCCGCCGCGACCCTCGCGCTGCTCCGCGAGTACGACTGGCCCGGCAACGTGCGCGAGCTGCGCAACACGGTCGAGCGCGCGCTGGCCATGGCGCCGGACGCGACGACGGTCGAGCCGCGGCTGCTGGGGCTGGACCTGGGGGACGGCGTCGGCCGCAGCGCCGTCGAGCCCGACCGGCCGTTCCACGAAGCGAAGGACGCCCTGGTCCGCGCCTGGGAGCGCGAGTATCTGTCCGGCCTGCTGCGGCGCACCGACGGCAACGTCTCCGCGGCGGCCCGCCGTGCGGGCGTCGATCGCATGCACCTGCACCGGCTGCTCCGGAAGCACGGGCTGACCGGCGGCGGCGATTGAGCGGCGGCGCCGCCGGGGACCGACCGCGGTCGTTCAGGACCGCAGTGCCCCCCACCACGGCTCGGTGGGCAGCGGCTGGCCGACGACGACCGCCTGTCCCGGTCGGGGCAGCGCGAACTCGATTCCCGCCTCCGCCGCGGCCTCCCGCAGCTGCTCGGGCGGCTCGTGCCAGGCGTGCAGGCCGAGATTGAACGTGCCCCAGTGGATCGGCAGCAGCACGCGGCCGCCAAGCGCCCGGTGCGCGCGGACGGCGTTGGCCGGGCCGAGGTGCACCTCGCCCCAGGCGGGGTGGAAGGCGCCGATCTCGAGCAGCGTCAGGTCGAACGGGCCGAGGCGCCGGCCGATCTCGCCGAAGACCGCGGACCAGCCGCCGTCGCCGCCGAAGCAGACGCGGGAGCGGCGGCCGCGCACGATCCAGGAGGCCCACTGGGTGCGGTTGCGGTCGAGCGGTCCGCGGCCGGAGAAGTGCCGCGTCGGCGCCACGATCAGCTCCAGCTCGCCCGGGACCACCGCCGCCGTTTCCCACCAGCCGCGCTCGAGAATGCGGTCGGCCGGGACGCCCCAGCGGGCAAGCCGGCGGCCGACCCCGAGCGGCACGGCGAAGCGGGCGCCGCGGGCGGCCAGCGCCTTCACCGTGGCGGCATCGAGGTGGTCGTAGTGGTCGTGGGAGATCGCCACGACGTCCGGGTCGGGCAGCTCGGCCAAGGGCAGCGGCGGCGGGTGGAAACGACGCGGTCCGACGCCGCGCACCGGCGTGGATCGTTCGGCCCAGATCGGGTCGCACAGCACGCGCCGCCCGTCCACCTCGAGCAGCACGGTGGAGTGCCCGAGCCAGGTGGCGCGGACCCCAACGGGCGGCGGATGCCGCAGCGCCGCGACGTCGGGCGCGACGACCGGTAGCGGCGCGCGGGGCACCCGCTCCCCGCGCTCGAACACGAAGCGGGTGAAGATCCGGTGGCCGTCGCCGCCGCGGAACAGCCTCGTGTTCTCGACGTTGCGGTAGCGCCCGTTGCGCCCCCGCACCGCCCGAACGTCCCAGTCGACCGCCGGCGAGCCCGTCGCGTCCATCGCGGCGCCCTCCGCGCGCCGGCGGGAGTGTAACCACGAAGCGGCCGGCGGGATCGAGCCGCTTCAGCGGATCCGGTAGCGCAACGTCCGCGCCTCGCCGCGGCGGAAGACGACCGCCTCGATCGTCTCCGCCTGCCGGACCAGGCCCCAGACGCGGAGCAGGTGGTCCATGTCGTCGAGCGGCACGCCGTTGACGGCGGTGACGACGTCGCCGGCCTGCAGGCCGAGGCGTCCGGCGAGCGAGTCGGCGCGCACGCCGAACAGCCGGAACCCGATCGTCGTCCCGCCGTCGCGCGCCGGCGTGACCCGCGCGGAGCCGGCGGCCAGATCCGGGTTCTCCGCCGCCGTCGTCAGGATCGAACGGTCGACCGAGAACTCGTCCTCGCCGAGCGGCGCGATCCCCTCGGCGAGCGCGAGGGCGAAGCGCTCCTCGCGGGTGGTCGGCGCGGCGGGAGCATCCATGGGGTCGGTCGCCGCGGGCGGCGGCGCTGCGGGGGCCGGCGACGACGCGGACGTTCCGGGCGCCGTCGGCGGAACGCGCAGGTCGAGCCAGCACTCGGACGCGGAGCCGGCGCGGCGCAGGAACAGGCGGTTCCAGCCGACACGGGTCACGACCGCGTCGTCCAGGTGGTCGCCGACGCGGACCTCGACGACCCCGCCGCCGTGCTGCACGGCGGCGAAGCTGCGGCTCTGGGCATCGTCGTCGCCGCCGACCGCCACCAGTGCCACCGCGCGGTACGGCACGCTGCACGGTCCGGCGACGGCGGGCTCGACCGGCGTGGTCGTCCACACCGCGGGCTGCGGGCTGGGGTCGGGCGCGGCAGCGGGCGGCGGGAGCAGGAACAGGTCGCTCGCCGCCAGGTCCTCGAGGTCGAGCGGCGCGGCGCGCGGCACCGCGGCGGGGATCCCGGCCTCGACCCCGCCCACGGCGAGGTCGACCCCCGCGACCAGCTCCGGGAGCAGCAGCGCCCCGACGCCGCGGGCGGCGAACCAGGCGGCGCAGAGGACGAGGGTCGGCAGCGGCAGCCGGCGCAGCGCGGCGGTCATCGGCCGCCTCTGCTGCGCCGGATCGGCAGCGCGGGACCCGCCGGGCGCCGTCCGGGGGACAATCCGTCAACGCGTCCTGCGGTGCGCGCGGCCGCCGCGACGCCCTGGGAGGGCGTACCGGGACTCGGCGAACTCGCGCGGTTTTCGGCCGGGCCCCGGACCGTCGTCGTTCGTCGTTCCATCGTCGTTTCCTCCCGCACGGGAACGGGACGAAGCACGGCGCGTGCCAGGAGCGGCCCGCGCAAGGACGCCTCGCCTTGCACGACCGGCGGCACGGGAGTAGAGCCGGCACGGGGGGGAAGGAGCGGACGCGATGCACCGGATCGGGCGCCTGCCGGAGGTCAAGGTGATGACGGCCGCGCGGGCCGTGGAGGTGGTGCGGCCCGGGGACCGGGTGTTCGTCGGCACCGGCTGCGCGACGCCGCGACGCCTGGTCGAGGCGCTCGAGCACGGCGAGCGGCCCTTGGACGACGTGCAGCTGCTGACGTTCCTGACGACGGGCGCCGTCGAGTGCTGCGACGGCCTGCCGCAAACGCGGTTCCGCCACCGCACGTTCTTCGTCGGCAGCGACACCCGGGAGCTGGTCAAGCACGGACGGGCGGACTACGTGCCGCTGTCGATCGCGCGGGTGCCGCAGCTGTTCGAGACCGGCCGCATCCCGCTCGAGGTCGCGCTGGTGCAGGTCTCGCCGCCGGACGAGCACGGGTTCGTGTCGCTCGGGGTCTCGGTCGACATCACGCGGGCGGCGGTGCGCCACGCGCGCACGGTGCTGGCCGAGGTCAATCCGCGGATGCCGCGGACGCGGGGCGACACCGCGGTGCACGTCGACCGCTTCGCGGCGTTCGTGCCGGTCGACGAGCCGGTGATCGAGTACCGCCACGCGGCGGCGGACGCGGTGGCCGAGCGGATCGCGCGCTACGTGGCGCGGATCATCGACGACGGCTCGACGCTCCAGGTAGGCCTCGGCCGCATCCCCAACGAGATGCTGCGCTACCTCACCGAGCGCAAGGACCTGGGGATCCACTCGGACGTGATCACCGACCCGCTGGTCGACCTGATCGAGCGCGGCGTGGTGACGGGGCGGCGCAAGACGGTGCACCGCGAGCAGGTGGTGGCGAGCTGGTGCCTGGGGACGCGGCGGCTGTACGACCTGGTCGACGACAACCCGATGTTCCAGCTCCATCCGCTGGACTACGTCTGCGACCCGGCGGTGCTGGCGAAGAACGCGCGGTTCGTCTCGGTGGGCCAGGCGTTCGCGATCGACCTGACGGGACAGGTGTGCGCGGACCAGTTCGAGGGCGAGTTGTACGGCGGGTTGTCGACGCAGGCCGAGTTCCTGCGCGCCGCGGCGGCGTCGCCCGGCGGCAAGGCGATCGTCTGCCTGCCCTCGACGACGGAGGACGGTTCGCAGTCGCGAATCCGGCCGCTCCTGCACCCGGGCGAAGCGGTGACGATCCCCCGGGGCGACGTGCACTACGTGGTCACCGAGTGGGGCAGTGCGTACCTGTACGGCAAGGCGGTCCGCGAGCGGGCGCTGGAGCTGATCGAGATCGCGCACCCGAGGTTCCGCCCGGAGCTGCTCGAGGAGGCCCGGCGCCTGGGGCTCGCGCGCCCCGACCAGCAGCTCAAGAGCGCCGTGGCCTACCCGGCCGAGGAGGAGCGGGTGGTCTCGCTCAAAGGGGACCGCAAGGTGCTGCTGCGGCCGAGCAAGGCCAGCGACGTCGAGGAGCTGCAGGACCTGTTCTACCACCTCAGCGACCAGGACGTGTACACGCGGTTCTTCACGCGGCTGACCTCGCTGTCGGTGTCGAAGGCCGAGCACCTGTGCAACGTCGACTACGACAACGAGATGGCGTTCATGGCCGTGGCCGGCGAGCGCGAGGGCGAGTTCATCGTCGGCAGCTCGTGCTACTACGTCGACCGCGCGACGAACCTGGCCGAGGTGGCGTACATGATCCGGCCCGAGTGGCAGGGTGTGGGGCTCGGCGGGGCGCTGCAGCAGCGGATGATGGAGTACGCGCGGGCCCGGGGACTGCGGGGATTCACGGCGAACATCCTGGCGCACAACGCCAAGATGCGGCGGCTGTTCCAGGCCGGGCCGAACGTCTCCGTGGAGTTCGCCGACGGCGTGTACGAGGTACGGATGCTGTTCTGACGAGGCCCGTCAGGCGTTGCGGTGCGCGATTGCCTCGATCTCGACGCGCGCGCCGCGCGGCAGCGCGGCGACCTGCACCGTCGCGCGGGCCGGCGGCTCGGTCGGGAAGCGCCGCCCGTACAGCTCGTTGACCCGACCGAAGTCCGCCAGGTCGGTGAGGAAGATCGTCGTCTTGACCACGTGGCGGAACTCGAGCCCGCCGGCGGCGAGCACCGCCTCGAGGTTATCGAGCACCCGCTCGGTCTGCGCGCCCACGTCGCCGGCCACCAGCTCGCCGGTGGCGGGGTCGAGCGGGATCTGTCCCGAGAGAAAGAGCAGCTCGCCGACCGCGATCCCCTGGCTGTAGGGCCCGATCGCCTTCGGCGCCCGGTCGGTGTCGAGGATCTTCTTCGTCATCGCCGTGCCTCCCGTCCGGCGGTCGCTTGCGGCGACCGCGGACCGCACGCTGGTCCGACGGGCGGCCGACGTCAAGACCAGACGGCGGCCCCGGCGGCAGCCCCGGCGGCTCACCCTTCCGGCGGCCGCTCCCTCCGTCGCCGCTTGCCGCTCATGGTTCTTCCTTCGGCGCTGTGGTAGGAATCCTGCCGTCATGCGTGTCGTGATCATCGGAGCCGGTCAGGTCGGGTTCGCGATCGCCCAGCGCCTTTCCTGGGAGCGTCACGAGGTCGTCCTGATCGACCGCGACGCGCACCGGCTCGCCGAGGTGACGGAGCGGCTGGACGCGGGCGTGGTGCACGGTTCGGGGTGTTCGCCGGTGGTGTTGCGGCGGGCGGAGGTCGACAAGGCCCGAATGGTGATCGCGGTCACCGAGAGCGACGAAGTGAACCTGCTGGCATGCCTGCTGGCCGGGCGGCTGGCGCCGCAGGCGACGCGGATCGCGCGCGTGCGCGACCCGGAGTACCACGAGGATCCGCAGCTGTTCCGGGGCGAGCCGTTCGGGCTGGCCGCGGTGATCAACCCGGAGGAGGAGGCGGCGCGCCGCATCGCCCGCACGCTCGAGGTGCCCGGCGCACTGGACGTGGTGCAGTTCGTCGGCGGTCGGGTGCTGCTGGTCGGGATGCGCATCGACGCCGACCACCCGCTGGCGGGCCGGCCGCTGCTGCAGTTCCGGCCGCCCGAGGGGATCCCGCTGCGCGTGGCGTGTCTCGAGTACCGCGGCAAGGTCACCGTCCCGAGCGGCACCGACGTGGTGGAGCCGGGCGCGATCGCCTACTTCGCCTGCCTGCGCGAGCACGCGTCGGCGGTGCTGCAGCTCGCCGGCAGGAGCACGGATCCGGTGCGCTCGGTGCTGATCTTCGGCGCCGAGAACCTCACCATCTACCTGGCGCTCGCGCTGCGGGACCGGCAGGTGCGGGTCAAGATCCTCAGCTCCGACCCGGAGCGCTGCCGGGAGACGGCCGAGCGGCTGCCCGAGGCGCTGGTGGTGCAGGGCGACGGGACGAATCCCGAGGTGCTGGTGGAGGAGGGGATCGCGGACATCGACGCGTTCGTCGCCGCGTCGCGCCACGAGGACCGCAACGTGCCGGCCGCCCTGCTCGCCAAGTCGCTCGGGGCGCGGCTGACGATGGTCGCGGCGTCGAGCACGACCTTCGAGCACCTCGCGCCGTCGATCGGCATCGATGCGGCGACCTCGCCCCAGTCCGCCGTCGTCGGCTCGATCCTGCAGTTCGTGCGCCAGGGCCGGGTCCTGGGGGTCCAGGCGCTGTGGTCGCGCGACGTCGAGGTGCTCGAGTTGCAGGCGCTGGAGGGGTCGAAGCTCGTGGCGCGCCAGCTCAAGAGGGCGGGCTTCCCGCGCCAGGCGATGGTGCTCACCGTCTCGCGCGGGGACCAGACGGTGATCGCCACCGGCGAGACGATGATCCGGCCGGGCGACCGGGTGGTGGCGATCGTGCGGCGCGAGGTGGTGCGGAAGGTCGAGAAGGTGTTCGCGGGCCGCGAGGACAGCCTGCCGCCGCCTCCGCCGACGCCGACGCCGCCGGCCCCGGCTCCGACACCCCCGGCTCCGGCGCCACCACCGGCCCCGCCCGCGGGGCCCGTCGCGGGGGCGCCGCAGCCGCCCCCGACGGACGCGGCGGCGAAGTAGCGATGCACCTCGCGATCGTCGGACAGGTGGTCGGCCTCGTCACGGCGCTGATCGGCGTGGCGATGCTGGCGCCGCTGGGCCTGGCGATGGCGCTGGGCGAGCGCGACGTGACGGCGCTGGCGATCTCCGCGGGGGTCGCGTTCGTCGCGGGAAGCGCGGCGGCGCTGGTGCTGCGGCGGCGCGGCACCGACCTGGGCCGGCGCGAAGGGCTGGTGGCGGTGTTCCTGTCGTGGGTCGCCGCCGGGTTGTTCGGCGCCCTGCCCTACTGGCTCTACGCCCGCCTCGAGGGGTTTCCGGCGCTGGACTCCGTCACTGCCTGCCTGTTCGAGACGATGTCCGGACTGACCACGACCGGGGCGACGGTGATCGGCGACGTGGAATCGCTGCCGCACGGCTTGCTGTTGTGGCGTTCGATGACGCAGTGGCTCGGCGGGATGGGGATCGTGGTGCTGTTCGTGGCGGTGCTGCCGATGTTCGGCCTGGCGGCCCAGGCGCTGTTCCGCGCGGAGGTGCCCGGCACGACGAAGGACAAGATCACGCCGCACCTGCGCGACACGGCGCGGCTTCTGTGGTCGGTCTACGTCGGCATCACGGTCCTCGGCATCCTGGCGCTCGCCCTGGCGGGGATGGGCTGGTTCGACGCCGTCTGCCACGGCCTGGCGACGATGGCGACCGGCGGGTTCTCCACGCGCAACACCGGCATCATGGCGTTCGACAGCCCGGCGATCGAGCTGGTGCTGGTGTTCTTCATGGCGGTCGCCGGAATCAACTTCGCGCTGCACGTGCGGCTGCTCAACACGCGTCAGCCGCGGGTCTACTGGCGCGACCTCGAGACCCGATTGTACCTGCTGATCCTGGCCGGCTTCTCGCTGGCGATCGCGCTCACGACGTGGATCGGCGGGGCCGTGGACGGTCCGTTGCCGGCGCTGCGGCACGGCGTGTTCCAGGTCGTGTCGCTGATGACGACGACCGGGTTCAACTCCGCCGACTTCGGCGGCTGGCTGGAAGCGGCGCCGCTCGCGCCGGTCCTCCTGATCGTGACGATGATGATCGGCGGCAGCTCGGGCTCCACGGCCGGTTCGATGAAGGTCTCGCGGTTGATCGTGCTGATCAAGCACGGCTGGCGCGAGCTGGCGCTGGCCGGGCACCCGCGCGCGGTGATCCCCGTCCGCGTCGGCGGCCAGTTGATTCCCGAGCCGATCGTCTCGCTGACCGCGGCGTTCTTCTTCCTCTACATGGCGCACTTCGTCGTCGGCACGGCCCTCGTCGCGCTCACCGGCGAGGACCTCGTGACCTCGATCTCCGCCGTCGCCGCGACGCTCGGCAACGTCGGCCCCGGCTTCGGCGCCGTCGGCCCGACGTGCAACTACGCGGGCCTGAGCCCGTTCGTGCTGTGGGTGCTGACCTACCTGATGCTCGTCGGCCGGCTCGAGCTGATTACGGCGCTGGTGCTGCTGTCGAAGACGTTCTGGCGCCGCTGAGCAGCCCGCGCCGGTCGAGGAACTCGAGCACCCGGCGGCCGACCCAGCCGCCGCGGGTGAGCAGCAGCGTGTGCCGGCCGCCGGCCACCGGCAGCCAGGTCGCGTCGGGCAGCGCGGCGCGGATCCGCTCCATCACCCCCGGGGGGGTCATCGTGTCCTCGAGGCCCGAGACGAGCAGCGTGGGGATCGCGACCTGCGGCACGACGTCGCGCGCCGAGTGCTCCGCCATCAGCCGCAGGGTGCGCACGTACGGCACGGCCGGCAGCGCCGCCGCCTGCGCCAGGTACGCCCGGAACGGCGCCTCGGGCACGTCCCGCTCGCAGAACCCCGTCGCGCGCGCGAACGGGACGGCGAGCGGCCCGCCGAGCGTGAGGCGCATGACGCGGGCGGCGAGCCCCGGCAGGGCGACGCCCAGGTCGAACATCCCGCACAGCAGCGGCCGCAGGAGCGGCAGCCCGGCGAACGTCGCCAGCGGGTCCTCGTCGCTCCCCGAGACGAGCGCCAGCGCACGGAACGCGGCCGGGCGACGGCGGTACGCCTCGAGCGTCACCTGGACGCCGAGGGAGAAGCCGAGGAACACGGCGGAGGCGATCCGCTCGGTGTCGAGCAGCGCGAGCAGGTCGGCGGCGTGGTGCTCGATGCGGTAGGCGGTCGGGTCGGCGGCGGGGGCCGAGCCGTGGTGGCCGCGGTAGTTCCACCACAGCAGGCGCAGGCGGGGCGCGAGCGTCGGGACGAGGGCGGTGGTCCAGAACTCCTCGCTGCAGCCGGCGCCGTTGCCGAGCACGAGCCACGGGGCGTCGGCCGGGCCGGCGACGCGATACAGCAGTTCGGTCCCGTCGGCGGCGCGGGCATGCCGGGGCGGCGCGGTCACCACGCAGGCCTCCTCACGGTCACGTCGCGGTGGCGGCCCATTCGACCGCGAGCGCCTCGCCGTCGTCCTCGCCGAACCGGGTCGTCCCCTCCCACGGACAGCGCGCGCCGTCGCGGTCCTCGCCGAAGCGTTCGATGACGGGACCGGTCGGGCCGGCGACCTCCGCCGCGGGACACGGCCCGTCCGTCGGCGAGCCCAGCCGGAAGGAGCCGTGGACCCCGCTCGTCCGCTCGTCGATCCACGCTTCCAGGTACGGCCCGGCGGACACGGCGAGGGCCGTGCAGGCCGTCTCCAGCAGCGGCGCCAGCATTTCGTAGGTGCCGCCGCGAGCCGCCAGGTCGTCGCCGAACGCCTCGCAATCGATCGCGACGGTGAAGAGCTGCTCGAACGAGTCGACGGACGGGTCGATCGTCCGGGGGAAGACGACGCTCTCGAGCACCCGGACGAGCAGCCCGGCCCAATCGAGGCCCAGGTCGAACGGCGCCATCGCGATGGCGCGGGTGCCGTCCGGCGCGGCGGGCGGATACGGGACCAGGTCGGCCTGGATCCCGCCGGCCGTCACGAGCGACGCGGGGCGCAGGACGAACGCGGCCTCCGCACCGGTCCAGCGCCAGGTCACCCGGTTGCAGGCGATCGCGTTCGCGGCTCCGAGTCCGCCGGACGCGTCCGGATCGGCCGCCAGCTCCAGGGTGCCGTCGAGCCGCCAGCCTTCGGCGTCGTCGAACACGTTGCGGCCGGGGTCGAGGACCTCCTCCAGCGTCGCGCCCGGGTCGGAGCGCACGGCCCGGACGCCCGTCAACAGGTTCGATTCCAGGATCGTCGCGACCACGACGCCGTAGACGTTGAGCGTCGAGTCCGCGCCGGCGGAGGCGGGCGGGTCGAAGATGTAGTCGAGGTACGAGTGCGCCGAGTAGTCCGTGCACTCGGAGTCCAGCTCGCAGGCGGTGACGGCCAGCAGCCGGAGCAGCGGCGCACCGGGGCTCTGCAGGATCTCGCCGACGTCGTCCACCAGCCGTTGCACCTGGTCGGGCAGCAGGTCGAGCGGCTCGAAGTCCGCGACGAGGAGGTAGGCACCCGCGGCGAGCGGCCAGACGGTCGCGGCGTCGGAGCCGTCGTCCGCGCCGTCCGCGGGGGCGTCATCGCCGTCGGCCGGAGCATCGATCGGAGCGTCGGCCGGGACGTCGCCGTCGGGTTCCGGGACGTCCGCGTCTCCGGGAACGTCGGGGGGGACCTCGGCGTCGGGACGGACGTCGCTCGCGTCGCCCGGCCCGGAGTCGTCGCCGCCGCAGCCGGCGACGATGAGGCCGATCGTCAGACACAAGCTCCACGCAAGACGGACTGCCTTCGAGCGCATGACGTCCTCCTCGACTCCGGTCGTGCCGGTCCTGCCGTTGCGACCTCGCCCCGGCTTCGGTCGACAGTGTAGGTCGCCCCGCCGTCGCGGCCAACCCTGCCGCCACCCTGCCGTCACCGGGCCTCTCGAACCGACGGTCCGGCCGGCTCCCGACCCTCCGCCCTACCCTCCGCCCTACCCCTCCACCGGCCTTGCCGGTACACTGGACTGGGCGGCTCGAGCGGGGAGCCGCCGGGGAGCGCGTGATGGACGGACCGCGAATTCTCGGTCTGCTCGGCCTCGCCGCGGCGCTGGCGGTGGCGGACGAACCGGCCCGAGCGAACGGGTCGGCGGCGGAGCTGGTCGTCGTCGCGCCGTGGGGCGACGGCGACGGCGCGCTCGGCCGGCGGGGCGGCGACGAATCGAACTTCGAGGGTCCGCCGAGCTTCGCCGTCGGTCTCGCGGGCGACTTGTTCGTGCTCGACGCGGTGAACCGCCGCGCGGCCCGCTGGTCCGCCGACGGCGCGTGGCTCGGCGCCACCCCGCTCGGCTCCGAGACCTTCGTCGACCTTGCCGTTGCCCCCGGCGGCGAGCTGGTCCTGCTCGACCGGCTCGTCGCCCGCGTCGTCCGCGTCGTGACGCTCGACGGCACCGTGGTCGGCGAAGCGCCGGTGGAGGGCGAGGGAATCCCGGAGGGCGGCGGGGTGACCGGGGTGTTCGCGCGGGACGACGGCGTATGGCTGGAGTACGAGCACCGGTGGTCGGTGCGGGTGATGGACCCCCGCTTCGCACCGGCGTTCTACCGCTGGGCGGTACCGGGTCGTCCGGCGGGCCCCGACGCGCTGCACGTGGGGGCCGGGCGCCGCGGGATCGACGCGCTCGACGTGTGGACCTTCGACCGCGAGGCCGGGCAGGAGCTTGCCCGAGCCACGCTGCGCTTCGCGAAGCCGGTGGACCGGATCGGGGGGCTGGGCCGGAACGCGGCGGGACGGCTGATGCTGGCGGCGCACCTGCTGGTCGAGGGCCCGGGGCCCGGGTACGAGGTGGAGTTTTCCGGTTTCGAGGTGGTGGTGCTCGACGCGGGGCTCCAGGAGCGGGCGCGGTTCGCGGCTCCGGACTCGGAGGGGCCGTGGGAGCAGTGGGACGCGTTCGAGCTGGCGGACGACGGCGCGGTGTGGCAATCGGCGTTCACCGAGCGGGGCGTGGAGGTGCGGCGATGGCGGCCCTGAGGCGCGCGCTCGGCGTCGCGCTGGTCGCCTGGCTCGCCGTCCCGGTCGCCGCGCCGGCGGACCCGGCGGAGATGACGCGCGACGAGATCGTCAACCTGGCGGTCTCCGGCGTCGGCTACTCGTACTGGTGGGGCAACGGCTGCTGGCGCTCCGACGGCACGCAGCACGGGTCGTGCTCGGGGAGCTGTCCGGGGTGCACGCACTACGGCAGCTACGGCGCCGACTGCTCGGGCTTCGCGGCCAAGGTCTGGCAGGTGCCGAGCCCGATCGCGCTGACGACCTGCGCACACCCCTACTCGACCTGGCACTTCACCTGCACCGAGACCTGGTGGAACGCGATCGGCCGCGGGAACCTGGAGCGCGGCGACTGCGCCTCGTACCGCCGCGGAGGCTGTCCCGGCAGCGGCGGGCACATCGTGGTGTTCCACCAGGGCGATCCCTGGGGCTGGATGTGGACCTACGAGGCCGCCGGGTGCTCGACGGGCATCGTGCACCAGAACCGCACGCTGTCGTCGTCGTACCGGGCGATCCGGCGCATGCGGCTGGGCAGCGCCTGCGTGCCGTCGCCCGAGACGTGCAACAACCGCGACGACGACTGCGACGGCGCGGTGGACGAGGGGCTGACGCGGCCGTGCGGCACGGACGTCGGCGAGTGCCGGATCGGGACGCAGACCTGCTCGGCCGGGAGCTGGGGCGCCTGCCTCGGCGGCGTCGCGCCGCAGCCCGAGACGTGCAACAACCGCGACGACGACTGCGACGGGGAGACCGACGAGCGGCTGTCGCGGAGCTGCGGGTCGGACGTCGGCGAGTGCCGCCCGGGCACGCAGACCTGCTCCGCCGGCGCCTGGGGCGCGTGCGTGGGCGAGGTGCCGCCGGTCCCCGAGGTCTGCGACGAATTGGACAACGACTGCGACGGGGAGACCGACGAGGAGCGGGTGTGCGAGATCGAGGAGGTGACGTTCCAGTCGCCGTTGTACGACTGGGGCGGGACGAGCGACATCGATGGCGACGGGCGCGCCGACCTCTGCGCGCGGACCCCGGACGGCTTCGCCTGCCTGCGCTCGTCGGGCCGCGCCTTCGACCGGGTCATGCGCGGGCCGCCGTTGGACGCGGCGGAGGGTTGGGACGAGCCGTCGCACTACGCGACGCTGCGCACGGGCGACATCGATGGCGACGGGCGCGCCGACCTCTGCGCGCGCAGCGGCCAGGGCCTCCGTTGCTGGCGCTCGACCGGCACCGGCTTCGGCGCCCAGATCGACGGGCCGGAGCTGTCCGACGCGGCGGGCTGGGACCGGCCGGCGTCGTACGCGACGATCCGGCTGGCGGACTTCACGGGCGACGGACGCGCCGACCTCTGCGCCCGCGCCGCCGGAGGGTTCCAGTGCTTCCCGTCGGAAGGGCGCGGCTTCGGCGCCGCCGTCGCGCTCCACGAGCTGGCCGACGACCGCGGCTGGGAAGAGGTGCCGTACTACGGCTCGCTGCGGATGGGCGACATCGATGGCGACGGGCGCGCCGACCTCTGCGCCCGCGGCGCGGACGGCGTCGCCTGCTGGCTCTCCGACGGCGTGCGCTTCGGCGCGCGGCTCGTCGGCCCGGCCTGGACCGACGACGACGGCTGGGACGACGTGGGCCGCTGGAGCACGATCCGGCTGGTCGACGTGAACGGCGACGGGCGCGCCGACCTCTGCGGCCGCTCGGCCACCGACTTCCGCTGCCACCTGTCGATCGGAACCGGCTTCGGTCCGATGGTCCTCGGACCGCCGCTGTCGGACGCCGACGGCTGGGACCGCTTCGAACGGTTCTCCACGCTGCGGATGGCGGACCTCGACGGCGACGGGGCGAGCGACGTCTGCGTCCGGGGCGCCGACGGGATCGAGTGCTGGCTGTGGACCGGTGCGGGGTTCGGCCGCCGCTTCGCCGGGCCGGCGTTGCCGGACGCGGACGGCTGGACCGAGCGCCCGCGCTACCGCACGCTGCGGCTGGCGGACGCCGACGGCGACGGACGCGCCGACCTGTGCGTCCGCCTCGAGCGCGGCGTCAAGTGCTGGCTCGGCGACGGCGGCGGCTTCCCGACGGTGCTCACCGGTCCGGCCTGGACCGACGCCGACGGCTGGCTTGGGCCCGAGCACTACGCGACGATCCGCTTCGGCGGTCCCGACCCGCGGGCGGCGGGGGTCGCTCCTCCGGTCGCGGGCGGCGGCTGCGGCTGCGCCGTGGGCGGCGGGACCGCGCTCTTCGCCCTGCTGCCGGCCCTCGGTCTGGCGCTCGCCGCCGGCCTCCGACGGCGGCGGGCGGCTCAGCGACAGCGGCCCGGAGGCCCGGCTTCCGGCGGCCGCGGCTCGACGTAGTCCCGACGACGCACCTGGAGCAGCTTCTCGACCTGGGCCACCGTCTCGCCGGCGGAGTCCACGACGTCCACGGTCAGCGGCACGTCGGCCTTGCCGTCGCGGTCCGCGGCCTCGCGCAGCGCCGCCAGCCGCTCGTCCGTCAACAGGAAGTGGACGTGCACCCGGCCGCAGCCGGGGCGCCGGAAGCGGATCGTCGCCCCCTTGTCGAACACCCGGTAGTCGGGGCCGAGGTTCTTGACCGTCATGAACACGAGGAACGGGTCGCACATCGCGTACAACGAGCCGCCGAAGTGGGTGCCGAAGTAGTTGAGGTTGTAGAACCGCAGCGGCATCTCGACGCGGATCGAGCGGTAATCGGGCGAGATCTCGCGGACCCAGATCCCGGTGCCGAGGAACGGAGGGTAGAGATTGAACACCAGGCGCGGGAAACGTTCGGCCAGCGCGAGCAGCCCGGCGCGGAGCCAGTGGGACGGCGTCTTCTCGGGCGAACCCATCGCGACCTCCCGGGCGCCGCCGGCGGCGGCGGGAAGCCGGATCGAGCCACGGTCCGGGCCGGGAATCAACCCCCGACCCGAGCCGGGATTCCGCCGTGGCGCTCTCCCGGCGTGGTCGTCGTCGCAGGCGTCGTCGTCGTCGCTGTCCGCATCCGGCCGCCCGCCGGGTGACGCCTCGCCGTCAGAACTGCTGGTAGATGAACGGCACGAAGGTCGTGGCCAGCCGGGACAGCACGACGCCGGCGACGAGCAGCACGGCGGCCTGGGCCGGGGCCGGGGCGGCGACGAACAGCGCGCGGGTCCGCGCGTACCAGCCGCGCGGCAGGTAGTGCAGGAGCGCGGCGATACCGAGCGCCGCGAGCAGCTGCGGCGTGAGGTTCGGGGCGTAGGTCGAGCCCTCGGCGATCCTGGCCAGCACCGCCCAGGCGACGTCGAACGACGGGGCGCGGAAGAAGACCCAGCACAGCGCGACGAAGTGGAAGGTCAGCAGCCCGGCGAGCAGCCGTCCGGCCGCGGTCGGGGAGCGGGCGCCGCGGCCGCGGAGGCGCTGGAACGCGCGCGTCGCGGCCAGGCCCGCCCCGTGCAGCGCGCCCCAGGCAACGAAGGTCCAGCCGGCGCCGTGCCAGACGCCGCCGAGCAGCATCGTGACGAACAGGTTGAGGTAGGTCCGGGCCGGGCCGCGGCGGTTGCCGCCGAGCGGGATGTAGAGGTAGTCGCGCAGCCAGGTCGAGAGCGAGATGTGCCAGCGTCGCCAGAAGTCCTGCAGGTTGACCGCGCGATACGGCAGGTCGAAGTTCTTCGGCAGGCTCAGCCCGAACAGCAGGGCGGAGCCGATCGCGATGTCGGTCAGGCCGGAGAAGTCGCAGTAGATCTGGAACGTGTAGGCATAGGCCCCGACCAGCGTCTCGAGCGACGAGTAGCGCTGGGGCGCGTCGAACACGCGCTCGACCAGGTTGCGGCCGAGGTAGTCGGCCAGCGCGACCTTCTTGACCAGCCCGGCCAGGAGCAGGAACAGCGCCCGCCCGGTGACGCCGTCGCCGAACCGCGGCGAAGCCGCGAGCTGCGGCAGGAACTGGCGCGCGCGAGCGATCGGCCCGGCGATCAGCTTGGGGAAGAACGAGACGTATGCGGCGTAGTCGAGCAGGCTCGTCGCGGGCGCGCAGCGCCCGCGGTAGACATCGATCGAGTAGGTCAGCGAGGAGAAGACGTAGAACGACACGCCGAGCGGGAAGCCGAAGTCGAGCGCGGCGGGTGCGACGTCGAGGCCGAGCGCCGCGAGGCCCGCGGTGAGCGAACCGGTGAGGAACGCGGCGTACTTGAAGACGGCGAGCGCACCGAGGTCGAGCGTCACGACGGCGACGAGGAGCAGGCGGCGGCGCGGACCGCCCGCCGGGGCCAACGCCCGCACGATCAGCCACTCGGCACCGGTCAGGCCGACGAGCAGCGCGAGGTGCAGCGGGTTCGCCAGCGCGTAGAACGCGTAGCCGGCCGCGACGAGCAGCCCGACGCGGAGCGTCCGGTGCGCCGCGGCGGCGCGGTACAGGAACGCGACGGCGACGAGGAACAGGACGTAGTCGAGACCCTGGTAGGACATCGACGGAGGCTACTCGGCGGCGGCGGCGGGCGACGCCGCGCCGGTGGACGCGTCGTAGGCCCGCAGCAGCGCCCCGGCCAGCGCCTCGCCCAGCACCCGGTAGCCGCGGGCCGTAAGGTGCACGCGGTCGCGCGCGCCGAGCGGCGGGTCGGCGGCGACCCAGCGGTCCATCGCCCCGGGGCCGCCCATCGCCGCGAACAGGTCGAGGAACGCGCAGCCCGCCTCGGCCGCCCGCGCCCGCTGCCGCTCGATCAGCTCCGGCAGCCGCTCCGGCGTCCCGCGCCACGCGCGGCGCTCGCGGTGCGACAGGTCGGGCGGCCCGACCACCAGGCAGGACGCCTCGGGCGCCGCGTTGCGGACCCGCTCCAGCGCCTCGGCCAGCCGTCCGGCATAGCGGTCCAGGTCGAGGTCGTCGTCCGCGGCCTCGTTCGTGCCGTACAGCAGCACGACCAGGTCCGGCTCGCGCTGCGCGAGCGCCTCGGCGAACAGCCCGGCGTCCCACTCGAGCAGCCAGTCGGCGCGGGCGCCGTTGGTGGCGAGCACGTCCCAGCGCACGCCGGGCCCGGACCGCTCGGCGGACAGGCCGAGCAGCCGCACCTCGCCGTCGCCGCGCAGCCGGACCTCGAAGCGGTGCCTGTCTTCCTCGGTCTGCACGCGGTGCCGTCCGACCGCCGGCGTGTCGGCCGCGGTGTCAATCCGTCCCACGACCTCGCCGTCCAGCAGGAGCTCCGCCGAGCCGCCGCCGGGCTGCGCCAGGTACTGCACCTCGAAGGCGCCCGCCACGGCCCGCGGCTCGGTCTCGACCCACAACACGGCGTCGGGCTCGGCGCTGCGCGCGGACCAGCCGCCGAGGCCGAAGCGGCCGTCGTCGAGCACGGTCTCGTCGCGGCCATGGACGCGGTCGAAGGTCCAGGCGTCGTCGGCGCCCACGTCGACGCCCGCGGGGTCGTAGGACCGCCAGGGTCGTCCGGGCTGGAGGAAGCCGGGGCCGGCGTCGCCGAAGCGCGCGGCGAGCGTGCCGTGGATCGCCGAGGTGAACGACGTCGTGGCGCTGTGGGAGTCGCCGAAATGGGCCACGCGGACCACCGCGCCGGGCGTGCCCCGCTCGACCCGCCCCAACCGCTCGAACCACCGGTCCAGCGCGCGGCCGGAAAGGTCTTCCAGGACCACCTCGGCGAGCGGAGCGTCGCCTTCCCCGGCGGACGAACGTGCGGGGCTTGCGGCGGGTGCGGGGGCCCCGGCGGCCGCAGCGACGACCCGGGCGGGCGACGAACCGACGGGATCGCGCGGCCGGCGCGCCTCGCCGGTCGCGGCCGCGGAGGTCGTGGTCGGGATCCGCAGGCGCCGGCCGGCCAGCAGGCGATCGGCATCGTCCAGCTCGTTCGCTTCCCGGACCGCTTCGACCGACACGCCGTGGGCGCGGGCGATGCCCCACAGCGTCTCGCCGCGGCGCACCTCGTGGACGGTGTCCGCGACGACGGGGGTCGCCAGCGACAGGAGCAGCAGGCCGAGCCCCGGGAGGCTGGGCGTGGCGCGCGCGCGGTTCACGCCCCACGTGTACGAGGGGAACGGCGGGGAGTCAAGGAAGCGGCGTCTCCGGGGCGCGCTCGAGGTACTCCAGCAGGCCCTGGACGAGCGCGCCGTAGAACAGGCCGCCGAGGACCTCGCCGCCGGCGGGCGCGAGGTGCGTCAGGTCGCCGAACGACTGCCGCGGGTTGGTGCGGTACCAGCGCCACATCGTGTCGGGGCCGCCCATCGCGGTGAAGGTGTCCCAGAAGGCGCAGCCTCCGGCCAGGGCCACCTCCCGCTGGACGGCGACGATCTTCGGGATCACCGGGCGCGTCTTGCGCGTGTTCGGGTCGCCCCGATCGGGCGGTCCGGCCAGCAGGCAGCCGGCGAACGGCGCCACGGCGCGGATCCGCGCCACCACGCGCGCGAGCTGCTCGCGATACCCGGTCATCGACAGGTCGTGGTCGCTCTCGTTGGTCCCGAAGGTCAGTACCACGAGGTCCGGCCGCCGGTGGGCGAACTGCTCCTTCCAGTGCGCCTCGTCCGGCTCGAGCAGCGCGCGGGCCGAGGCGCCCAGGATGCCGATCCCGTCGTAGACCACGCCCGGTCCCTCACGCTCCAGCGTCACGCCGAACAGCCGCACCGGCCCGCCGCCCAGCGAGCGAACCGACAGCTGGTGCGGCCCGTCCGGCACGTCCAGCCGCCGGAAGCCGCACTCGACGGCCTCGGCCGCGGTGGAGAACGTCTTGAGCACCGCGCCGTCCGCGGCGACCTCGAGCGTTCCGCCGTGCGGCTGGGCCAGGAAGTAGACCTCGAATCGCGAGACCGCCCTGCCCGTCGGGCCTTCGTCCGAGGTGGCGAAGGTCGCCTTTGCCCCGGGTCCGCCGGCGAGGAAGCTCACGCCGCCGAAGCCGTAGAGTCGGTCGTGCGACTGGCCGACCGTCACGCGCTTGACGTGCCAGGCATCGGTGAACTTCGTCACGACGTCCTGGTGCCCGTACCACTCCCACGGGCGGGCGACGAACAGGAAGCCGGCGCCGGCGTCGCCGAAGCGCTGCTGCAGCTTGCGCCGTACCGTCCCCGTCCAGAGGTCCTCGATGATCACCGAGTCGCCGTAGTGCGTGACGCGGGTCACCGCACCGGGCTTGCCGAGCGCGGTGCGGCGCAGGGCGGTGTAGAACGGGTCGAGCGCGCGCTCCGCGCACCGTCCCCGCTCCTCGCGTCGGCAGGGGTTCTCCAGCGGTTGGATCGTCTCGCCGGCCTCCATCGAGGCCGCGAGGCGGCGGGCCGGGTCCTCCTCCGCCGGAGGAGGAAGAGGAGGAGGAGGAACGGCGGCGGGCGACGGACCGCCCGACGGAGCTCCGGCGGGCCCCGCGGCCGGCTCCGGGGCGCGGCTCGGCGGACGTCGCCCCAGCGCCGCCGCCAGAGCGTCGTCCAACTCCGCCGTGGCCGCGCGAACCTGGGCCGGCGACACGGCGCGCTCGGGCGGCGCCTCGGAACGCCACGGCCACAGCTCGTCGGGCCGCGGCAGCAGCCCCCAGCCGCCCAGGTCGTCGGCAAGGAACGCCAGCGCGGCGAGGGCGAGGAGCCACAACACGACGCGCGGCGCGCGCCCGAGCAGCCGGGCGCGCAAGGGCGGCAGGGCGGTCTCCGCGGGCGGCGCGGGGGCGTCGTCCTCGGGTCGCGGCAGGTCCGTCTCGTCCCGTTCGTCGGTCATCCGTCCGTGTCGGCACGCCGCTCTCGTCGCCCGGCGTGCCGGCCGACCCAATTACCAGCCTTTTGCCGCGCGCGGTAGGATCGCGCGGAGGGCTCCGCCGAGAGGCTCACCGGATCCGCGGACGGCGGCGGCGTGAGCATCGAACCGCGAACAGGACGCCGAGCAGCCCCCACGCAGCCCCGGGGGAGTCGCTGCCGCCCGGCGCCCGGCATCCGCAGCCGTCGCCGGAGTCGTCGCCGGCGCCGCCGTCGCCGCCCTCGGGGTCCGCGGTGTCCGTCGCCGCGTCGGCATCCGCGTCGGCATCCGCGTCGGCATCCGCGCCGGCGTCCGCGTCGGCGTCCGCGTCGGCGTCCGCGTCGGCGTCCGCATCGGCGTCCGCATCGGCGTCCGCGGCGCCGCAGGAACCGGACACGCACCGCTCGAAGGCGCCGAGGTCGAACGGGGGCTCGAGCGGTCGGGGCTCGGCGGCCTGGTGCACGACGTACTGGAACAGGGGGTCGTGGTCGGGGAGCAGGGCCGCGGCGAGGTCGGTGCCGGCATCGATGCAGGGGGAGCCGGCGGCGAGATGCAGGTCTCCCCCGGCGAAGTCCGTGAACCCCGGGTCGTCGCCGGTGACCGACGTGCCGTCATCGGCGATCGTACCGGAGAGGGTATCGTGGGTGTCGACGAAGCCGGGCTTGAACCAGTTGTGGCTCAGGTCGAGCACGCCGGTGCCGGAGCAGAGCGCCAGGCGGTTGCCGGCGGCCGAGACGTAGAACACGTTGTTGCGGGCATCGCAGTGCTCGTCGTTGGTCGACAGGCGGAACAGGGTGGTGTTGCCGTCCCGCGTGGAGACGACGGTGTTGTTGTGGAAGTAGAGCGTGCCCTTGCGATAGATGCTCTCGTCGCCGCTGTCGCCGCCGTAGTGGACGATCTGGCTGTTGCCCTCGTCCGGGCCTTCGAGGAGGACGTTCCCGTAGACGAAGGTGGTGTGATAGCTCGCGTCGCCGGGGATGGCGTCGGTGTCCTCGCCATCGACCAGGTCGAGCTGTCGGTTGCCGTTCTCGATCCAGTTGTAGCGGACGACGAGGCCGGCGGAGCGGTCCTTGAGGTTGTTGCCGCCGCAGCCGACGCGCAGCGAACCGTAGTGGTTGAACTGGAAGGTGATGCCCCGCGCGGCGGTGTAGCTGTTGTGCTCGTAGATCGAGCCCTCGATGCCGTTGTCGTAGATCCAGTTGCGCTCGACCAGGATCTCCCGGGTCCGGCCGTCGTTCGCGCCGATGAACAGTCCGTTGCCGGAGTCGTGGATCCGGCAGCCCCGGATCGTGATGTTGCGGCCGACCTCGATGTGGAT